>CAVAPE010000017.1:0-34164 GCA_963590405.1 Eubacterium sp. CAG:180 | reverse complement strand
GGAAACAAAAAAGGCTCGAGCGATGCTCAAGCCTCATTTTGTCGGGGTACCAAGATTCGAACTTGGGACCCCCTGCTCCCAAAGCAGGTGCGCTAACCGGACTGCGCTACACCCCGAATGTCTTCCGTTCTTCGGAAAAGCGATGCAAAGGTACGACGGAATTTTTAAACTTCCAAATTTTTGCGCAACTTTTTTCGCTTTTTTTTGAGCCTCTTGTCGGATTCGAACCAACGACCCCGAGATTACAAATCACGTGCTCTGGCCAACTGAGCTAAAGAGGCAGATGGGCAAGCTTACTACATCGCGCCGCTACAACCTGCTACCCTTGCTTCGGTCAAGACCTGGGGGAGTTGACAAGGAGCTGGCCGTATAGGACTTACCCGGCTGCAAAGGTACAAACTTTTTTTTACCTGCCAACACTTTGCCCTAAAAAAATTGCGACCCCCCGGCGGAAGGGGGCGGAAAAAGCGAGGCTGAGGGAATTTTCGGGCGGCGGCTACGCCTTAATAATGATTATTTTAGTAATTTTGATGCCAGAAAACAAGACTACATCACAATATGAAGAAAGTATTAGTGACCGGCGCCGACGGCTTCATCGGCTCGCACCTCACCGAGGCTCTTCTCGCCGAAGGTTGCGAGGTGAAGGCTCTCAGCGTCTACAACTCGTTCAACGACTGGGGTTGGCTTGAGGGCATCAAGCACCCTGGGCTCACGGTGATCAACGGCGACGTGCGCGACCCTAATTTCTGCCGCGAGGCTGTGCGCGGATGCGACACGGTGTTTCATCTCGCCGCACTCATCGCCATCCCTTACAGTTACATCGCTCCCGACAGTTACGTGGACACCAACATAAAAGGCACGCTCAACATCTGCCAGGCAGCCCGCGACGCAACGGTGGAAAGGCTCGTGGTCACCTCCACGTCGGAGGTCTACGGCACGGCGCGCTATGTGCCTATCGACGAGAAGCACCCGAAGCAGCCACAATCGCCCTACTCCGCCACCAAGATCGGCGCTGATGCCATTGCCGAGAGTTTCTACAACGCATTCTCGCTGCCGGTGGTCATCGCCCGTCCGTTCAACACCTACGGCCCGCGCCAGTCTGCCCGCGCCATCATCCCTACCATCATCACTCAGATTGCCAACGGGGTGAAGCAAATCAAGGTGGGCGACCTCACGCCTACGCGCGACTTCAACTTCGTGAAGGACACCTGCCGCGGATTTATCGCCCTGGCGAAAGCGCCGGGCATCGAGGGGCAGGAAATCAACATCTGCAGCAAGAGCGAGATTTCGATGGCCGACACGCTGAAACTCATCGCCGAACTGATGGGCGCCGACATCGAATGGGTGCAGGACCCAGAGCGCATACGCCCGAAAAACTCGGAGGTGTTCCGCCTCTTCGGCGACAACACGAAGATTTGCAGCCTCACCGACTGGCGTCCGAAATATTCGCTTGCCGACGGACTGAAGGAAACCATCGAATGGTTTTCCGACCCCAAGAATTTGGCTAAGTACAAATACAATATCTACAACCGATGAGCCGCCCTGTCATTACCATCCTGATGCTCGGCGGAGCCAAGCGGGTGTCGCTTGCGAAGCATTTCATTGCCGCCGGCGACGAAATGGGGTACGACGTGCGCATTCTCAGTTCTGAGATTATCGACACGGTGCCCATTGCCTGCGTCGGCACGGTTGTGCCCGGTCCGCGATGGCGCGACGACAACGCAGTGGAGCGGCTGTTGGAAACAATCCGCGAATACAATATTGACATCGTGTTGCCGTTTGTCGACGGCGCAATCGAAATCTGCTCAGAGTTGAATCTCCGAATCAGATGCACCGATTTCAACATCCCATTCATACCCGTGTCGGGATACGACGTGGCGCACGCTATGTTTAACAAAGCCATTGCCGCAAGCCTGTTTGCCAACTTGGGCTTCGCCATCCCAGCCACCTATGCGCCCGACAACTGCCACTTCCCTGCCATCCTCAAGCCCCGCGAGGGGTCAGCGTCGAAGGGCATCATCATAGCCCATTCGCAAGCCGACGTGGATGCTGTGGAAAATATCGGCGACTACCTTATTCAGGAATATATCGCCGACTGCGAGGAATACACCGTTGACTGCTACGTATCAACGTTCAACAACAAGATAAAGTGCATCGTGCCGCGCCTGCGCATATCCACTTCGGGCGGCGAAGTGGACCGCTCGCAGACCTGCCGCATACCGCAACTGATTGCGCAGTCGGTAGAAATCCTCAACGCCATACCCTTCAGCGGCCCCATAACACTGCAGTTCCTCCACGACCTCGCAACCGACCGCTATCTGCTCATGGAAATCAACCCGCGTCTCGGCGGAGGCGTGGTGTGCTCCATCGGTGCCGGCGCCAACATTGCCAAGATGATTCTGCAGGAATCGCGCCACATAGAGGCTGACGAATGCACCAACTGGCGCGACGGAGCGCTAATGGCGCGCTATTTCAGCGAAGTAATGTTCTAAAATTCAAGCAAAAAGATGCATACCATAATAATAGCCGAAGCCGGAGTAAACCACAACGGCAACTACGAGATGGCGCTGCGCATGGTCGACGAAGCCAAGCGCGCAGGTGCCGACTACGTGAAATTCCAAACCGCTAAGCCGGAACTCGTAATCTCCACTTTCGCCCCGAAGGCGGAGTACCAGAAGGAGACCACCGGCGACGGCGAGAGCCAGTTGGAGATGTGCAAGGCTATCCACCTGCCGCTCACCGACTACAAACCACTGAAGGAATACTGCGACCGCGTGGGCATCGGCTTTATGAGCACCCCGTTCGACCTCGTGTCGATCGACGTGCTCGAACCGCTCGACATGGACTACTACAAAATCCCGTCGGGCGAGATTACCAACCTGCCCTATCTGCGCAAAATCGCAGCGAAACACCGCCCAGTGATAATGTCGACTGGCATGTCGGAACTGCCTGAGATTGAGGCGGCGATGAAGGTGCTTGAGGACGGCGGACTGAATCGCGAACAGATCATCCTGCTGCACTGCAACACCCAATACCCAACGCCGATGGCCGACGTCAACCTGCGCGCCATGCTCGACATCCGCGACTCGCTCCATGTGCGTGTGGGCTATTCTGACCACACCAAGGGCATTGAGGTGCCGATTGCTGCCGTAGCGATGGGTGCAGAGGTGATTGAGAAGCATTTCACCCTCGACAAGACGCTCCCTGGACCGGACCACAAGGCATCGCTTGAGCCGCAGGAACTTAAGGCTATGGTCGACGCCATCCGCAACATTGAGCAGGCTTTGGGCGACGGACACAAGCATGTGAGCGACTCAGAGCGACCGAACATCATCGTGGCGCGCAAGAGCATCGTGGCAGCGCGCAACATCCGCAAGGGCGAAATCCTCACGGAGGACAACATCACCGTGAAGCGCCCGGGCAACGGCGTGTCGCCAATGCTGTGGGACAAGGTCATAGGCACCGCCGCAACTCGCGATTTTGCCTACGACGAGTTGATAGAACTATAAAGGCAATGGTTGCCAGTATGTTGTATAACATATTTACAAAACTTAAACACTAATACTACTGATATACAATTCATTAGCAGATACGCTGTGAGTTTTTGTTGTAGCGTATGTGAGTTTTTATTGTAATATTGCACGCGCGCAATTCGTGGGCAATCTGTAAATTTGCAGCGATACTAACATAAACCACTTTAAAATTTACCAAACAATGAAGAACTTTCTATCGACACTTGTTATCGGTATGTTGCTTGGCGCACAAACAATGACCGCCAGCGACCCTGATTTCGTTATTGTCTCTGCCGAGCACACTGGCATCGACAACAACCCCGCTTATCTTGACTTGCGTCCTAACGACACAACTCGGCATCTCTATATTTGGGAGAACACGGCCACGGGCGAAACTCTTACCGACACCCCTTACGAGGGTGGCGAATATCTGCGTCTGCACCTCACAAGCGGATGGTTTGGACTCGGCTTCGTGAGCGACGACGACATCGACATGTCGGTGTTCAGCCGCAAAAATATGGTGCTCCACTTTGCAGTGCGCACCACTGCCACCTGCCCGCTCTTCGTGAAACTTGAAGGCGGCAACTATCCTGGCAGCGCAAAGGTGAACCTTACGGGCATCTATGATGTGCCGCGCGACGGACAGTGGCACGCCGTTGAAATCCCTATGAGCGCATTTCAGGCTGCTGGCTTGATTTGGGCAGGAAAAATCAGCGGAAAGAACTACTTTACGCTCATCAGCGAGCAGTCGTCGCCGGGTCAGGTCATCGACCTCGACTACGTTTATTTCCACTCGGGCACGCGCGACGACGGCACGCAGTGGACGGGTCTCGACCTCGACGAGGTGTCGCCCGACCGCCCTACCACTTATATGATTGCCTCTGAGCACACTGGCACCGAGGGCGACCCTGCATTCGTCGACCTCCGTCCAGATGACATTACGCGCCACCTCTACGTGTGGGAAAACACTGCTGAGAACTACGAAAATACTGACCTCGAGGCATTTGAGGGCTCACAGTTCTCTTGTCTCCACATCACCAACGGCACGTGGTTTGGCTTCGGCGTGGTGAGCGACGCAGCCGTCGACCTTTCGCCAATAACCAAACAACCTTACTATCTGCGATTTGCCATCGCCACCACATCGCTGATGCCTCTCTTCGTGAAAATCGAAGGCAACAACGGCACGTCGGCAGTGTGCTATCTGCAAGGCAAATACCAGTTCCGCCGCGACGGCAACTGGCACGTGGTGCAAATTCCTATGACCGACTTCCTCTATCAGGGGCTGGACTGGAGCGCACCAGTTTCGGGCAAAAACTATTTCTCGCTGGTTAGTGAGAAGTCGCAGGCAGACTATCTGCTGTCGTTCGACGCCATCACCATCGAGGCCGGCGAGCCTCAGCCAGTCGACGACCCTCGTCCAGACGTGGACAAGTCGAAACTTGCCGACTATGTGCTTGTAGCCGTTGAAGACGGCATCGTGCCTGAGGGCAAGAACGTGCTCGACCTGCGCCCCAACGGCAACGACATCAACCTCTACGTGTGGGAAAACACCGCCGCGGAGAATGCCACAGTTGAAGGTGAAGCCTTCGAAGGCACGCAGTACAGTTCGCTGAAGATTACAAACAACTGGTTCGGCTTCGGCATTATGAATTCGAGCCCTAAGGACATGACTTGCTTCCAGTATAAGAATTTCAATTTCCACGCTGCGCTGCGCACCACATCAACCATGCCTCTCGAACTGCGCTTCGAAGGTCTGGGCTCTGCCACAGTGAAACTCGACGCCACCTCGCTGCCACGCGACGGCAAATGGCACGAGATTGAAAGCCCTTACAGCGACCTCGCTGCGCAGGGTCTCGTGTGGGACGGCGAGCAACAGGGACAGAACTACTTCTCACTCGTGAGCGAAAAGGCTGAAGTGGGAGCGGTTATCGACTTCGACGCCATCTACTTCTACTCCACTGGCGACGACCACATTGCCTCAACCGAAAAAGCCTCTACTCTGCGCTACAACGGCAGCAGCATCACGAGCGACACCGAAGGCCGCATCACAGTGTGCGACATCATGGGACGCACCGTTGCCGACACGTCTGCAACAGTGATTTCTACCGAAGGCTGGCAGCAGGGCATCTACATCGCCCGCCAAGGCTCGGCAACGATAAAATTCATCAAGAAATAACAAACTTAAAATATTGCTACAATGAAAATTAAGGGTTTAAAACTTGCGCTATCTGCATGCGCAATTCTCGCTTGCGGCAACGTGTTTGCCGCGCCAACCACATCTGCGCCAACTCCTCCCGAACTGGCAAAAAGCAAAGTAACTTCAATCTTCAGCGACGCCTACAACTCAACGGGCTTCAACTTTGGAGAATGGGAGAGCGGCACAACCTATGCCGCTGAGAAAATCGGCGACTCCGACAATGTGGCTAAATTCGTCACCACCGACAGAGGTTATTTCGGCATGGAGTTCGATAGCCAGAATGTAGCCAATAAGGACAAACTCCACATTGACTTCTATTCCGATAAGGAATTCACCATCCGCGTATGGCCTATCACTGGAGCCACAGAGGTCGATCAGACAGTTACAGTCAAAGCCGGCGAATGGACAAGCATAGACCTTGACACAAAGCCGTATGCCGACGGCGGTGCAAACCTCGCCAACGTATATCAAATCAAGTTTAGCGATGCGCCACTCCAAACCTTCTGGATCGACAACGTGTATTTCTACAGCACCGACACCACCGCCGACACTGAAGCGCCGACCGACCTTTCGGCATCGCTCGTTTCAACGTCCTACACTTCGGTGCAACTCACATGCCAAGCCACCGACAATAGTGGTGCTGTAACGTTCTCGGTGACAGATGCCGACAATGGCGTATCCGTACAAAAGGGCGGAGCATCTGCCACTGCTACACCCATCGACATCACTGGGCTCAAGAACAACACTACCTACAACTTTACTATCTCTGCAATGGACGCCGACAATAACATTTGCGCCGAAACAGTGAAAGTAACAGCAACAACCAAGGCTCTTCCTTCTCCAGCGAAAAAGCCGACCGTCAATGCTTCAAAGGTGATTTCAATCTACAGCGATGCCTACACCCCTGCCACTACATTCAATATCGGCGGATGGGGTCAGTCCACAAAGGTTTCCTACGTAAATTTGGCTGACGACGACCAAGCCATGGTTTGCGACAACTTCAACTACCTCGGCCTCGAACTCAACAACAACGTGCCTGCTTTCGACGCTTCCGACATGAAGTATCTCCACATCGACTTCTGGTCGCCTAACGCAACTGCTTTCTCCATCACCCCGATTTGGGGCGGCGAGCAACTGATTGCTTGCAAGAATGTAAAGCAAAACGAATGGAACACCTTCGTTGTCGACCTCAACGAGTACACAGGCATCAACCTCGCCAACATCTACCAAATCAAACTGGTTGCTGAGCCGACTTCTACTGCAACTGTATTTATCGACAACATCTACTTCTCACAACTTGACGACAGCAGCGTGAGCGCCATCAGCGCCAACGACGGCTTGACCTACGCCAACGGCATCATCCGCGCTGCCGGCGAAGGCCGCATCGTGGTTTACAACACTCTCGGACAGGTGGTTATCAACACCAACGCAACCGAAGTTTCTACAGCCAACCTTGCTGCTGGCATCTACATCGCCCGCCAAGGCAACAATACTATCAAATTTGCAAAACACTAACAGTCTAAAACAATGAAACGACGTTTAATATCAGCAATACTGGCGGTCGTGGCTTCAATGACCGCCTCGCTCGCCAGCGCGCAAGTCTATTCTGGCACAATTACCGAAAGCGACTACGTTGTGGGGGCCGAAACATGGGCACCCACAATTGAATATACAATCACCTACCAGTCCGACAAGCATCTGGTAGTGGATTGTACATTGTCGGAATACAAAACCGGCGCTGTTATAAAGGTTAACTTTGAAGACAAAGGCACTTTTGAGCAGATGAGCATGGTGGATGGCAATAACCTCCACTACACAATAACCTCAGCAAGCACCTACGAAGAGGGCACAGAAATGAACAATGCCTTCTTCTATATGGAATACCCCAGCGCCGCTTCACGGGCTAACTTCAAATACACTGTCGGCGAGAGCAACACCACCGACACGGATGTGCCGGTATGGGACAGCGACCCTACGGTAAAGGTGACATCAACCACGGCTAAAATCACAGCCATCGCCAGAGACGAATCAACCACGCCGTTGACCTTCGAGGTGTGCGACGACAGCGATTTCCCTGACGAGTCGACCGTCACGGCAACAGGTTATTCCGAGAAAGAGACTACAATCACTCTGAAGGGCCTCACCCCAAGCACCAACTACCGCTACCACATCCGCGTGAAGGATGCTTCGGGCAATATGAGTATAACCAAAGTTTTGGAGTTCAAAACTTCTGCCACTCCGACCATAGTAGCAACCTATTATGGGGTGTTCTACTCTTCTGAATGGGAAGAAGTCGCCAACAACTTCACGCCGAAACTCAACTGGAAGGCTGAAACCTATAGCGGCTACGACGAGGTTGTCATTACTGCTCGTCTGGACGAAGAACTGCCAGAAGGTGCTACGATCAAATTCTGCGGATATATAGACGGCTCAATAGAAGGCGTAATGGAAGCCACTGGCAACACCAACGAATACAGCATCAACGTGAGCGAACTGATTGGCAGCAAAACATTGGCTCAGGATCAGATATTCGGTCAACTGTACTTCCTCATCAACACATCCGACGGAAAGTCACGCACTAAAATCCTCGCCGCACAGTATAAAGTAGGTGCCTCCAACGATCCTATCGACGAGGACACAAAGGCTCCGGAATTCAACCAGTACCCTGAAGCGAAGAATGTGACCGACCGCTCTGTCGACCTCGTTTTCAATGTTTACGACGACTCAGGCAAGGCTCTCCTTACCATTACCGGCGACAACGACTTCGTGACCATCTCCAAGCAGATTACGGCAACCTCTGGCGAACAGACAATAACAGTAACAGGGCTCAAGGCATCGACCACCTACAATCTTGTCTTCGCCTTGGAGGACCTCGCTGGCAACAAATGCGAGAAGACAATGCCGCTCGAGTTCACCACCGAAGCAGAACAGGATCTTGACGTGCTCTACACCCGCATCTGGTTCAAAACAGAGAACTGGACAAAGCACAACGACAACAACACCTTTGCCCCCGACGGCAACATCCTCATCGCTGTGAACAAGGACAACACCATCACAGCAACGGTGACAGTGGCAAGCGACGGCGACCTCATCGACAACGCACAGTTCATCCTGCACGGCGTTGAATCCCCATCGTTCACGCAAACCAGCACCAATGTGTTCACCGCAACCACCACGAATGCGATCGCCGACCGCTCGAAACAGTTGGCGTTCCACCTCAACTACGTGCTGAAAGATGGCAAGGGCAACTCCGAACTCGCAGTGCAATTCTTCACTCCCGACCAGGGCTCGACATCAGCCGTAAGCACCGTAAGCGCTGACAGCGCGAAAGTGATTGCTGCCAACGGCACAATCAGCGTGGAAGGCGGCAAGCAATTTGCAGTCTACACCCTCACCGGACAGAAGGTCTACTCCGGCACCGCCGCCGCAACCCTCGCCCGCGGCGTCTACGTCGTAGTAACCGAAGGCAAAGCAACAAAAGTAGTGCTCTAAGCACCCAAGTGCAAAGCACCCCATAGTGCAAAAAGCACCCAGTACAAAAAAGCGTGGCATCCCCTGCCACGCTTTTTTTGCGCCCACCAGCGCCACCTCCCTCGCATTTTACGAACAAAAAATGGCAATATTGCCAAAAATAATTCGCAAAACGGCGACATGTGGTTAGGCTGAAAGCCTTACACCACCATAGCCCAGGGCAACGCCCTGGGTAACAAATGGTTGCGCGTTTGCGCCCTGTAAGGGCAATACAAATCTTCAACGTTGCCGTTTTAGTGTTGCCCTTACAGGGCGTTTTGGTTAACACACTTACACCCAGGGCGTTGCCCTGGGCTATGGTCGTTTAAGGCTTTCAGCCTATTCTTATGTCGGCGCAATGCAAATTTAGCGATGGGACAAGCCCCAACCAATTACTCTGCAAACTTAGTGCTATGGGAGCATAAGGCTTTCAGCCTATTCTGCGCCTGGCGGCGCTTTCCTTCTCCTGCCGCATACGGGGTTTTGGTTTGCCCCTGGCGGCGCTTGGGGATATGGCTACAATTGAAAACGCGCTGTAAGCGACAACACAAACCGCGCCGACTTGTTGCTGGGCGTGCCCCATAGGCGGCGACGGCCGGAAATTTGCTTTAGCACAAAGTTGTTATAATTTTTTGTGAAAAGAAATCAAACAATTATCTTTGCAAATTGAATAACGTAAAGGGATATGAGGCTACACTATGCACACAACGGATATTGTACGGTCCGCTCCTTTTACCATAAGACAAACTGAAAGACAGCGGGATAGCCGCCAAACAAATATGCAAAGATTTTGTATACTGATTTTCACTCTACTGATGCTCGTCGGATGTAATTCGACGAAAGAGGTGGCATATCTGCAGAACCTCGACCTCAGCAAGAACGAGACCATCTCGGCAAGCAAGGGCATCACCATCCAGCCAAAGGACATCTTGACAATCATGGTCAACTGCAAAGATCCCGAACTGGCGGCGATGTTCAACCTCCCCGTGGTGTCGTATCAGACAAACTCGGAAATCATGTCGAGAAGCGGCTCGCAGCAGACACTGGGCTACGCCGTGGACGAAAACGGCGAAATCAACATGCCGGTGCTCGGCAAGTTGAAGGTGGCTGGCATGACCCGTTGGGAAGTGCAGGAGAAAATCAAGTCGGAACTGAAGAGCCGCGACCTCCTCAAGGACATGGTCGTGACTGTGGAGTTCCGCAACTTCAAAATCTCGGTGCTCGGCGAAGTCAAGACCCCAGGCTCGTACAGCGTAAGCGGCGACAAAGTGACCGTGCTCGAAGCCATCTCAATGGCGGGCGACCTCACCATCTACGGCCTTCGCGACAACGTCTATGTAATCCGCGAAGAAAACAACCAGCGCACCGTCTACCGCCTCGACCTGAAGTCGACGGATTTGTTCAACTCCCCCGCCTACTACCTGAAGCAGAACGATGTGGTCTACGTGCAACCCAACAAGGTGCGCGCCGGACAGTCGAACCTCAACGAGAACAGTATGAAATCAATAGGAATGTGGATTTCCATAGCATCATTGCTCACCACCGTAGCCACGCTGATAGTGTCGGCAACGAGATAACGGGAAACGGAAAGCACAGACTAAAAACAATAAGCCAATAATCAATGGATAAAGACAATATCGAAATAAACAACGTCGAGGCGGAAGAGCAACAAAGCAATTTTCAGATTAGCGACATCATCGGGTGGGCACTCTGCCACAAGCGGTTGTTTGCCGTGTCGATAGTGGTGTGCCTCGCCGTGGGCTTCTTCATTGCTCAGAGGGCACAACGCATCTACCAGCGCACAGCAAGCGTGATGCTCCGAAGCGACAGTTCGGGTAAGGCGCAAATCAGCGAAATCGCAGCCTTCGCCGACCTCGGTATCGGTAGCACTGGCATCGACGTCTACAACGAGTTGCAGGCTTATCAGTCTCCGCTCCTGATGCAGGACGTGGTGAACCGTCTGCGCATCAACGTGACCTACACAAGCAAGAACTGGATTGGCTACGTCACCGACTGGTACGACAAAACGCCAATCACTGTCGACTATAAAGGTCTTCCCGAGAAAGTCGGCGAAGAAAACTTGGCATCCGTGGTATTCATCGCCAAGAAGGCAAGCGGCAACAGCGTAACCGTGAGCAACCTCACGGTCAACGGCAAGGAAGCCGACTTCAGCGAGCAGACAGTGAAACTCGGGCAGCCGTTCCGCACCCCAGTGGGCAATATCGTGGTCAAGGCTACCAAGGAATACGGCAAGAACTTCGACAAGCCTATCACCGTGACTTATCTCACGCCAGAACTCGCTGCGAAGGGCTACCAGTCGCGCCTCACCGCCGAACTTGCCGACAAACTTGCCACAGTGATCAACTTCACCTACACCGACCCGTCGCCAAAGCGCGCTGAGGACGTGCTCAACGCCCTCCTCGACGCCTACAACGAAGAGTGGGTGCGCTACACCAACAAGTCGACCGACAACACTGCAAAGTTCATCAACGAGCGCCTTATCGCCATCGAGAGCGAACTCGGCAACGTTGATTCCGACATAGAGCGCTTCAAGAGCGCCAACCGTCTGCTCGACGTGACTGTGGAGACTAACCAAGTAACACAAGAATCGAGCAAATACTCTGAGCAAGCATTCATTGCCAACAACCAGTTGGCTGTGGCACGCTTCATCCGCGAATACCTCGTGGACAACACCCGCAAGGACGACCTCCTGCCGTCGAACTCTGGCGTAGGCAGCCAGACCATCGAGGAGCAGATTGCCGAATACAACAAGAAACTCCTTGAGCGCCAGCGCCTCGCAAGCAACAGTAGCGACAACAACCCCGTTGTTGCCGACCTCAACAACCAGTTGCGCATGATGCGTTCCACCATCCTCCGCTCCATCGACAACCACATCAGCGCCCTCAAAATCCAGGCAGACCGCTTGGCAGCACAGGAGAGCGCCATCAACAACCGCATATCAGCGAGCCCAAGCAAGGCACGCGAACTCCTCTCCATCGAACGCCAGCAGAAAATCAAGGAGGACCTCTACCTCTATCTGTTGCAGAAGCGCGAGGAGAACGAACTCCAAGCGAGCATCGTGGTCAACAACACCCGTCTGCTCAAGCCTGCCACCGGCGATAATGTGCCTATCTCGCCGCACAAAACCATAATCATGGCAGTGGCTCTGCTTCTCGGATTGGCAATACCTTTCGGCATTATGTATGCTGAAAATGCACTCAACACCACAGTGCGCAACCGCGCCGACCTCGAGTCGCTCACCACACCAATCCTCGGCGACGTGCCGTTGAGCGAAGGCACGAAGAAGCGCTCCATCCTCGACCGCATCCGCAACCCTCGCAACGAGGAGTCGCAGCCGTCGCGAGTGGTGGTTGAAAGCCACAACCGAAACGTCATCAACGAGGCGTTCCGCGTGGTGCGCACCAACCTCGACTTCATGATTGGTAGCAAGTACACAGAAACTATTCTCATCACCTCGCTCAATCCAGGCAGCGGCAAGACGTTCACCACGCTCAACATCGCCACCGTAATGGCTCTGAAGGGCAACAAGGTGCTTGCCATTGACCTCGACCTCCGCAAAGGCACACTCTCGAAGAACGTAAACAGCCCGCGCACGGGCATCAGCACATACCTCAACGGTCAAGCCGGAATCGACGACATCATTGTGAAGTCCACCAGTTTGAAGTTTGACACAATCCCTACTGGCACACTTCCGCCAAACCCAGCAGAGTTGTTGCTGAGCGACCGCATCCCGGTGCTGTTTGAAGAACTGAAGAAACGCTACAAATACATATTTATCGATTGCCCGCCAATAGCGCAAGTGACCGACACCACACTGGTTTCGCAATACGCCAACCGCTCAATCTTCGTGATCCGCGCAGGATTGATGGATCGTCGCACTCTGCCTGACGTAGAAAAAATCTACAAGGAAAACCGCTTGCCTAACATGAGCATCCTCCTCAACGGAAGTTCATCGGCTGGAAAATACGGCCGTTATGGCTACGGTTACGGATATGGCTACGGTTATGGTTACGGCTATGGCTACGGCAACGAAACTGAAGGCAAAAAATAAAAATGTCACTTTTCTCGCGTAAAATAACGATGCTCGACAGCGGTTTGCTGCAGGGCTTCACCGACCATCACAGTCACCTCCTTCCGGGCGTTGACGACGGCTTCCAGACAGCCGAAAGTAGCCTCGAAGCACTTGACTGCATGGAGAAGTTCGGTGTAGCCGAGATTTGGCTCACGCCCCACATCATGGAGGACGTGCCCAACGCAACCGCCGCCCTGAAGCAGCATTTCCAGGAGTTTTCCGCCGCCTACGAGGGGAGCATACGGCTCAACCAGGCTGCCGAAAACATGATGGACAGCCTCTTCGTTGAGCGTTGGGAAGCGCGCGACCTACTGATGCTCTCTGGAAATCATCCTCTCATCGAGACGAGTTATTTCCGCCCGCCGATGGAGATGAAAGGGCTCATCGGCGAGATGCTCAACAACGGCACAACGCCAATCCTCGCCCATCCGGAGCGCTACAAATATATGGAACAGAGCGACTATGAGGAATTGAAGTCGCTGGGACTAATTTTCCAACTCAACCTCGGTTCGATAGCCGGTTCATATAGCCCTACCACTAAAGAAAAAGCCGAATGGCTGCTCGAAAAAGGCTTCTACGACCTTATGGGTAGCGACATTCACAACCTACCTTTCTACCTTCACACAGTCAACACGCCCCTGTCGAAGAAAGTAATCGACAGACTGCGCCTAATCCCTAACCAGTTACAATAACCTATGAAAATTACCATACTCGGAGGCAGCGGATTTATCGGGACACGCATCATTGACTATTTCAAGCCGTATCCCGACTACGAATTCAAAATTGTTGACCTTCGCGAAAGCCATTTCTTCAACGAAATAACGACGATCGGCGACGTATGCAACCAGCAGCAGATAGACGAAGCACTCGCCGGCACCGACCTCGTAATCCTCCTCGCCGCGCAGCACCGCGACGACGTTACGCCTACGTCGCTCTACTACGACACCAACGTGGGCGGCATGCGCGTCACTCTCAAGGCCATGGAGCGCAACGGCGTGAAGCGCTTGCTTTTTTTCTCAACAGTAGCAGTCTACGGCATCAACAAGATGAGCCCCGACGAAGCAGCCCCGAAGGACCCGTTCAACCACTACGGACGCTCAAAATGGCAAGCCGAACAGATGCTCCAGGAATGGCACACGCTGCACAACGACTGGAACATCAACGTGGTGCGCCCCACTGTGACTTTCGGCGAGCGCAACCGCGGCAACGTCTACAACCTGTTGCACCAGATACAGAGTGGCAAGTTCCTTATGGTGGGTAAAGGCAATAACTTCAAATCGATGGCGTATGTGGGCAACGTCGTGGCGTTCACCAAATTCCTCATCGACCACCATCCTACGGGCTACAATGTGTACAACTACGTTGACAAGCCCGACTTCGATATGAATGGGCTCGTGAAGCACGTCGAAACGGTGCTCAACAAGCACCTTCCAACCATCCACCTACCCTACTTCCTCGGTATGGCAGGCGGCTATCTGTTCGACTTTGCAGCATGGGTGATGCAGCGCAAACTCGCCATCAGTTCCGTGCGTGTAAAGAAGTTCTGCGCCTCTACAGAGTACGACGCCACAAAGATGCAGCAATCAGGCTTCGTGCCGCCCTTCACCATCAGCGAAGGCCTCGCTCGCACCCTCGAGTTCGAGTTTCTCCACCCCCGCCCCGACTGCATCACCTTCGAAACCGAATAAGCCAACAGAGCCCAAATATAGGGCTAAACGGCGCGCATCAGTAGTTCAATCCGAAAAGCCAAAGCGGAATGATATTGCCGTAGCCGTATTCTATGTCGTCTTTCACAACATAGCCCTCCTTGGCACTCTCTATTTGCTTCTGCCCTTTCTTCCTGCCGCCGATTTCAAAAGTCTTGCCATCGATGGCGAAATCGCTGATTTTTGACGATGTGACGGTGTTGTTTACCCGTATCTGATTGTAGAAAAACGTTTCGCGGATGTTGCCTACATTTGGCTCTCCAGGACTTAAAGCATACATCAGATTGGTGTTGTCAAGATACACTTTCTCCACTTTTCCAAGCGCACGCAACCCCGATGTATCGTCACGCAGCAAACCTATCATACCAGCGGATTCAAGGTAGCCGAGATAGTCGGGTATGTTATTCTTACTTGCGCCCAGTTCCTGCGCGAGATTAGACATATTGGGCTTTACAGGTGCAATCTGCGAGACTACGGAAAGAAGTTGGCTCAACTTACGAGCCGTGGACACCTGAAGGTTGAAATAAACGGGAATGTCCACTTCAATGGTTTGCGACACCACTTGCGACAGCCTAATCAAATAACCGTCCTCAATGAAGAATGGATAATACCCCTGACGAAGATATTCCTGAAATTTCGGCAGCGGAAGAGTCAAATCGCCAGTTTCCACATCGTTGTTGACTATCTGCTCCAGTGAATAGGCGGGCAAACTGATGCCATATTTCAAATTCAGAAACTCGCGGAATGACAAGCCCTCCAGTTTATACATCAACGCCCTGCGGCTAAGGTCTGCCTCGCCGCGCTTAATGTCGAGCACGGAAGAGCCCGTAAACACCACATGCAAACCTGGATGCAGGTCGTAAATCAGTTTCAATTCACGCGACCAGCCTTTGTATTTGTGAATTTCATCAATATAAAGGTGCGTGCCGCCCATCGACACAAAGTCCTGAGCGAAATCAAGAAGAGTGTGGTCAGAAAACCACAGATTCTCAGCAGTGATATACAGATGGTCTTTCGGCATACCCAACTCATTTATGTGCTGCAGTATCATTGTCGACTTTCCCACGCCCTTAGAACCAAGGATGCCGACCAATCTGCTCTCCCACGAGATACTGTCGTAGAGGTATCTGTGGAACTTGTCGGGGGTGTGCTTAAGCGCATTTCCCGCATGAAACTGTAAAACGTCTGGTCTATCATCGTCTTCTTATTTTGCGGTAAAGATAGTAAAAAATCCCTCTCAGGAGGGAGATTTTTGGGGAAATGTCACTTTTGGGAGGGATTTTTTCACAAAAGAAGGGTAAAAGTGGGGGGATATTGAATTTAACTTTGGCAAAAAGTTGGCGCAAAACTTGCAGATAACAAAAAAACACTATATCTTTGCAACGCTTTTGGGACGATGAGTCTCTTAAGTTAGGATTGTCTTATGGTGTAATGGTAGCACTGCAGTTTTTGGTTCTGCCTGTCCTGGTTCGAATCCGGGTAAGACAACTCACAATGAGGAGCGATTTTCGAATCGCTCCTTTTTGTTTGCCTATGGTGCATATTTGTTTGCCAATGGCACTAAAAAAAAGCGTGCAGACTGATGCCTGCACGCTTGGTCTATAGAGTAAGTTCGTTTTATTATTCCTCTTCCTCTGCTTCGTCTTCCTTCATGTTGTGGAACACGTTCTGCACGTCGTCGTCGTCCTCAAACTTCTCAAGGAGTTTCTCGATTTGCTCGCGCTGCTCTGGAGTAACCTCCTTATAGTCGTTAGGGATGCGCTCAAACTCTGCGCTCTGAATTTCGAAGCCGTTGTCCTCAAGATATTTCTGAATGTTGGCAAACGCGTCGAAAGCGCCGTAGATAGCGATGTCCTCGCCTTCGTTTTCAACCTCGTCAACGCCGAAGTCGATGAGTTCGAGTTCGAGTTCTTCAAGGTCTACGCCCTCCTTAGGAGCCACCTTGAACACACATTTATGGTCGAAAAGGAAAGAAAGGCTGCCAGAAGTGCCGAGCGAGCCGCCAAACTTGTTGAAATAACTGCGCACGTTGGCAACGGTGCGAGTGTTGTTGTCGGTGGCAGTCTCCACTACGATGGCGATGCCGTAAGGACCGTAGCCTTCATACACGATTTCCTTGTAGTCGCTGGCATCCTTGTCGGTGGCTTTCTTGATGGCACGTTCAACGGTGTCCTTTGGCATGTTGGCTGCTTTTGCATTCTGCAGGAGTACACGCAAGCGGGAGTTTCCGGCAGGGTCAGGGCCTGCGGCCTTAACGCAGATGGTGATTTCCTTACCGATTTTAGTGAACGTACGCGACATATTGCCCCAACGTTTAAGTTTTCTCGCTTTGCGATATTCAAAAGCTCTTCCCATGTTGATGTTATACTTTTTGTTGTGTTATTGTTTATTGTTTTCTTTTATCGTAGTTGTGCGCCGAGTTGCTTCTGCAGGTTGGCGATGATTTTGTTCATCACAGCGTCGATTTGCTTGTCGTTGAGCGTCTTTTCATCGTCCTGCAGCGTCATGCTCACGGCGTATGACTTCTTGCCTGCCTCGAGGTTCTTGCCTTCGTACACGTCGAAGAGGGTCACGCTCTTGAGCAATCGCTTCTCGGAGTTGCGGATTACGGCTTCCACGTCGGCAAACGTGGTGGCTGCGTCGATGAGCAGCGCGAGGTCGCGCTTCACAGGCATCGACTTAGGCAGGTCGGTGTATTCCACCTTCTTCTTCAACGCCATCTTCACGAGTGCGTTCCAGTTGAGTTCCGCGAAATAAACTGGCTGGTTGATGTCGGCTTTCTTGAGCATCTTGTGGCTAACCACACCAGCGTAGCCGATGAGTTTGCCGCCGCGGTTGGTGTATTCAAGGCACGCCGAGAAGAGGTCGTTAGAGGTCTGCTTCACTACAAGTTCCTTGGCAGTGATGCCGAGGCGTGCAAACACGTTTTCAACCGATGCCTTGAGGTCGAACACTGTCGACTTCTGAGCCGGCGCAGTCCAGTTGGCAGTGCGGAGGTCGCCTGTCATCCAGAGACCAAGGTGAGCCTCTTCCGAGAACGGAGCCAAAGGCTTCTCTTCGGTCGATTCGCTCGCCGGATTGAAGTGATATACGTTGCCAAACTCATACATTGTAAGGTTGGCGTTCTTGCGGTTGATGTTGTGCGCGAGGCTCTCCAAGCCGCCGAAAATCAAGGTCTGACGAAGCACAGCGAGGTCGTTGCTCAACGGGTTGAGCAGGCGCACGCAGTTTTCGAGCGGATAGGTGCCCAAACCGTCGTAGTAACTAACGGCAGAGAGCGAGTTGTTCATAATCTCGTGGTAGCCGGCGGCAGTCAACTGCTCCGACACGAGGCTTTGCAACTGGTGCGCATCGTCGTTAGGCTGACGGTAGGACAGCGAAGAGTGAAGCGTTTCGCCAAACTCCACGTTGTTGTAGCCGTAGATGCGGAGGATGTCCTCAACCACGTCGCACGGACGAGTTACGTCGACACGGTAGGTAGGCACTCGCAGTGTCACCACGTCGTCGGTCTCGCCCTCAACCTCCATTTCGAGGGCTGCCAATATTGTCTTTACGAGGTTTTTATCCAAAGCCTTGCCAATGAGGCGCGTCATGTAGTCGTAGGAAAGTTCTACGCGCGGACGCTCCACAGGAGCAGGATAGTAGTCGAAGATTTCACCGCAGATTTCGCCACCTGCAAGTTCCTTGACGAGGAGGGCGGCTATCTTGAGCGCATAGATTGCGTTGTTGGCATCCACGCCGCGCTCGTAGCGGAACGAAGCGTCGGTGTTGAGAGCCTGACGGCGAGCCGTCTTGCGCACCCATGTTGGGTGGAAGCAAGCCGATTCGAGGAACACGTCGGTGGTCTGCTCGGTTACGCCCGAATCAAGGCCGCCAAACACGCCAGCGATACACATAGGCTCTTCGGCGTTGCAAATCATCAGGTCGCGATTGCTCATGGTGCGCTCCACGCCGTCGAGAGTGACGAACTTCGAGCCTTCCACTGCCTGACGAACCACAATCTTCTCGCCCTTCACCTTTGCCAAGTCGAAGCAGTGCAACGGCTGGCAGAATGCGTTGAGCACGAAGTTGGTGATGTCCACGATGTTGTTGATTGGACGCTGACCGATGGCTGTGAGGTAGTTGCGAAGCCATTCAGGACTCTCGACAACCTTCACGTTGCGCACGGTCAAGCCGGCGTAGCGGATTGTAGCCTCTGGACACTGCACCTCTACGGGGATTGCACCGTCGGCACGGTCGGAAGCAAACGCCTCGACCGACGGGCGGTGGAGGTTAGCCTCCATGCCCTGCGCCTTCATCCATGCAGCGAGGTCGCGCGCCACGCCATAGTGCGACGCAGCGTCGATGCGGTTAGGCGTGAGGTCGACTTCAAACATATAGTCGTCCTTCACGTTGTAGTATTCTTTTGCTGGGGTGCCTGGTTTCACCGTCTCTGGGAGTTCGATGATGCCGGCGTGCGAAGTGCCCACGCCGATTTCGTCTTCGGCGCAAATCATGCCGAACGACTCGACACCGCGGATTTTTGATTTCTTGATTGCAAATTCTTTGTCACCGTCGTAGAGTTTAGTGCCTACGGTAGCAACAACCACATGCTGGCCAGCAGCCACGTTGGCAGCGCCGCATACGATTTGTGTGGGTTGACCGTCGCCGAGGTCAACGGTGGTGATGTGTAGATGGTCGCTGTCGGGGTGGTCGATGCACGTAAGCACTTTGCCGACAACGAGGCCTTCGAGGCCGCCTTTGATTGTCTCCACTTTTTCCAAGCCGTCTGTCTCAAGACCAATGGAGGTGAGGGCAGCGGAAACTTCTTCTGGCGAAAGGTCGAAATCGAGATACTCTTTCAACCAATTATACGATATGTTCATAGTCTATAGTATTTTCAAAACGCGTCTTGTCCAGAGACACCTCTGGAAAAATCGCACAAATTTACGAATAAATTCCTGAAAACCGACAATCTAACCGCCGCTATTTCAGCAACGAAAGGAAGCGCGACGGGATGGGTGTTTCAAACAGCATCTCTTTCTTTGTCACGGGATGCGCAAAGTGAAGCGTGCGTGCGTGGAGTCCGAGGCGATGGATGGGGCTACTTTTGGCTCCGTACTTGCGGTCGCCCACGATGGGGTGCCCGAGGTCCTTCATGTGCACGCGGATCTGGTTCTTGCGCCCAGTGTCGAGGCTGAGTTCCATCAGCGAGTAGCCGTTGTGGCACTGCAGGCGCTTGTAGCGGGTGATTGCCAACTGACCTTCGTCGGGGTTCTGCGTGGAGTAGACCTCATACTGCGATGTCTCAGCGAGGTAACTCTTCACCGTGCCTTCCTCGTCGGCAACCTTGCCTTCGACTACGGCAACGTATTTTCTGCCGAGCACCATGTTGTTCCAGTTGTGCTGCATAGCCTCCTTCGCCTCTACGTTTTTGGCGAACATCATCAGCCCGGAGGTGTCGCGGTCAAGGCGATGCACCACAAAGAGCATCAGCCGCGGATCCTTCTTCTTCAGATAGTCGCGCAAGATGCTGTAGGCGGTGCCGTCCTTCACGTTGTCGGTCGACACGGAGAGGATGCCGCTGCCCTTGTTGATTACGATGATATCGTTGTCTTCGTAGACGAGTTTGATGCGCGGATGCGAGAACACGACAAACGGGCGCGTGAAGTTGACCGCCAGCGTGTCGCCAGCGTGGATTTCAGCGTCGAACTGCGACGTAGGCATCGAATTGACAGCCACTTGGTGGTATTTCAGCAAAGCCTTGATGGCAGTGCGCTTGTGGTCGGTGAGTTTAGCCTCAAGGCATTGCATCAGCGTGCCATCTTCCGTGGCTTTCCACACAAGGACGCTATCGGGGCGCCATCTGTTGCGTTCTGCCCCCGGTTTTCCGTTTCTCATCATAATTCTTCTGATTTGTGCATAGATGATGCAAAATTAGTGCAAATCAGCCGAATTGCAAAATCCATCCGCCGGGAGGAATTTATTGGCGGAAAAATCACTAATTTTACGCAAAATTTACGTCAATGGCTCAATATGACTATCTGATTGTCGGCGCGGGACTCTCTGGCGCCACGTTTGCCCATCTGGCACGCCAACGCGGTCGTCGCTGCCTCGTTGTGGACCGTCGCCAAGTGGCTGGCGGCAACCTCTATTGCGAGAAGGTGGAGGGCATCAACGTGCACAAATACGGCGCACACATCTTCCACACTTCCGATGCGGAGGTGTGGCGCTTCGTCAACTCGCTTGTGGAGTTCAACCGCTACACCAATGCGCCCGTGGCAAACTATGGCGGACGCGTCTTCAACCTGCCGTTCAACATGAACACCTTTGCGCAGATGTGGGGCGTGACCACTCCCGACGAGGCGCAAGCCATGATTGAGCAGCAGCGCGCTGCCGTGAAGGGGCGCATGGCTGCCGAGGGCATTGCTGAGCCGCGCAACCTTGAGGAACAGGCGCGTCTGCTCGTGGGCAACGACATTTTCAGTATGCTCATCGAGGGTTATACGGAGAAGCAGTGGGGACGGCGGTGCAGCGAGTTGCCGGCGTTCATCATCAAGCGTCTGCCGCTGCGGTTTGTCTACGACAACAACTATTTCAACGACACCTATCAGGGCATCCCCATCGGCGGCTACAACCGTCTGATCGACGCTCTGTTGCAAGGCGTGGAGGTGCGCACGGGCGTCGATTTCCTCGCCAACCGAGGTGAGTTGCGTAGCCTTGCCGACAAGGTGGTGTTTACGGGTGCGATCGACGAGTATTTCGACTACCGCTTCGGTGCGCTCCACTACCGCACGGTGCGCTTTGAGCAGGAGGTGGTCGACAAGCCTAACTATCAGGGCAATGCCGTGGTCAACTACACTTCGCGCGACGTGCCATTCACTCGAGTGATTGAGCACAAGCATTTTGAGATGTTTGGCGACGCGGTTTATGCCTGTCCGCGCACGGTCATCTCGCGCGAATATTCCACGGAGTGGACGCCGGGCATGGAGCCGTACTATCCGGTCAACGACGAGCGCAACACTGCTCTCTATCAGCAGTACCGCCAACTTGCAGAGGCTGAGCCTGATACGATTTTCGGCGGACGACTGGCTGAATACCGCTACTACGACATGCACGTGGTGGTGCGACGCGTGCTCGACCTCTTCGCTGGCGACGCGTCGCTATAAAGGTAACGCAAAAAATAAGCGAGTTTTTTTGTTTTGCGCTCACCTTATACTATCTTTGTAATTATAATTGCGGCGACGAGTGCCGCTTTATACTACTGAAGAACGAATATAATGGGAGTCAAAATACATAGAGAGGGCGTTAACATCATCCTCGCCTTTGCGCTGATACTGGTGGTGATTAACATCCCCATTTATCTTTTTGTCGCTTCGTGGGTTGCCAAAGGCATTGTCTGGGGCATCTCGCTCTTCGCATTGTGGATTGTGGCAAACTTCTTCCGCTCGCCTTTGCGCAATTTCAAGGGTGAGAGGGAGCATACCGTTGTGTCGTCGGTCGACGGCACGGTGGTGGCTCTTGAGGAGGTCGACAACTGCGACCTGCTGGGCACCAAGGCAATACAGTTGTCGGTGTTCATGTCGGTGTTCAACGTGCATGCCAACTGGTATCCTGTCGACGGCACGGTGGAGAGCGTGGCTTATCAGCCAGGACGCTTCCGCGCGGCATATCTCCCTAAATCGAGCAGCGAGAATGAGCATTCGTCGGTGGTGATACACACTCCAGGCGGCACACGCATCCTCGTGCGCCAAATTGCCGGCGCCATTGCCCGCCGCATCGTAACCTATGCTCACCCGGGGTCGAAGGCCGACATCTCCGCCCATCTGGGCTTCATCAAATTCGGCTCGCGCGTTGACATCTACCTGCCTGTCGACGCCGAAATCCTCGTGAAAATCGGCGACAAGACTGTCGGAGGCATCACGCCTATCGCCCGATTAAATGACTAATTTTTCTCAAGCAATGAAACTTTTTCGCGCAATAAAACAAAACATACCCAACACCATCACGTCGCTCAACCTCTTCTCTGGATGCCTCGCCGTGGTGTCGGCGTTCAGTTTCAAGGAGCAGATGGGCTGCCTGCAGGGCTATGAATGGGCATTCGTGTTTATTGCCCTCGCTGCAGTGTTCGACTTCTGCGACGGTCTCTCGGCTCGCCTTCTCAAGGCGCACTCCGCCATCGGCAAAGAGTTGGACTCGCTGTCGGACCTCGTTAGTTTCGGCGTGGCTCCCGCCTCATTGGTGTTCTGCTTGATGCGCGCCAACGGTGCCGGATTGCTGGCTTATTTGGCGTTTTTAATAGCCGTTTGGGGGTCAATCCGCTTGGCAAAGTTCAACATCGACGACCGCCAGACCACCTCATTCATCGGTCTACCGATACCTGCCAACGCCATCTTCTGGATTGGCGTAGTGGCGTGGAATATGGATTTCCGCTACCTCGGCGACGTGTGGATGACGGCTCTCGTGGTACTCTTCCCACTGCTGATGGTCAGCAAGTTGCCGATGTTCTCGCTTAAAGTGAAGAACCTCTCCCTGCGCGACAACGTGCGCCGCTACGCCCTCATTCTCGGCGTGGTGATGCTGGTGGCTCTGCTCGGCTTGCCGGGCTTGTTTTGGGCAATCCTGTTCTACATCCTGCTGTCGCTCACCGACCGCAAGCGATGAACAAATGCGCCGTAGCCAGCGTTTTTAAGAAATAACGATAATCTATAATTTCGGACAAAGTGGGCTTTTTTGCATTCTTCCTGTTTTTCATTTTTATCGTTGTCGTCGGCATCGTCATCAACGTGCTGTCGGCATTCTTCCGCCTCAAGCACAAGGTCACGGGAGCGTTCCGCGGCGCAGCATCCAACGACAGCCGCGACGAAGAGCCACAGCGCCGCAAGGTCTACGACGACGGCGTGGGCGACTATGTGAAGTTTGAGGAAATCATCGAAGAGACCGAAACGCCCCACGAACAGGTGCAGTTCCGCCAAGAGTCGCAAATCAGCGACGTCGAGTTCGAAGAAATCCGCGAAGAATAACGTCCCCTAGTGGGTGCCACCAACACCCACCTCCCCAACGCCGCCATTTTTATAGAACATCTGGAGCGTATAAATTTTTTCTATTTTTTTTTGGGGGGGGACGGAGATTATTGGATAATTAGTTGTAAATTTGTCGCTTGGAATGCTGTATGCTACCATGGGTGGATATGGTATCCAATGGTATCCAATAGTTAATAATGAAGAATTAAAAATCTAAAAAAAATGCGCAGAGTATTTTTTGTTTTAGGTTGTTTGTTGCTGGCATTGCAATGCGCATTTGCGCAAAGTGTCTTCGTGCTCGACAAAAACGGGCAGTTGAAGACATACAACCAGAGAACAATCTTTTTCAACAATCCGTTTACCATCACTTATTCAGAGCCGACATCGACCGACAACTCGATTAGTTTCTCGTTCGACATCTCGTCGTCGCGCAGTGATGTGAAGAGTTTCGACCAGACCCCTATTGTGGGCGTGTGTTTCACTTATGTCTACAAGGATCCGACGATAGGCGACGGCTACAAGGAATTGACCCAGACCTATACCGACCTTACCAAGCAGACGTTTACCTGCGAACTGAAGGGTCTGAACACGGGCTCGTACTACTTCATCCGCGCATTTATTTGCATCGGCGACGACGTGTTCTACGGTCCTCGCATCCAAAAAGCCACAACAGGCTCTGGCTCCAGCCCCGACACTCTTAACGGACACGCCATTGTGGACCTCGGCTTGACGAGCGGCAAACTGTGGGCTTCGGAGAACGTGAGCGCCGGCGTAGCAGGCGACTACGGACGCTACTTCGCTTGGGGCGAGACGGCGTTTAAGTCCTCTTATGCTTGGTCGAACTACAAATACGGCTCGTCATCACCATTGTCGAAATACAACAGCAATGACAGCAAGTACCAACTCGACGCCGAAGACGATGTAGCAACCGTGCTTTGGGGCGAGAAGTGGAAGACACCAACCACCACCGACTGGCAAGAACTTATGGACGAATGCACCTGGACATGGAGCAGCAGAACAACATCCGACGGATGGACGTGCTACGGCTACACCGTGACGGGCCCTAACAAAAAATCCATCTTCCTCCCAGCAGCCGGATCCTATGATACTGCCGCTAAAAACATAGGCAGCAATTGCTGCTACTGGACAAGCATCAGGCAGGAAGGGTTGGAGGCATCTTATTTCTGGAGCGACAATACAGCGACAAATAAGAATATTTATCCACAGTACCGCTTTATCGGAATGCCAATACGTCCGGTGGCAGACAAACAATAAAACTAACCCGATAAGAAAGAAAACAAATGAAAAAGACAAAGATATTTGCAGCCATATTAGGCTTGTTGCTGTCGGTGCAGACGGTGTCTGCCCAGCAGTACGTGTGGCTTTTGAGTGAAAAAGGCGAGTTGTCGGGCTTGAACGTCAACAACGTGGACTATATCACCTACGCGCTCGATTCCGACTGGTTCTCGGCAACCAACACAACGGTGGCCATTGGTCAGAACTATTTCAAGGTGAAAACCGTCGTAACCATGTCCGACGAACTCAAAAGTTTGGCAGACGACATTGAAGTAGGTGTCTGTTATTCCGACGAAAAGCCACGCCCTACAATCAACGACCAGTACATGGTGCTCGGCGACGAAATCAAGACGTATGAATACACAATTGACGATCTGATTACCGGCACATATTACTATAGCCGCGTATATGTAAAAATTGGCGACAGCGTGCTCTACGGCGATGTGTACAACGTAAAGACTTACGGCGATACGCCAGGCGACAGGATCATCGACGGCTACGATTATATCGACCTCGGCTTGCCGAGCGGAATGCTTTGGGGCAAGTGCAACCTTGGCGCTTCGGAGCCGACCGACATAGGCAATTATTACGCTTGGGGCGAAACTCAAACCAAGGAAAATTTCGAACTCAACAACTATAGTTTCTACAGCGACTCTAAGTACACGGCATACACAACGAACGACGGCGAAGTGTCGCTCAAGGACGACGACGACGCTGTGACGAAGCGCCACAGCGATGAGGACTACACGTGCAGAATACCAACCGACGAAGATTTCACCGAACTGATCAACTCGGACAACACGACCTGCACCTATACCACCCAGGACGACGTATACGGTCTGCTCGTGGTGAGCAAAAAATACAACAACCACATCTTCCTGCCAGTTGCCGGATATATGGATGGCACATCGAAAAAAGACAACTCGGTAGGCTTCTACTGGAGCAAGGAGCGCAGCACTACCGCCGACGACAGCAAAGCGCACTACCTCGAAATCGGTAGCGAAACGAACGCCATCAAAGACCAACTGCGCCATTACGGCTGCTCGATCCGTGGGGTGGCGAAATCAACTACTAACGTACAATCAACAGAAAGGTAAAGAGATATGCGAAAAATCATAGCATTGATGTGCTGCCTCGTGGCAATGGCACAATCCCTTGTTGCTGGCGACAGCCGCAACCTGTATGTGAAGACAGCAGACGGTGAGTTGAAGGTCTACACCTACACCGCTCCTGGTCAGATAACATTCGCCAATCCTCCAATTAGCATTGGCGACCCACAGATAACGGAATCGACAGAGACCTCGTTCTCTGCCAAGGTCAGCATGAAGTTCACCGTAGACCAACTGAAATCCACATTCTCCACAGCGGAAGTGGGCGTATGCTTCAGTTCAGAAAATACAAATCCAGAGGTCGACAACGATGCTGCGGTGCTACTCGGCACGGAGATTAAGGACTACACGTTTACGCTTCAAAACCTCGACTCGGGAACGCAGTACTTTTATCGCCCGTTTGTAAAACTGTTTGGCTATGTGCTCTATGGCGAAACAGAAAACATAACCACTCAGGGCACTAAGCCTGACTATGTGATAATCGACAATCGCCAGTTTGTGGACCTCGGCTTGCAGAGCGGAACTAAGTGGGCACGTTACAACATCGGCGCATCTGCCGCCGACCTCGTTGGCGACTATCTTGCATGGGGCGAGACAGCAGCCAAGAATGAATACACCACCTCGAACTACACCGTCAAGAAATACAACGACGGCGACGGTCTATACACTCTCGACGAGAACGACGATGCAGCCAAGGCTCTCTGGGGCGAGAACTGCTCTATGCCTACGGAAGAACAATGCAAGGAACTGATTGAGCACTGCACTTGGGCAAAGACTACGCAGACCACGGCATCGGGCGAAACCGTTACTGGTTTCTTGGGAACGAGCAACTACAACAAACGCACGATTTTCTTGCCGGCAGCCGGAGACAAGATAGGCACGAAAACGACAAAAGACGGCGAGATCGGCTACTACTGGTGCAACACGAGATACGCCGACAAGTCGGGCTTCGCCTACATTATGGAATTAACCGATAGCAACAAACAAACCAATTATATTGGTCGCGACTATGGTTTGCAGGTACGCGCGGTTTCTACTTCATCAGGTGATTAAGAATACTAACACTATTTTGACAATGAAAAAGACTAAAATATTTTTGGCCCTCTGCGGCCTTGCATTGATTGCGCCGTTTGCTTCGGCAAGCAATCCCCAGATGATGTGGATTGTCGACGACGATGTGCTGGTTGGCTACGATGTCAACGACGTGGATCATCTCTCTTTCGAGTCGGAAAGCAACTGGTTTACGGTAAAGAGTTCAGTGGGATTTTCGGCTACCGACAAATTAACCAAGAAGGTATCGGTATGCGTGACCAAGGGAATCGACGACACGTGGACCGAGAGCGATATCGAAATCGGCATCTGCTATTCCAACCTCTATGAGGTGCCTACGCTTGAGCACTGCGACAAAGCAGTACTTGCCACTGTAACTGCCGACGAACTCGGCAAGACATATTCCACAACTTTCAAAACGTCGGAAGACGACGAAGATGGAGCGACTTACACGCGCGGCTATGCGCGCATCGGCGACCAAGTGTGGTACAGCGACGCAACAAGCAGTTACGTAGAGGCTAAAAGCGGTGCCATTGTTATCAACAAGGAAAGACTTATCGACCTCGGGTTGCCTAAAGGTACGCTGTGGGCTGAATGCAACCTTGGTGCCACAAAGGAGTACGAACTTGGCGACACTTACGCCTGGGCAGAGACTGAGCCAAAAGCAGAGCCAGGAGAGGACGTCAAATGGGACACCTACAAATGGGGCAAAGAAGACAACTTCACCAAATACAACAGTTCTGACAATCTTACAACGATTGCCAGCGAGGACGATGCAGCAACACAAACCTTTGGCACCTATTTCCACATCCCGACTGAGGCCGAGTTCGAGGAACTGCTGGACAACTGCACCGTAAGTGAGGCTACACGCACCACGGCAGCAGGCGAAACCGTCTATGGCTATGAATACAAAAGCAAAACCAAAGACGCTTCGATTTTCATACCGGCTGTAAAGCAGTACAGCATCATGTACTGGACAAGTTCGCTTTACTCCTCCAACACATTGGCTTGTATGTTAGGTGTGTTCGGACATAGTATGCCTGAGATATCGAAATATTACCGCTATCACTGCTACTATCTCCGTCCAGTCTGCAACTACTAAGCAAACACTGCACAAGATATGAAAAAGCACCGATCCAATCGTGGGTCGGTGCTTTTTTGTTGTGGTGGAGATGGAGAGATTCGAACTCTCGTCCAAACGCGGAACCAATATGCTTTCTACATGCTTATCCTCGACTTGGTTTTCGACCCGGGGCAGGCTCAAGGCCACCAACCCAAGGCTTATCTCCTAAAATCTCGGACGGCCACCGGAGAACAGGCCATCCCAGCTCTGATTTTTTTAGCACCACCTTGTCGAAACGTCTCGGAGCAGGGCAATCGGGTGATGTCTCGTTTCTACCACTGTGGCAGAAATAAAGCTAACTTACTGTACTTCGGTTAGGCAGCGAGAGCGTAGTTATTTTCGCCAGTTAAATTGTCGATGTCTGAGATTATAGAGCATAGCCATCATCGCTCTGCATGCTTACATACCACCTCTACACGCTGTCAAAACCGGTCATCCCCAATCTTTTCAGCCGCTGGCAATATGCGGACTGCAAATTTACACTCCCCTCCCCCAATTTCCAAATTTCCACGCAGATTTTTTGTGATTTCAATAAAAATACAGGTAAAAGAAAGAGAATGAGGGCGAAGAAGAATGGGAGGGAGTGAAAAGAATAAGTGAGTGAATGAGCAAGGTGGTGAGAGTTTGTGCGTGATGAGGTGATGTTGCGGCGGATGGTGTGGAAGTAGAAAGAGGTGGGATGAGGATAAATGAGATGAATTCGAAGCGGTGGTGAATGTCGGCGAGGGGAGAATAGGCTGAAAGCCTTACTCTACCATAGCCCAGGGCAACGCCCTGGGTAACAGACGATTGAATGTTTGCGCCCTGTAAGGGCAACCCTCCCAACAGCGAGGATGGTGATTAGTGTTGCCCTTACAGGGCGTTCCTTATTAATGTGCTTATACCCAGGGCGTTGCCCTGGGCTATGGTAGAATAAGGCTTTCAGCCTAACCATACGCCGCCGCTTTGCAAACTTAGCGCCGCTTTGCAAATTTTTTACTTGGGTGGCGTACATTTTCAGCCTATCCCCCTCTTCTTTTACTCCTCGTAGTCGATAGTTTCGACGCCGTTGAGCAGGAGCATGGTGTTGGGGAGGTTGTTTTTGTCGTGGATTTCCTTGATGAGCGGCATCTGGCGGCGGTCGAGCAGTCCCACGCGCGCCACAAATACCGTGTGCGTGGCGAGCGTCGAGATGATGTGGGTGTCAGCCACCAGTTGGATTGGTGCGCAGTCCACGAAGATGTAGTCGTAAAAGTCGCGCACCTGTCGGAGCATCTCGTCGATGGCATCGTGTTCGAGGAGTTCTGCCGGGTCGGTAGGCAGATTGCCTGCAGGCAGAATGTCTATGCCAGCCTCAGCGTCGCGTACAATCGCCTCTGCTGCGTTGTTGAGAGTTCCGCTGAGGAATTGCGCTACACCCTTGCGTGGCGAGCCTACGCGCTTGCTGAGCGTGCCGCAACGTATGTCCATATCAATGATCAGCACCTTCTTGCCGCTGACTGCCTCGGCGGCGGCGACGTTGATGGCAACAAACGACTTTCCGCTACCTGGCTGAAATGAGGTGATGATGCATATCGGAGTACCCTCGTGACGGAGGAAACGGATGTTGAGTTCAGTGCGCACCATCAGGAATGCATCGCAATGCCGCTCGTCTACGAGTTCCGGCGGACGGTGGCTTGCCGTGCCGCTGGTCTTCGCCTTGATGCGCGACACGAGCGTCTGCTTCTTCGTCATCGGTATCTCGCCGATAAACGGGATGCCAGAGTGGTTCACGTCGTAGCGGTCACGCACGCGGGTGTCGAGTACGCTGACGAGGAAGATGATGAGCAACGGAATCACCACAAGTCCCATCAGTACGGCAATGACGAGGATCACCCACCGCGACATCGGCGCGCGTGCAGCAGCGGCGGCTGCCGGGGCAACGACGCGCACGGCTTCGGAGATGTTGTTGATTGCCAGAGGGTCGTTGCTGCGTTTGCCCTTGAGGTAGAGATATTGGGTGAGCAGTTGTTTGTGGTCGCGCATCTGGCTGTCGAGCGCCGACTGGTCAACCGCCAGTTTGGCAATCTTCGCATCGGCATCGGCAAGGCGCGCGTTTATTTCTTTGCGGTCAATCTGAAGGGATTTCAGATGGTTGTCGACCGACGACACGATTTCGGGAAGCATCGCCTTGATTTGCTTGTCCACGTCGATGTAAGCCTTGTTTGCCGTGCCCGCATCGTTGCGCAGTTGGGCACGCTTCGCCACGAGGGAGTTGTAGTTAGCCACGGCACGCTCCACGTTGGCATTGCCCATGATGCTTGTGGCAGCGGCTATCGGACTGTCGCTACTTGCGTCGGCGTGCAGTTGCTGCGCGGCGGCTTTCGTGGCTTCAATCTGCGTCTCCACCTGATTGAGTTGGTAGGCATCGACAGCACGCTGCTTCACGAGGGCTATGTAGGCAAGTTCGGTGCTGGCAGTTTGGGAGTTCTCCTGTTGGCGTTCTATCTCTTTTTCCTTCTTCGTCAACTCCTCGGTGTAGACGGCGAGGCGGCTGTCTACGGCATTGACAAACTTCGATGCGTCGCTGTCGTTCCATCCGCGCCAAATCTGGTCGTAGACCACAGGAATTTGGTTGAGAATGTCGTCAGCACGGCGGACTGACTTGTCGGAGTAGGAGCATTTAAGCACGTCGGTGAACTGCGCTATCTGCTCCACGTTGAGCCCTTTGCTGATGTCTTTTGCCACCGTCTTTACGGGCGAGATGGTCACCGATACGGTCTTGTCGCGGTAGTCGTTGATGAAGTCGGTTGCGAGGAGCGTGAGTGGACCGATTTTCACTGGGTTGGTGCGGCCGATGGCGTATGCCTTAGTGGGGAACGGTGCGTCCTCGCCGTCGAGGGTGAGGCTGCTCATACTTATGGTTTTGCCGTCGGCAGAGATGTCGAGGTTGGCTTTGAGCGTGGCGTCACCAATGCTGTCGGTAGCCACGGCGAGCGGCTCAGCGCCGTAGAGGTCGACGTGCTTGTCGAAGGCTCTCTCTTCGTGCTGCGCAATGTTGAGCCCGAGGTTTTCCACAATCCGCTCGCAAAACACCTGCGACTTGACCATCTGGATGCCGTTGTCGAGTTGCAGACCCGTGGCAAACGGCTTGATGGCGTATGGGTCGTCGCCGAAACGCTGGTTGGTGAACACGTTGGCGTCGATGTATTTCATCTGGAACAACAACTGCCGCGGATTGAGCGGCGTGTAGTAGTAGTTCCATGCGGCAGTTGCCGCGATGCCTATGGCAACAAACAGCAAGGCATAGCCATAGAAACGCTTCATCCAGCGCTTGTATGTGCGCAAGGAAAGGACGCTTCGGCGCACCAGTATGTTTGGGCTTGCCCCTGCTTTGGTCATAGGGCGGATTTATTTCTTAAGGATATTGACGAGCAGCACGCCGATTGACGTGAGCAGCGAACTGAGGGAAATCCAGAGCGACACCGACTTCATCGAGTTCTGGTTGATGGTGGACTGACCGGCACGCACACTGTTGGGCTGCACGTAGATCACATCGTTCTGCTTCAGATAGTAGGCTGGCGATGAGAAGATGTCGGCGGAACGGAGGTCGAGTTGGTAGGACTTGCGCTCGCCGTTTTCCTCGCGGAGCACAAACACCTTGTTGCGCTCGCCGAAGATGGTGAGGTCGCCCGCCATGGCGATGGCTTCGAGCACGTTCACCTTGTCGCTATTTATTGTATAGGTGCCCGGCTTGTTGACCTCGCCGAGGATCGACACCTTAAAGTTCATAAATTCTACTGTTACCAATCCATCTTTAAGCATCTGCTTGTCGTTGAGTTGGTTGGCAATCTCTGTCTGCAACTCCCAGCGGCTGAGACCAGCGGCCTTGATTTTGCCAAGCACCGGGAAGTCAATGTAGCCCTCGTTGTCCACGACGTAACCCATAAGGTAACTGCCGTAGGATGCACTGTCGGAGCCTGCCTGCGTGGCGGAAACGGGGAGGTTGAAGATTTTCGACACCTTTGGGTCGCTGCTCGACACCACAATCGAGAGCATATCCTTCGGCTCGATGTGGATTACCTGTGCATTTTCAATGTTTTCGGGCGTGTCCACATTGGCATCCTGCAGATAGAGCACCTTTTCGGATGTCTTGCATGAAACAACAAAAAGCATTATCCCTACTAATAGAAGTGCACGTATTTTGGTATACATAGTCATTTTTGCGTTTTTGTCTGTCGTTTGAGGGGCTCACTCCCCCGCATAGTTACACATATTGTGCAAAAATACCAATAATTACAATATCTCGGAAATTATCCGCCCAAAAAACGCAAAAGAACTGCAAACCGCCGCCTCCATCCGTCCCAAAATCCTCAAATCACTGAATAAATCACCCTCAAATCACTGAACAAATCGCCCTCAAGTTACTGAATAAATCACCCTCAAATTACTGAATAACCAGCAAAAACCCTTTGATATTAGATAATTAACCTATATCTTTGCAACAAAAATCAGAGCAATGGCAAACTACAAACATCGCATAGCCGACAAACTGCTGGAACGCAAGGTTCGGGGCAAAGGTGCAGTCCTCATAGAAGGCCCGAAATGGTGCGGCAAGACGACTACGGCTAAACAGTTGGCAAACAGCGTGCTGGATTTGGGCGATTCGGCTGTCCTGTTGCAAAGTGCCCAGATGATAGAGTTGAGCCCGAAGACATTGCTCGAAGGGCGCACGCCGCGCCTCATCGACGAATGGCAAGCCCTCCCACCGATATGGGACTGCATACGCAGCGAGGTGGACCGACGGGGCGAGCCGTCGCAATTCATCCTGACGGGCTCGTCGGTGCTGCCCGAGGCCAGCGAGACAATTCATAGCGGCACAGGCAGGTTTGCCCACTTGAAGATGCGTCCGATGAGCCTTTACGAGTCGGGCGAATCCAATGGCTCGGTAAGTTTGGCGGATTTGTTTGACGGGAAAGACAACTTTGGCGTCCAGACCAACAGTCTTGACGTGGATGCACTTGCGTTTCTCGTGTGCCGCGGCGGATGGCCCTGGGCGACAATCATCCCCGAGGATGTGGCTCTCGACCAAGCCTTTGACTATTACGACTCCGTGGTAAACTACGACATCCAGCGGGTTGACAAAGTGAAGCGGAGCGCCGAACGCGCAAAACTCCTGTTGCGCTCCTATGCGCGAAACATATCGCAACAAGTGTCGGCATCAACCATCAGAAAAGACATGCTTGCAAACGACGCTGGCAGTCTGGACGAAAACACCATGATGGACTACATAAAAGCCCTGAAAAGGCTCTACGTAATCGAAGACCTCGCTGCATGGAATCCCAACCTGCGAAGCAAGGCCGCAATACGCACAAGCGACACCCGACACTTCACCGACCCGAGCATCGGCATCGCCGCCCTCGGTCTCGGTCCGAAGGATTTGGTCAACGACCTGCAGTCGTTCGGTCTTTTCTTCGAAGACCTTGTGGTGCGCGACCTGCGCGTCTATGCAGAGGCGCTCGACGGCTCGCTCTACCACTACCGCGACAGCAACGGTCTGGAATGCGACGCAGTGCTCCATCGCCGCAATGGCAGTTATGCCCTGCTC
>CAVAPE010000016.1:0-34441 GCA_963590405.1 Eubacterium sp. CAG:180 | reverse complement strand
TGCTGGTGGCGCTGCCTACGGGGTGCTTTCTCTCGTTTGTCAGGGATTTAGTTAATTTTGGGGCTCCCTTCTTTGCTAAACAAAAAAACGGGCTGGCGTGGTGCGCCAGTCCGTTTGTGATGGGGAAATTCGCTGATTATGCGAATTTAGAGAAATCGGTTTTCTGCATGTCGCCCGACTCCGAGAATGCCTGATGGAAGGCGAATGCTGCCTTGAGAGTGTGAGGCGTGTGTCCGCCCTTGCTCAGTTTCAGATAGTCGCGAAGCAAGCCGCGGTATGCCGGGTGAGCACAGTTCTCGATGATGAGTTCAGCGCGCTGCAACGGGTCTTTGCCGCGAAGGTCGGCGATGCCCTGGTCGGTGATGAGCACCTGCACCGAGTGTTCGCTGTGGTCGAGGTGCGACACCATCGGCACGATGTTGCTGATTTTGCCCTCTTTGGTGATTGAAGGGCAACTGAAAATCGAGATGTAGGCGTTGCGCGTGAAGTCCCCAGAGCCGCCGATGCCGTTCATCATCTTAGTGCCGACCACGTGTGTGGAGTTGACATTGCCGAAGATGTCGGCTTCCAGTGCCGTGTTCATCGTGATTACACCCAGACGGCGGATGATTTCAGGGTTGTTTGAGATTTCGCCCGGACGGATAAGGATTTTGTCGCGGAAGAAGTCGATATTCTTGTAGAAGCGATCCATCGTCTCGTCGGAGAAGGTGAGTGAGCAGGTGCTGCTGAAGCGGCATTTGCCCGACTGCATAAGGTCGAGTACGGCATCTTGGATTACCTCAGTGTACATGTCGAACTGCGGAATTTCCTTGCTCTCCTCCAAGCCGTGGAGCACAGCGTTGGCGATGTTGCCCACGCCCGACTGCAGCGGCAGGAATTCCTTTGGGATGCGTCCGGCACGGAGTTCGCCGATAAGGAAACTGCACACGTTGGCACCGATGCGCATCGTTGTTTCGTCGATAGGCGAGAAGCCGTGCACCTTGTCGGTGTTGTAGGTCTTCACGATGCCCACAATCTTCTTAGGGTCAACTTTGAGCACTGGCGAGCCGATGCGGTCGCTTGGCTTGTAGATTGGGATTTCGCGACGATAAGGAGGGTCGGCAGGCATATAGATGTCGTGAAGGCCGCGGATAGCGCTTGGGATATGCTCGTTGAGTTCGATGATAATCTTGTCGGCAATCGCTGCAAGCGAAGGAATGTTGCCCACGCCTGGACCGAGCACGATTTCGCCGTTGTCGCTCACCTCGCACGCCTCAATGATTACCACATCCATCTTGCCGAAAAATCCGTAGCGGAGATTTTGTGCCAGATGCGAGAGGTGCATATCGTTGTAGTTGATTTCGTGGCTGTTGATGCCTGTGCGCGAGTCCTTGCACGACTGGTAAGGAGTGCGGAAATTGATTGCTTTAGCACGTGCCAATGCACCGTCGACATAGTCGTTGGTCGATGCGCCAGTGAAAACGTTGATTTTAAACGGTCGACCTGCTTCGTGTTCTTTCTCGGCTTTGGCAGCAATTGCTGGTGCCACAAACTTGGGAGTACCGGCTGCGGTAAATCCCGAGAAGCCTACGTTGTTGCCATCTTTGACAAATTCGGCTGCCTGTTCGGCTGTGATAAAAGGAAAAGCCATATATCTTTAAGATTAATTGGGTGATAATAGTTTTTGAGTTATTACCTACAAAATTAAACATTAAATGCCATTAAGCAAATTTGCAGCGTGAAAATTTTGTAAATTTGCCCACTCTTATTACTACTTGAAATCCAATGGAAGAAACATTATCAGCAAAGGAAGAATTTCTTGAATTGTTGCGCTCCACAGGGCGTGAAGGCGTGGAGGGCGTGATTGAAGACCTCGAGAGCCAGGGCTTTTTCACTGCGCCGGCTTCTGCAGGCCATCACCTCAACACGGAGGGCGGACTGGTGGAACATTCGCTTAACACTGCCAAGGCAGCGCTTGCCGTGTGGGAGGGCATGAAAAAACTCGACGCTTCGGTGGAGAGCGAAGTGCCGCGCGACAGCGTAATCATCGCGTCGCTGCTCCACGATGTGTGCAAGAGCGACATCTACTTCCGCAGCGTGAAAAAACGCAAAAACCGCCTCGGACAGTGGGAGGACTGCGAGGGCTACAAGGTTAGTTACAAGAATTTCCCTATGGGACACGGCGAAAAGTCGGTAATCCTCGTGCTGCTCAGTGGCTTGGAACTCACTGATGCCGAGATGCTTGCCATGCGCTGGCATATGGGTGCATGGGGCGTGAACCAGACGAGTTTCGAGGACGTGCGCAACTACGACACAGCCAAGACACTCTATCCGCTCGTGTCGATTGTGCAGGCTGGCGATAATCTCGCTGCTGGCATCCTTGAGCGCAAGAGCGGCGACCTCGACGAACTATGATGCCTTGCGGCGGAAGCAACGGTCGATGATCAGAGCCAAAGCGCCGTCGCCAGTAACGTTGCAGGCTGTGCCGAAACTGTCCATAGCGATGTAGAGCGCAATCATCAGAGCCTGTGCGTTCTGGTCAAAGCCCAACATCGAGTCGAGGATGCCCAACGCTGCCATAATCGCGCCGCCGGGCACGCCTGGAGCGGCAACCATCGTGACACCGAGCATTAGGATAAATCCCGAGAACATCTGGAAATCGTAGGGCATGCCCTGCATCATCATCAGTGCCAAGGCGCACGCCACAATCTTCAGCGTGCTGCCCGAGAGGTGGATGGTGGCGCAAAGCGGAATGACAAATCCGGCGATGCCTTCATCCACGCCGTTGATGATGGTCTGTCGCAAGGTGACCGGTATGGTTGCTGCCGACGACGAGGTGCCGAGGGCAGTGAAATAGGCTGGAAGCATCCTGCCGAGCAACTTCAGCGGATTGCGGCGAGTGACGATGCCGGCAACCGAGTATTGGAAGAGCAGCAGGAAGATGTGGAGCACGAAAATCACCACGATGATTTTCACGAACACCGTCAGCACGTGTGCCACCTGACCGGAGTGGGTCATGTTCATAAAGATGCCGAAGATATAGACTGGAAGCAGCGGCAGAATTACCGACTGTATGGTCTTCACGATAATCTCCTTGAGGTCGTTGCAGGCATCGCGTAGCGCCGTGGTGTTCAAGTGCGCGAGTCCCAGACCGATGGTGAATGCCATCACGAGAGCCGTCATGATGTTGAGCGGCTCGGGTATCTCTACGGTGAAAAACGGTTCGATACCGTGGGCTTCGCTGATGCTTTCAAGTGCCACGGTGTGGTCGATGAGGCGAGGGAAAACCGCTTCGCCCACGCCAAACGACAGGAAGCCGGATAAGATGGTTGCCAAATAAGCAAGCAGCGTGGTCACCACAAGCATCTTGCCCGCGCCTTTGCCGATGTCGGCGATGGCAGGAATCACAAGACCCACGATGATGAGTGGAATGATGAATCCGAGAAATTGGCTGAAAAGGGCGTTGAAGGTGACAAACAGGCGTACTACAAATTCCGGCATAAAAAGTCCGGTGGCGATGCCGAGCACAATGGCGATGATGATTTTCGGCAACAGTCCGATTTTACGTTTTTTCATAATCGTAGAGCTTTTCGATACAGATTACAAAAATAGGTCAACCAATTGTAAAAAGCAAAAAAGTTGCCGACAAGCCTCAATAGGAAAATAAACGGCGGTTTTAAACGTTATTATTTATAATGGGACGCAGACTCTCAACATATTTGCTACTCTTGGCACTCGCAGCGACCTTTGCGCTACATTCCTGCAGCACAAAGAAAAACACTGCGGGGTCGCGCTTTATGCAGTCGTTCACCACTCGCTACAACGTGTACTTCAACGGCGAGCAGCACTACAAGGAGCAGATAAAGGCGATGGAGGAGAACTATGAGGACGATTATTCCGACTTCATCTACATCCATCCCGCCGAGTCGTTTGCTGACGAAAAAGCCACCCACCCATCGGCAAGTTTCGACCGCACCATCGAGAAGATGCAGAAGGCCATTGCGCTCCACTCCATCCAGAAGAAGCCAAAGAAGGACCGCAGCAAGATGCGCGACCCTAAATACCGCGCCTACCTTAACCGCAACGAGTACAACCCATTTCTCCACAATGCGTGGAGGCTGATGGGCGAGGCACAGTATCTGAAGGGCGACTTTTCGGCATCGGCAGCAACGTTTATGTATATAGAGCGTTATTTCAACTGGTTGCCGAAACTCGTGACGGAGGCAAAGATATGGCAACTGCGGTGCTACTGCGCTCTCAACTGGACTAACGAGGCAGAAAACGTGCTGTCGCGCCTGAAGGACGACGAACTCACCGACAAGCGCCTGCGCACAATGTACAACACCGCCTATGCCGACTTCCTCGTGAAGACCCGCCAGTACGAAAAGGCGGCGCCGGCACTTCTCGCTGCCTACAAAGGCACTGGCGGCGCGCAGAAGACCCGTCTTGCCTTCCTTCTCGGACAGGTGTATGAGGCAAACGGCGACAAGACCAACGCCTACCGAATGTTTAAATCCGTGTCGGGAGCATCCAATGCCACCTACCGCACCCAGTTCAACGCACGCATCAAGCAGAGCGAGGTGTATTCTGGCTCAAACATCGAGCCAGAGGTCAAGTCGCTTCAGCGCATGACGCGCCTCGACCGCAACAAGGAATATCTTGACCAGATATATTACGCTATCGGCAACCTCTACCTGTCGCGCCGCGACACGGCGTCTGCCATCAAGAACTATGTGCTTGCCAATGAGAAAAGCACGCGCAACGGCATCGACAAGGCCATCAACCAAATCACCCTTGGCGGACTCTACTTCGACCGCTACGAGTACGACAAGGCGCAGCCGTGCTATTCCGAAGGCGTGGCGCAGTTGCCCGACGACTATCCCAACTATCAGATGCTGAAGAAGCGCAGCGACGTGCTCGACGAGTTGGCTGTGTATTCGCAGAACGTCACCCTCCAGGACTCGCTCCTGCAGTTGGCTAAACTCACGCCCGAGGAGCAGCAGAAAGTTGCAGAGCGATTGGTTAAGGAGTTGAAGGATAAGGAGAAAAAAGCCGCCGAGGAGGCAGCCTTGCAGGCGTTGGCGGCAAGAGGCAATGCCGCCGGAAACCAGTTGACGAGCAACACGCAGTCGTTTACGCTCAACAACGACAAGTCGTGGTATTTCTACAACACCGCCACCAAAAACGCTGGTAAGACCGAGTTCCAGCGCCGTTGGGGTAGCCGCAAGTTGGAAGATGACTGGCGGCGCGCCAACAAGACCACGTTTGCCGTGAGCGAATTTAACTCCGAGGCAGACTATAGCGACGACAACGCACAGCAGGAGATGGTCGACTCCCTCGGCAACCCTCTCAGCGACGAGCAGATAGCCGAGCGCAAGAAAAGCGACGAGCAGGCAGCCCACGAGCAAGACCCACACTATCCGGAATATTATCTTGTGCAGATACCTAAGACTGAAGAGGAGATAGCCAACTCCCACAGCATCGTGCAAGAGAGCCTCTTCAACGAGGGCATCATCCTCAAGGACAAACTTGAGGACGTGAAGGCAGCCGAATCGGCGTTCAACGAACTGCTCACGCGCTATCCCGACAACGAATATCGCCTCGACGTGTACTACAACATGTATCTCATGTATGTGCGCTACGGATATAAGGATAAGGCTGAAGTGTGCCGCCAGAAGGTGCTCAAGGAATTCCCCGACACCAAGTACGGACTCGCTCTTGCCGACCCCAACTACATCGAAAACCTCCGCAACATGGAGAAGGAGCAGGAGAAGATGTACGAGCAGACCTATGCCGACTACCTTGCCAACCGCAACACGGAGGTGCATAAGGGCTACGCAGAGATGATGCGCCGCTATCCGCTGTCGAAGACTATGCCTAAGTTTATGCTTCTCGATGCGATGGCTTATCTGCCCGAAAAGAACTACGATAAGTTCCAGGAAACGCTCAAAGAACTGCTTGTGCGCTATCCCGACACTGATATCACACCGCTCGCCACGTCGATACTCCGCGACCTCGCCAAGGGTCGTAAGCCCAACTCGGGTTCGGGTGGCAACGTGCGCGGCATGATTTGGTCTATCCGCTTGTCGAACGACACGGCGGCGGTCAACACCACCGCAGAGTTCACTCCGTTCGACACCTCGCGCGAGGGTCCGCACATCTGTCTGCTCACCTTCCCCGTCGACACCGTGTCGTCAAACCGCCTTATCTTCGATGTGGCACGCCACAACTTCTCCAACTATGCCGTGCGCGACTTCGACATCGACACTATGACCTTCGGGCAGTTGGGCATCATCGTAATCAAGGGCTTCGACAACTACTATGACCTTGAGGACTACAGCCGCCAGTTGTTTGCCGACAAGCAAATCATCATCCCGCAGCAAGTGCGTCCGGTGTTTATCAGCGAAAAGAATTTCAACCTGTTGCTCAAGGAAGGACGCTCGTTTGCCGACTACTTCCAGTTCCAGCAGGAGCAGAGCGACGATGCCGTAGAGGAGCGGCTTGAAGAATAACTATGGACTTTCTGCCCAACGACCCTGCCATCCTCGTGTCGAGCATCAACATGCTGCTCCGCGACGAGGAGTTTGATTCGCTCGAACAACTTTGCTACGCCTTCAACCGCGACCCCGAAGAACTGAAAACCTATCTCGCTGCCCACGGCTACGTCTACAGCGAGAGTCAACGACAGATGCGACCGGAGGGCTACGACCAATGATTTCGCGCGACAGCATTGAGACAGCCTACTGCTTTTTCCACCAGAAGGAGCGCGTCTATGCCCATTCCACTATGGACTGGCAGAAGGACGACATCGAATATGCCATCTCGTCGTATGTAGAGAGCATGAATGCCGAACTCTACGCCCTTCTCGCTGACGGCAGAAAGGACTATCTCCTGAACCACGCCACCTTCCACGCCGACATGCTCCACGCCCTCGCTGCCCTCGAGCAGATGATGTAAAAAACAATGCACCCCCGCATCGCTGCAGAGGTGCATTAGAACTATTGAGAACTATTTTAGAACTATTTGTCAATAACCAACTTTTTGCCGCCTACGATGTAGGTGCCGTTGGCGAGGCGCGTCTTAGCGTCGGCAGGGAGTATCTGCTTCGCTACGAGTTTGCCGTCGAGGGTGTAGACATCAACCGGGGTGTTGTCGTCGGCTGTAATGTCGTCCACTCCCATGAAGCGCTGGTAGACGGGGCTTTCCTCCACGAATTTCACTATTTTGCCTTCGCTTATGGCCGATACCGTAAGGCGGAACTGGTACGCTTTGCCGTTGGCTTCTATTGTGATTGGCTGTGTGCCGTTCTCGTCGGCGAAGAATGTCGCCCCCGTCTTGTATGCGCCGCCGTTCACTGAATATTCAAGCGTAGCCTTGTCGGCGCTCATCTCGTAGAGGTCGCGGTTGAGCGAGTAGGCGATGGAAGGCTTGAATGTGCCTTTCTGCTCGTCGAGGTTGTCGGTAAGGTTGCCAGCAAGCGTGAGACTATTGATTTGCGGCTTATAACTCATCTGGATGGTGTCGTAGGCATTGATGTTGATTGCATCGCCAGCCTGTTTCCACGAGTCAGCCGCACCATTGTAGCGGAAGATGTATTTTGAGTAGCCCGGCAGGATGTTGTGCAGTTTGCCCGTGCCTGCGCCAGTGTTGGTTGTCAAACCGTGCTTCCAAGTCTTGCCGTTGTCCACGCTGTAGTCGATGTTCACCTTGTCGATGATGTTCTCATATCCCTCAGGGCAAGTCCACTCCACTTCGGGGTTGTAAGTGCCATAGTCGGCATCGTAACTGTTGCTAAGGTCGGCTGCCTTAATGGAGCACGGAAGGTCGTTGATGAGAAACTCCTGACGGATTGTGTCGCTCGTCACTTCTTTCTGGAAGATTAATTTGTAATTGTTGTTTGGCGTAAATTTAGCCGAGAAAGTCACATTCTTAATATTCCAAGGAATTTCGAAGTTGACAATTCCGTCCGACTTGAATATCACATCGATAGCCTGCGGCGACTCGATGCCCTCCATCTGTGCGTAGAATGTAACCTTGTCTACTGTGTAGTAACTAACATTGTCAAGATTCCACGACAATTTTACGCGGTATTTTTTGTTCTCTACATCGTAGGTTACCGACTCCTTCTTGAGGTTGATATGCGAACTTACGGCGAACTCCTTGAGAGCATAGTTTGTGCCATGCTCGTAACCGAAAAATTGTGCAGATGTTTTGCTCTTCACTTTCAACAGATGAGAGTATTTATAGTCCGAGTGGTCATGGTCGTCGGTGACAGCAATTAATGAACATTTAGGATCTCTATTAATTATCGTTGTATAATCCTCGTCCAAGTCATACAATGTGTTACTGCGGAAAGAATAAATGAAATGGCTTATCTTTGGTCCGTCATCGATACGCCATCTTGCTTCGTTAGAGCCTTCTTGGTCGCCTCTTCTGCCCCAAATTTGGTATCCGTCGTCGGAGACGCCTAAAAGTTGGTAGTAGTAGATGTGTTCTTCTTGTCCGTTCCACACAGGGCACATCACGCTCACCCTGACTGATGATGCTTCATATTTAGGTGTTGGTTGTTCAGCCTGCGCATAACGAGCAGTCATTGCAACCAATGCTGAGAAAAATAATGTTGAGTAAAGTTTGCGTCCCATAGGTCGTAAATTTTTTATAAGATTGTTGCAAATAAATTATGGTTCTCATCATCTATGACAACGCGAACTGCAAAAGGTTTGCCGTTAACATTGTTAATCTGCAGGTTTTAACCTTTCCGAGGGCGTAGGTTGTCAGAATTTGGAAAGGAAATAGTTGATTGCCGACAGCAAGTCGTTGAGGTCATTTTTCACGACATCAAATACTATGTCGCCGTCTATGTCAAAATAGCCGTGGGCAATATGGTTGCGTATGCCAATTACGTCTCGCCATGGAATTTCTGGGCGTTCAATTAGTAATTGGGATTGCGTCAACTTGTCTATTTGGTTAATGCTTTCACCGATGGCTTCAACCAGCATACAACTTGCTGCAAGATTTTTCATGCCGTCGGGTGTGGAATAGTAGTCGTCAGCCGATTGAACATCTTTATTCCATTCCTGCAACTGCTCGATGGCTTCCTTTATCTGCAAGAATATTCCCTTGATTCTATTTGATGATGTAAATTCCGTCATGCTCTATTTCTTCAAGGAGATAAGGGTTGATGTGCTTGTGCATACGGATGATGTCGACAGAACATTGAAGCAGACTCTCCAAAAAGCGTTTTAGTCTGACTACAAGGTACATCTTTGGCTCCATGTCGACGCAGATGTCTACATCGCTTCCTTCTTTGTGATCGCCGCGGGAAACCGACCCGAAAAGGCGCAGGGATTTAACCCCGAAATCCTTTTTTAGTTCTTCGGCATGCGACAGAATCAAAGAGATGTAGTATTCTTTAGACTTCATACACGGTTATGCTTTAATTAATTACGAAAATAAGGCAAAATATTCAATCGTGCAAGTTGTTGGCTCGTTTTTTGAAATTCTTTCAACTTCTGTTAGCGGAGGAGGAGGGAGGCGTCGCCGTAACTGAGGAAGCGGAAGTCGCGGGCGAGGGCGTAGTCGTAGATTGCGCGCCAGTTGCCGTCGACAAAGGCGGAGACGAGGAGCAGCAGCGTGGACTGCGGCTGGTGGAAGTTGGTCACCATCCCTTCGACAATGTGAAATTGGTAGCCCGGCGCGATGATTATCTGCGTAGAGCCCACAAGGTGCGACAGGTGGTTGGCGTCCATATAGGAGGCAATCGCTCTGAGGGAATCCTTTGTGGAAAGTGCGCCGTTGTAGTTGTAGGGCACCCATTGCTTCACATGGAGTGGGTCGCTGTCGCCGTCGTGGAGCGCCACGCCGATGTAGTAGAGGCTCTCAAGCGTGCGCACCGACGTTGTGCCTACGGCAATGATGCGTCCAGGGGCGTTGATGAGGTCGTCGATGAGGCTGCGCGTCACGGAGATGAACTCAGTGTGCATCTGGTGGTCGCCAATCACGTCCGACTTCACTGGCTGGAACGTGCCAGCACCCACATGGAGCGTGAGTTCGCGGCGGCGGATGCCTCGTGCGTCAAGGGCGGCGAGGGTGGCTTCGGTGAAGTGCAAACCCGCGGTAGGCGCCGCTACAGAGCCCTCGATGTGGGAATAGACAGTTTGATAGTCCTCCGAGTCGCTCGGCTCGGTAGAGCGGTTGAGGTACGGCGGAATAGGGATTTCGCCCACGGCATCGAGCACCGAGGCAAAAGTCACCGAAGGGTCGCTCCATGAGAAACGTATGCGGAAAGCGTTGCCGCTCTGCCCGTCGCGCTCGGCATAGAGAGTCACCGCTCGGCCGTCGATGTTGAGGTCAAGCGACAGTTTACCATCCTTCCACCGCTTCGAGTTGCCAACGAAGCACAGCCATTCGCAGCCCGTGGTTGAGGCAAACGAGAGGGCGTAGTCGGTAGGGGCAAGCGGCTCAAGGCAGAAAATCTCAATCAGTGCGCCGCCACCCGGCTTGCGGAAGCGCAGACGGGCGTTGATAACGCGCGTGTTGTTGTAGACAAGCGTGCTGTCGGCAGGTAGCAGGTCGGGAATTTCGGAGAACACATGTTCCGAGCATTCACCGCCGCGGTAGAGCAGCAACTTACATTTGTCGCGCTCCTGCAGAGGATGCTTGGCAATGCGTTCGTCGGGAAGGGGATAATTGAAATCTTCTATGCGGATATCGTAAACTTTTGTCATGTCTGTAGAAATTTTCTGCAAAGATAGTGCAAACCTACCTTACATCGGCACCCCACATCAGTTTGTTGCGCAGTGCACCAGCAAAATCGTGGGCGGCGCGAAGCACCACATTGACGCAGAAGTCGGCCTTGCGCACGCTCACCGTAGAGCCGATGGGCAGCGAGAGCGATTCGCCGTCGATGGAGATGCGGAAGGTGTGCGAACGCTCCGAGCGCGTGGTCACGTCCACCTCCACCGAGTCGGGGAGCACCAGTGGACGCATGGTGAGCGAATGGGCGGCGATGGGCGACATTACGAAGCAGTTGCTCTCTGGATGAAGGATAGGTCCGCCCACGCTGAGGTTGTAAGCCGTACTGCCAGTGGGCGTAGCGATGATAAGTCCGTCGCCGAGGTAGGTGTTGAGCATCGTCGAGTCCACGGTGGTGTCCATGGCGAGCATTGATGCTGAGGCGTTTTTCAATATCGCCACCTCGTTGAGGGCGAAGCGGTTGGCGAGAGCCACGCCAGCGTTGGTGCTAACCTCAAGCACCGACCGCCGCGAGATGCGGAAATTGCCGTCGGCAAGCCCAGCGATAAACTTTGGCGCATCGTCGACTGCCACATCCGAGAGGTAGCCTAAATGCCCTGTGTTTACACCGAAAATAGGTATCTCACGGTCGCCAACCCAAGCCGCAGCGCGCAGGAAAGTGCCGTCGCCGCCGATGCTCACCACCACATCAGCCGACACCTCACCCGAACCTACAACCTTGTCGGCTTCGAGGTCGGGGATGAGACTGCGGATGTAGCCGAAAAAGTCACGTTCCACCTCGATGTAGGCACCTGAAGCCTTGAGTGCGCCAAAAAGCAAGCGGATTTCGTCGGTCCGATGGTCCTGGCATTGGTTTCCAAAGACTGCTATTTTCATATTATTTATATCTTTTGTCTTTCCTATGTGGGAAAATAGTGCTAATTTTGCACGATTTCATATCAATACGCGACATAATGTAGGCGCGCAGCGACAAATCGAAAGTTTACAAAGGTATAAAAACATTATATCAAAACAAAAAGAAAGAAGCGGCAAAATGACTAATTTGAGTGTAAACATCAATAAAGTTGCCACAATCCGCAACGCTCGCGGAGGCAACATCCCCAACGTGGCTAAAGTGGCTATCGACTGCGAAAAATTCGGTGCTGACGGCGTGACCGTACACCCGCGCCCCGACGAGCGCCACATCCGCCGTGCCGATGTCTACGAATTGCGGCCTCTGCTCCGCAAGGAGTTCAACATCGAAGGCTATCCCTCTGAGCAATTTATGGACCTCGTGCTTCAGGTGAAGCCCACGCAGGTTACACTCGTGCCCGATGCTCCTGACGCGCTCACATCGAGTGCTGGATGGGACGTGGAGGCACATTTCGATTTTCTCTCGCAGATTGTTGACCGCCTGAAGGAGAAAGGCATCCGCACAAGCATCTTCGTTTATCCCGACGATGCAGCCATCCGTGCTGCCTCGCGTGCCGGTGCCGACCGCGTGGAACTCTACACCGAGCCCTACGCCTCGCAGTATGCTGCCGACAGGGAGGCTCCCGTAGCACCATTTGTTGCTGCGTCGACAACCGCCCATAAGGTTGGACTTGGCGTGAATGCAGGCCACGACCTCAGTCTTGAGAACCTCAAATTCTTCCGTGAGCGAGTGCCTTATCTCGACGAAGTGTCGATTGGTCACGCCCTCATCTCCGACGCTCTCTACCTCGGACTGGAAGAGACAATAAAACAGTATAAAGATTGTCTGAAATAGCAACAATATGCTTATATTTGCAAATTGATAAATTAATTATTCATAAGATATGACATCTCTCCTACTTGCGGCACAGACAACCGCACAAACAGGCTCCGCCGAACTTTCAGTGTGGGACCTCTGTCTCAAAGGCGGCATCATCATGATTCCACTGGCACTGCTGTCGATTGTGTCGATTTACATCTTCTTCGAGCGCTGGTTTGCCCTCCGCAAGGCGGCTACCGAGGACGCTACATTCATGAAGCGCATCAAGGACTACATCCACGACGGAGAGATTGAGAGCGCCGACATGCTCTGCAAAAAGACCGATACCCCCTACGCCCGCCTCATCCAGAAGGGCATTTCGCGCATAGGTCGCCCGATGAACGATGTGCTTGTAGCCATCGAGAATGTGGGCAACATCGAAGTGGCAAAACTCGGCAAGGGCTTCACATGGCTTGCCACCACGGCTGCTGGAGCACCGATGATTGGCTTCCTCGGCACCGTAACTGGTATGGTCAAAGCCTTCTTCGCCCTCTCCAACGCTGGCACCAACGCCAACGTGTCGGTACTCGCTGGCGGTATCTACGAGGCACTCGTAACCACCGTTGCCGGACTTGTAGTAGGCATCATCGCACTGTTTGCCTACAACTACCTCTCAGCACGCGTCAACCACGTGATGAACCAACTCGAAAACAAGACAATGGAATTTATGGACCTGCTCAACGAGCCGGCAACTAAATAAAATTCACTACAATGGCACTCAAACGTCAACACGACATGCTCGCCACCTACAGCATGGCATCGATGACCGATGTGATTTTCCTGCTGCTGATATTCTTCCTCGTCACCTCGACCTTCGTGTCGCCCACGGCACTCGAAGTTGACCTGCCGAAGAGTTCGGAGCAGACGGCTGTGAAGAAGCCGAGCACTAAAGTGTATATCGACAAGGAGAAAAACCTCTATGCCTCCTTTGGCGACGAAGACCCACAGGCAATCAACGACGACCAACTGCTGGCGTTCCTGCAAATGACCCAGCAACAGGACTCCACGCAGGTGATAGCCCTCTATGCCGACGAGACAGTGCCCTACGGACGCATCGTTGAAGTGCTCGACATGACATCGCGCCACAACCTGAAGATGGTGCTTGCCACCAAGCCTACCGAAGCCAACGACGCCCGTTTCGCGAAGGCTGAGGCAACGACGACAACGACCGAAACCACAACACAGCAACAGTAACAGGCAATGACAAGCGACGAGAAGAAATACAGACTTTGGGGAATCATCCTTGCCCTCATCACTTACGCAGTGGTGATTGTAGCGATGATTTTCACTTGTATTTCTACTACCGTGTCGCAGGAGGATGTCAACGCCACTGAAAACAAGACCGAAATACTTGCCTACGACGGCGAGGAATTTGTTGCTATGGGCGACATTCCCGAGCCTGACCACAACGACGGTGAGCCAGCCGCCGACGAGGGCAACGACGAGCCGGCAAGCGACGGCGATGACCAGGTGAACGAAGGCACGCAAGGCGACGGACAGTCGCTCGTGTCGACCAAGAAGGACTCGCCGATGGAAACTCCCAAGAAAAAGAAGACGGGACCTACCGAAGCCGAACTGAAAAAGCAGCAGGAAGAGCAAGCCCGCATCAAGAAGGAAAAAGAGCAGCAAGAAAAAGAGAAAAACAAGATAAACAGCCGTGCGCAGAATGCGTTCAGCAATAAAAACAGCGGCAATGGCAGCGGTCAGAGCGGTTCGCCCGACGGCAATGCAGCCACTGGCGCACTCTCCGGCGTGCCGGGACACAACCTCGGCACTAACTACCGCCTCTCCGCGCAACGTTTCTCCTGCACGAAGAGCGGCTCATTGCGTTTCAGCATCACCGTTAGGCAGGACGGCACTGTGACCAGTGCAAAATATCTCGGAGGCTCGGGCGAAGCAGCCAGCGACCTCGGAGTCCGACGACAGTTTGAGGAGCGTACACGGAACCTCAAGTTTACGGTCAGCGGCGACAACGTGCCAAACGAAAAGAAAGGCACAATAACCTGGACCATCAAATAAGAAGGCACAACCGCCACTCCTCATCCCTCAAAGCCCTGCAGCCGCCACCCCGGCATGCACAAGCCTGCATCTGCACGGCAATCAATCCCCACATTAAAAAGAACATTCATAGATATCTACGAATATGAAAAATAAAAAAGAACGTCTGCAACTCATTCTTGAGATTATCCGTAATAATCACGTGACTTGTCAGGACGACCTCATCAAGGCTCTCGCCGAAAAGGGCATCAACGTGACACAGGCTACGCTTTCGCGCGACCTGAAGACACTGAGAGTGACCAAGATTGCCACCGACGGCAATTCCTACATCTACATCGTGCCCAACAGCAATGCGGTGAAGGACTCGCTGCTCAGCGCCAACCAGGGCCCTACAGCCCCAAACAGCGCCGTGGGCTACGTGTCGCTCACCTTCTCGGGCAACATTGCCGTGCTGAAGACGCGCAACGGCTATGCCAGCGGACTTGCCTACGACATTGACATGAGCCACACGCCGGAAATTATAGGCACCATTGCCGGCGCCGACACCATCTTCCTCGTGCTCCGTGAGGACGTGGACCACGAAGAGGCGCGCCGTGTGCTCCGCCGCTTCATTCCGTTGGATTAAAGAGAATAAATCACATTACATAAAAACAGAATAAAGACAAAAAAGCAGAAGATGATCAACGCAGAAGACATTGAAATTGTCGTCGCCAGTGAGGATACCGTCAAGTATGTAGACGAAATCCTCGACACTATCACACGCGCCGCCAAAGTGCGCGGCACAGGCATCGCCAAGCGTTCGCCCGACTATGTGCGCCAAAAAATGCTTGAGCGCAAGGCGGTAGTGGCGCTCTACAAAGGGCAGGAATTTGCCGGGTTCAGTTACATCGAGAGTTGGAGCAACAAGCAGTTTGTGGCTAACTCTGGTTTGATTGTAGGCAACAAGTTCCGCGGGCTGGGATTGGCCACTCGCATCAAACGACGAATTTTCGAACTGTCGCGCGAGAGATTTCCTCATGCCAAAATCTTCAGCCTTACCACGGGTGCGGCAGTGATGAAAATCAATAACCAGTTGGGCTTCCGTCCAGTCACCTTCGACCAGTTGACCGACGATGAGGCATTCTGGAAAGGCTGCGAAAGTTGTGTGAACTTCGACATCCTTCAGCGCAACGGTCGCCGCATGTGCCTTTGCACGGGACTGCTCTACGACCCCGACGAGCATCCTGAAGACAAATATAGAGAACAAGCAGAAAACAAAGAACAATAAAATATTGACAGGAAAAATGGAACAGAAAAAGAAAAAAGTAGTTGTCGCCTATAGTGGCGGTCTCGACACATCCTACACCGTGATGTATCTCGCCAAGGAACTGGGCTATGAAGTGTATGCAGCATGCGCCGACACCGGCGGCTTCAGCCCTGCGCAACTCAAGGCCAACGAAGAGAACGCCTACAAACTCGGCGCAAAACAATACGTGACGCTCGACGTTACCCACGAATACTATGCCAAGAGCCTCAAATATATGGTCTACGGCAACGTGCTCCGCAATGGCACTTACCCTATTTCCGTTAGTTCGGAACGCATCTTCCAAGGCATCGCCATTGCTCGCTATGCCAACGAAATCGGCGCTGATGCCATTGCCCACGGCTCAACGGGTGCGGGCAACGACCAAGTGCGCTTCGACATGACTTTCCTCGTGATGGCTCCGGGCGTGGAAATCATCACCCTTACCCGCGACAAGGCTCTGTCGCGCGACGAAGAGATTGAATATCTCCGCTCGCACGGCTTCGTTGCCGACTTCACGAAGATGAAATATTCCTACAACGTGGGCATCTGGGGCACATCAATCTGCGGCGGCGAAATCCTCGACTCAAAGGAAGGTTTGCCAGAGTCTGCCTACCTCAAACAGGTGGAGAAGAGCGGCAAGGAGGAGATGACCATCGAATTCAAGCACGGCGAAATCGTGGCTGTCAACGGCAAGAAGTTTGACGACAAGATTGAAGCCATCCGCTATATCGAGTCGGTCGCTGCACCTTACGGCATCGGCCGCGACATGCACGTGGGCGACACCATCATCGGCATCAAGGGTCGTGTAGGCTTCGAGGCTGCCGCTCCAATGGTGATTATCAATGCTCATAAGTTCCTCGAGAAATACACCCTCAGCAAGTGGCAGCAGTACTGGAAGGACCAGGTGGCCAACTGGTACGGCATGTTCCTCCACGAGAGCCAGTATCTCGAACCAGTGATGCGCGACATCGAGGCTATGCTCGAATCGTCGCAGCGCAACGTCAACGGCACCGTGAGAGTGGAACTCCGTCCTTACTCAATGTTTATGATTGGTGTCGACTCAGCCGACGACCTCGTGAAGACCAAATTTGGCGAATATGGCGAAATGCAGAAAGGCTGGACTGCCGAGGATGCCAAGGGCTTCATCAAAGTGCTGTCAACACCGCTCCGTGTGTACTACGCTAACCATAAAGACGAACAGATATAATGGCAAATATAATCAAAGCAGGTATCATCGGTGGCGCTGGCTACACTGCTGGCGAACTCATCCGCCTACTTCTCAACCACCCCGACGTGGAACTCACATGGGTGCATAGCACCAGCAACGCTGGCAACCGCCTCGCTTCAGTGCATCAGGGATTGGTGGGAGAAACCGATATGACGTTTTCCTCCACAACTCCGTTTGCCGATGTCGACGTGATTTTCCTCTGCATGGCTCACGGCGAGTCGCGCAAATTTCTTGAGGCTCACGCAGCCGAAATCCCAGAGGACTTGCGTATCATCGACCTTGCGCAGGACTACCGCATAGCCGACGGCACGCACGACTTCATCTATGGTTTGCCTGAACTCAACCGCAAATACATTATCCGCGGCAAGCATGTGGCAAACCCTGGGTGCTTTGCCACGGCGATACAGTTGGCTCTGCTTCCGTTGGCGCGCAACCTGCTTCTCAATAGCGACATCCATGTGCATGCCATCACTGGTAGCACCGGCGCTGGAGTGAAACCGTCGGCGTCGTCCCACTTCTCGTGGCGCAACGACAACGTGTCGGTCTACAAGCCGTTCAAGCACCAGCATCTTGCGGAAATACGCCAGACGCTGACCACCCTGCAGAACAGTTTCTCGTCGGCAATCAACTTCATCCCCGTGCGCGGATGCTTCTCCCGAGGCATCTTTGCATCGGTCTATCTCAACTGCCCGGTGGAACTGAGCGAAGTGAAGAAACTCTACGAGGAATACTACGACGACCATCGCTTCACGTTTGTAGTGGATCGCATGCCCGACCTCAAGGACGTGGTCAACACCAACAAGTGCATGCTCTACCTCACCAAGGAGGATGGCAAACTGCTCATCATTTCGGTTATCGACAACCTGCTCAAAGGTGCGTCGGGACAAGCCGTACACAACATGAATTTGCTCTTTGGGCTCCACGAGCGCACAGGGCTTAACTTGAAGGCTTCGGCTTTCTAACATGAATTTTGAATATGAATTTATTTGATGTTTATCCTTTGTTTGACGTCGAGATTGTGCGCGGCGAGGGCTGCCACGTCTACGACAGCAAAGGCACAGAATATATCGACCTCTATGGCGGTCACGCCGTGATTTCGGTGGGTCACAGCCATCCTCACTACGTCGATGCCATCAAGCGTCAGGCTGAGAAATTGGTGTTCTACTCCAACTCCGTCCACAACTCGCTGCAGAAGCAGTTGGCAGACAAACTCGGCAAGGCGTGCGGCTACGACGACTATAACCTGTTTCTCATCAATTCGGGCGCTGAGGCCAACGAGAACGCCATGAAACTGGCATCGTTCCACACTGGCAAGGCTCGTATCGTGGCTTTCGGTAAGGCTTTCCACGGACGCACATCGCTCGCCGTTGAGGCTACCGACAACCCTAAAATCGTTGCTCCCGTCAACGCCAACAACCGCGTAACGTTTGTGCCTTTCGGCGATGCCGAGGCTGCCGAGCGCGAAATGGCTAAGGGCGACGTGGCTGCGGTGATTATTGAGGGCATCCAGGGTGTGGGCGGCATCAACATCCCAACCGACGAGTTCTGGAAAAGCCTCCGCGCAGCGTGCGACAAGCACGGTGTGCTCCTCATAGCCGACGAAATCCAGTCGGGCTACGGTCGCACGGGCAAATTCTTCGCGCATCAGCACAGCGGCATCAAAGCCGACATCGTGACTATGGCGAAGGGCATTGCCAACGGCTATCCGATGAGCGCCATCATCATTAACCCGACCATCAAGCCAGTCTACGGTATGCTGGGCACCACCTTCGGCGGCAACCACCTTGGATGCGCCGCTGCCATCGCCGTGCTCGAAATCTTCGAGAAGGAGCATCTCGTTGAGAATGCAGCCGCTATGGGCGACTACTTGATGGAGCAACTGAAGAAACTCGACGGCATCAAGGAGGTGCGCGGCAGAGGTCTGATGATAGGTCTTGAGTTCGACAAGCCTGTCAAGGAATTGCGCTCGCGTCTGCTCTTCGAGCAGCACGTGTTTACCGGCGCATCGGGGCAGAACGTAATCCGCCTGCTTCCGCCGCTGGTGCTCACTCGTGAACTCATCGACGAGTTTATCAATCGCTTAAAATCACTGTTATGAGCGTAAACAAGGTAATACTGATTGGCAACGTGGGCAAAGACCCCGACGTGCGCTACCAAAGCGAAGGCAAGGCCATCGCAAGTTTCTCGCTTGCCACAACCGACCGCGGCTACACCACAGCCAGCGGCGTGGAGGTGCCTGAACGCACCGAGTGGCACAACATCATCATGTGGGGCAAGAATGCCGAACTGGCGGAGAAATACATCCGCAAGGGCACGAAACTCTACATCGAGGGCAAACTTTGTACGCGCGTGTGGGAAGACCGCAACGCCATGAAACGATACACTACTGAGGTCTGGGTCGAACAGTTCGAGTTTCTCGGACAGCCCAAACAGCAGTAGCGGTGCAGTCCAAATTGCAATCGCCCCGGAAAACCAATCGGCTTTCCGGGGCGATTCTTTTGGGGGTTACTGATGTGTCAGTTGGCTTATTTCAGGCCCTTGTCGCGGAGCAATGCGTCGGCACTTGGCTTGTGACCGGCAAAGTTCTTGTAGAGCACCATCGGGTCTTCGTCGTTGCCCGATTCGAGCAGATGCTTGAGTTTTGCGGCTGTTGTAGGGTCGAATGCACCATGCTTCTCAAACACTTCAAAACCGTCGCAGTCGAGCACCTGAGCCCAGAGGTAGGTGTAGTAGCCAGCAGCATAACCGTCGCTGCTGAAGATGTGGTTGAAGTAGGTTGAGCGATAGCGGAACTGGATTTCCTCTGGCATACCGAGTTTCTTGGCTACAGATGTCTCGAAGGCAGCAACATCGAGGTTGTCGAGGTTGGTGAGTTTGTGCCAATCGAGGTCGAGCAGAGCAGCGCCGACAAGTTCGGTGTTGACAAAGCCTTGGTTGAACTTGCTTGAAGCAACGAGTTTTTGCACCAGAGAGTCAGGAATAACCTCGCCAGTCTGATAGTGGCGGGCGTAGACCTTGAGCAATTCCGGTTCAAACTTCCAGTGCTCATGGAGTTGCGATGGGAACTCCACAAAGTCGCGGTCCACATTGGTGCCCGAGTTGCCCTTGTACTGGCAGCGCGTGAGCATACCGTGGAGGGCGTGTCCGAACTCGTGGAACATGGTCTCAACCTCGTCGATGGTGAGAAGGGCAGTTTCGCCGGCAGCAGGTGCAGTGAAGTTGCCCACGTTGTAGACGATAGGACGCTTGCCTTCAGTGCCGTTGGCCTCTTGGAACACATACATCCATGCGCCTTGGCGTTTTCCCTTGCGCGCATAGTAGTCGGTCATGAAAGTAGCCATGTGGTTGCCTTCGGCATCGGTCACGTCGTAGACCTTTACGTCAGGATGATAAACAGGGACGTTGTGTATCTCCTTGAACGACAAGCCGTAGAGACGGTTTGCCATTGTGAAGATACCTTTGCGCACGTTGTCGATAGGGAAATATGCACGCACGTCGTTTTCGTCGAAGTTGAACTTCTCTTTCTTCACCTTCTCAGCGTAGTAGTAATAGTCCCACGCAGCAATCTTGAAGTTGCCGCCGTGGTTGTCGACATACGCTTGCATATCAGCGATTTCCTCCTTCGATTTCTTAACGGCAGGCTTCCAAATTTTCATCAGCAGACTCTCGGCAGCCTTGACTGTCTTCGACATCACGTTGGCAGTCTTGAAGTCGGCGTAGGTCTTGTAGCCGAAGATGTTAGCCTTAGCCTTGCGCAGACGCAGGATTGTGGCAATTTGCTCCTTGTTGTCGTATTGGTTGCCGTTGCTGGCGAGGTTGATGTAGCCCTTGTACATCTTTTCGCGGAGCGCGCGGTTGTCGGCATAGGTGAGGAACGGCAGACGGCTTGGCGCACGGAGGGTGAACACCCATTTGCCTTCCATTCCAGCAGCCTTCGCCTCGTCGGCGGCTTGGGCGATGCTCGAAGCAGGGAGACCGGCGAGGTCGCTCTCGTTGTCGATCACCAGACGCCACTCGTTGGTGTCGTTCACGATGTTGTCGCCGAATTTCAGGTTGGCAGCAGCCAACTCCTCGTTGATTTTCTTCAGTTCTTCCTTCTTCTCGGCAGAGAGGAGTGCGCCGCTGTTAACCATCTGCTTGTAGTATTTTTCGAGCAGACGTTCCTGTGCCGTGTTGAGGTTAAACTTCTTGCGGTTGTCGTAGACCTTCTTCACGCGGTCGAAGAGGCGCTCGTTCATCATCACCTCGTCGCTGTGCTTTGAAAGCATAGGGAACACCTTCTCGCCGATGGCTTGGAGTTCGGGCGTAGAGAGCGATTCGTAAAGACCGCTGAACAGGTAATTCACGTTCTCCAACAGTTGTCCGGCATTGTCGAGAGCCACGATAGTGTTGTCGAAGTCGGGGAGCGCGCGGTTGTTGATAATCGCTTCAATCTCCTGGTTGTGCTGGCGGATGCCTTCCTCGAAGGCTGGCAGATAGTCGCCGTTGGTGACTTTGTCGAACGGCGGCATGTCGTAGTTAGTGCCGTAAGGCGCCAAAAGTGGATTTTCGGCTTTCATTTTAGTTGCGGGTAAAAGCAGAAATGCCGAGAGGCATAACGCTGTTACTGTCAATCTGCATTTTTTCATACTCTGTTTATTTATGTTGTTTCTTTTTCTCGTCAATACGGAAATCGGCAATCAGCGCATAGTGGTCGGACACGCGCGAGGTGCCGCGCTGGCAGCCAACCGCCTTGTAGCGTCCGCCTGAATAGAGGATGTGGTCGATGTGGAAATAAAAACGGTTTTGGTTGTAGGTAATCACCGGTCCTAAACCTCCGTCGCGGTAGGCATCGTTGAAGTCGCCGCACGCGGTGAGATAGGCGTAGGAGTAAGGCGTGTCGTTGAAGTCGCCGCAAATCATCACTTCGGCATCGGGATGCGCAGTCAGCAAGCTGTCGGCCTTCTGGTGCAATTCCTCAGCCTGTGCGGCGCGGCAGCGGAAGGCGTGGTCCAACTTGCTGAACAGTCGCGAGCGAACGCCCTTTATCGACTTTTTCTCCGACGGCGATGTAAGGCGCATATACATACGCTTGTCCGACGGCGTGAGCCCTATCGATTCGAGGTGGACGTTGATTAAATATAGCGTTGTGCCTTTAACCACAGTCTGGTGGATGGCATAGCAATAAGTGTCTTTGTTGGTGAAGCATTCCAGCGTGCGCATAGGAGTTTTTGACATTACGCCGAACGACAAATTAGGGAACGTTTCCATGTATGGGTACATTTTCTGGAGTCTTTCCCATTGCTCCGGGCTGGAGGTGCGGTCCTTGAACACCGACACGTCTGCCGTCTCCTGCATACAGATTATGTCGGGAGAGAATTTCTCCACATCGTCGAACACCGATTTTCTGCCGCCGTCGGGGTCCATCATGTGGTAAACGTTGTAGGTCATCACACGAAGGTCGTGCTTCCCGCCCTTGACGTTTATAGGGCAGAATGCCAGCACCTGCGGCAAGGAGAGTGCCAGCGCCGCCACAGTGACCCACAGACGCCGCCATCCAAGGAATGCCCACACCACCACAAACGCGAGTAGTAGGCAGAGCATCACAGGGTAGGCGAGCCCCAGAATGGAGACGTAGCCGAAATAGCGCGGGTCGATGTGTCCGGCATACGCCGACAGCAGATAGACTGCCGCCACTGCCACATTTGCCCAAAACAGGGCTTTGCCAACGATAAATCTTGTAATCAGCAGTTTCATTTCTCTATGTGTTCACTAAGCCATTTAAGTTCATCTTTTTCCTTCTTCGACAGCGACGCATAGCCCGAAATGCGCACCTTGTCGAGGAGGTCGTCCAGACGGTTCTCGTCGAAGGCCTTCTGCTTGTGGAGCGGCGGAAGCACGACAGCCTTGCGGCGCTTGCCGAAGCCGAAAAATCCGCGCAGATAGGCTGCCATGGCGAGACCAGCCACGATGCCTCCCACATGGGCGGCATGCGAGCACAGAGCCGAGGCGTTGGCAGGGGTGAGCAATAGGGCGAATGCCACGAAGAAGAGGGCTATCCACTTGATTGCCACCATGCCGAAGAGCCACAGATTGATGCGGTAGTCGGGCTTGGTGGCTACCGCCGCGGCAGCAATCGCCATCACCGATGCCGACGAGCCAATGAGCCCTACCGACGGCACAACCGATGCCACGGCGAGGTAGGCAACCGCACCAGCGATGCCTCCGGCAAGATAAGTCACGGCAAACTGGCGGTCGCTCGCCATGTCAAGAAAGACAATGCTGAAGCAGTAGAGCCACAGCATGTTGCCGAGGATATGGAAAAAGTCGAAATGCACGAACATGTAGGTCAGCAGCGTCCACGGATGCAGGGCTGCCTGCTGCCACGACGGCGGCAACATAAGCCATGCGCTTGGGTCGGCAACGCCGCAGATGTGCGCCACCACGGCAATGATGTGGACAATGACGAAGACCACCACATTGACCAAGATGAAGCGCGCCGTGACCGACTTGCTACGGGCAAAGTTCAATATGCCGTCAATTATATCCGCCATTGCGAGTGATTATGCCTTTTTTCTTCCAGTAGAGTATCATCAGAAGTCCGAAGAGCAAGCCGCCGAGGTGGGCGAAGTGGGCAACGCCGCCCTGGATGCCGCTAACGCCAAACAGGAGTTCAAGCAGACCGTAGCCGATGACCATGTATTTCGCCTTGATGGGCACGGGAACGAAAAACAGGTAGAGCGGAGCGTTGGGGAAGAACATGCCGAATGCCAGCAGGATGCCGAACACTGCGCCAGATGCTCCGACAACCACATTCATGTCGAGATATTCCTTCGTAGGGATGACGATGCCGTTGGCAAACTGCACACCGTTGTAGTTGTCTACAATCGGCTGAAGGTTGTAAGCCATTACGGCTTCCTGCACGAGGGCAGCGCCGATGCCGCAGACAAAGTAGTAGATGAGGAAGCGTTTCGACCCCATCACCTGCTCAAGGATGCGCCCGAACATATAGAGCGAGAACATGTTGAAGAAGATGTGGGCGAAGCCGCTCGTGTCGTGCATGAACATGTAGGTGACGAACTGCGCCGGGTTGAAGTGTGGCGCACTGAAATAGTGCAGACCGAGATATTTCGACGCGTCAAAACCGAAAAAGTTGTCGAACACTGCCGTAGCCACCCATATCAACACGTTGACAATGAGCAGATGGCGAGTTGCCGGGGGCATAGCCTTTAGGAAGTTATAGTTGCCGTTCATATAGATTTTAGATTGACATAGAATTTGAAGCACCTTGTTGCGTCGTAGCGCGGCAGCACCATCAGTTGCACGTCCTTTGTCCTGTCGACCAGCGAACCAGTGCCTTCGCCTACGGTAAATCCCGCCTCTTCGATGGCTGTTGCCACGCAGTGGCGCGCAATCTCAGGCTTGTTGTTGTCTTTGCTTAAGTGGCAAAGATACACATATTTCAGTCGGTTTGAGCAAATTTCCTTCAGAAAAGCAGCGGTGTCGGCGTTGTCCATGTGTCCGTTGGCGGCACGGATGCGGCTTTTCAGATATTCGGGGTAGGCGCCGTCGGTGAGCATCTTGTCGTCGTAGTTGCTCTCCACTACGAGGTAGTTGGCCTCGGTCATGTAGTGGCGGGCACGTTCGGTGACGCTGCCGAGGTCGGTGGCAAGCACGAAATGCGCATCGCCGTACTCCACCGAGAAGCCAGAGTTGCAACTGCCGTCGTGGGGCACCTCGAAGGCAGTGAGCGTGAAGTCGCCCACCTTAAACGGTATCTCCTTGAAGATGGGGTGATGGTAGTCCTTGATGCGGCGCGAGATGTTGTGGCGGCGGAGTATGCCGTTGAGCACACGGTTGGTGCAGAACAGCGCCATCGTCTTGTAGCGTCGCAGGAAGGTGTAGGCATAGCGGATGTGGTCGCCGTGGTCGTGGGTGAGGCAGATGCCGAGGATTGACTCTGGGCGGATGCTGTTGCGCTGCAGTTCTTCCACCACCTGCTTCATATCGATGCCGGCGTCGATGAGAAAGCCGCCATGCTCGTTACCGATGTAGGAACAGTTGCCGCTGCTGCCGCTGCCGAAACTGATGAATCGGAAACTGCCAGTGTCGTTGGTCAGTGCCAGCGGCTGCTCCAGTTCCGATGTGGGTTGAGGGTCGGTGCGACGAGTGTCGACACCGCCGGAAAAGACTTCAGCCCCTTCCTCGTCGCCGAAGAGCAAGGTCTGTTGATAGGGCGATTGCTGCTTGTTTTTTCTTATCTTGTCCATCGCAGTTTATCGGTAAAGGAGAAAAATAGCAGGTCGCTTGTCGTAGTTGTATGAAGCCTTCGCCCATTCACGCACGGGGCGGGTGGTGATGTCCTCCGTGGCACCCGTCACGTCGCACGCCACGCAGAGTAGCAAGTCGCCGCGCAGTTGCGTAGACAACTCAGCCACGAGGCGGTTGTTGCGGTAGGGCGTCTCGATGAAAATCTGCGTCTGCCCGGCAGCGATGTTGCGCTCCATCTCGTGGAACTTCTTCTGCCTCTTGGCAGCATCGATGGGAAGATAGCCTTGGAAGGCAAAACTCTGACCGTTGAACCCCGACGCCATGAGCGACATCAGGATGCTCGACGGACCAACCAACGGCACCACCTTCAGATGGCGGCGCTGCGCCATGGCAACCACGTCGGCTCCTGGGTCGGCGATGGCAGGGCAGCCAGCCTCCGAAATTACGCCCATAGCGTTGCCGTTGACAAGTGGGTCGAGATAGTCGCCTATCTCCTCCGGGCGCGTATGCTCGTCGAGGGTGTAGAATGTGAGTTGGTCGATGTCGATCGTGCGGTCGCACTTTTTAAGGAAACGTCGCGCTGAGCGCACGTTTTCCACAATGAAATATTTTATCTCCCGCACTATCTGAAGGTTGTAGGCAGGAAGTACTTTGTCCAACGGCTCATCACTGAGCATGACAGGAATCAAATAAAGGGCAGTCTCCATATCAAACTCCAAAATTACGAAAAATTCGCGGAACAGTGGAAATCTGACCTCCAAAACTGGCATAAAAAAGCGACGGCCCGAAGCATCACGCTCAGGACCGCCATCATTTTAATAAAAATAGCCAAAATATAATATATAGGGAGAATATATTATCTCACATAAGCCTTCTCCGTGCGGATGGTTCCGTCGGAAAGGGTTGCGCTCACCACATACACACCAGACGTGAGTTGGAAGTCAGCCTGGATGCGTCCATCGGTCTGCTCGGCTGCCATCTGTCGACCTGATGCGTCGTAAATGGCTACGCTCATCATTGTTTCAGGCTGCGAAGCCTTCACGGTGAGCAATCCGCGCTCTGGCGAGTAGCACTTGATGGTGCACTGGTCGGCAGTTTCGGTATCGACGCTGCCGTTGATCTCGTAGTCGGTTATGAAGTAGCGTCCGTGGGCATTTTCCTTCACCTCGATGGCCTTGCCGCTCTCGATGCGCTGACTTGTGCGCGTGAGGGCGTCGTAGAGATAGAGGTCGTGGTAGATGCCTTTGGTGGTTATGGTGAGTTGCGCCGTGCCGCTGGCTGTTGAGGCGATGCCCACAGGCAGCCAGTCGATGCGGTCGGTGTTGTTGATGCTTACAGCCTTGTCCGATGCCACGGTGTAGACCATCGGCGTGCTGTCCAGATGGCTGTCGAGGATTTCCACGTCCTCGCTCTCAACGTAGGCATTGTCGGCCGATGCCTTGCAGTTGACCACGGCAGTGCTTTGCATATCGCCAGCCACTACGTTGAGGGTGAGTGTCTGCGTGCTGCCGTTGTCGCTTGCGGTGCTTGCGCCCGAAATCCAGCGGTCGGTGATGATGTCGGGCGAGAAACTTACTGTGCCCGGTGTTTCGCCGTCCTTCAACTTCACGATGAACGCGCTCATTGGAGTGATGAGGATGTCGTTCTTCTTGTAGTCCGCGTCACCTTCGTCAGGCACTGCACAGCCAGTGAGAGTGCCGTTGTTGAGAATCCACACCTTACGTTCGAGCATCGTGTTTTCGTTGATGAACTGATACATGCTGATGGTTGCCGTGTAAGGGTTGCCCACAAGGAAATAGCGGTTGCTCGTGTTGTCCTGCGCAAGGCGGTAGGTGATGGCTGCCGAGGTGCGTGGCTCCATGATGAAGCGGTTGCAACTGTCCTTCTGCAGCGTCTCCGAGGTGCGCATTGTGCCGTCGGGAGCATAGTAAGTATAACTTGTGTCGGCTTTAGGCAAGCGCATCAGTGCAGTGCCGCCGTTGTTGAAGTAGTAGTCGTCGCCCACCTTCAACGCTATACCACCGACACCCTCATTGCCGTTGTTGCCGAAAGCGTAGGTCACGTCGTTGAACGAGTGGCTCCATTGCGGCGATGCGGCGCTGATGCCCGTGTCGTCGAGAGTGATGCCAGTGCCCGAGTAGTCGTAAGCCTTGATTGTTGAGCCGTCGGCGAGTACCTCGTTGTTGCTCTTGTCCCAAGCACGTTGGTAGACTGGCATTGTGATGCGGTTGTTGACCGAAGTGCTGAAGGTAATGTCGTTGAATGCTTCCGTCTCCTGCTTGCCGTTGGCTACAGGCACATACATATCGCCGCTGTAGGTGTTTTTCAGCGGTGAAGAAACGAGTGCCCATTTGCCAGCCTTAAATTCGCGATCTGCCCACGCCTTGTTGTAGACAAGATAGTTCTCGTGGAGCACCTCGCCTTCTGGCTTGAGGTAAATCTGGTCGCAGGTGTTGCCGTAGAAACGCTCGCAACCGAAAGTGCCCTTGCCGTCGGTCGAGCCGTCGTCGGTGTCGTAGTTCCAACTGCACATAAGGTCGTATTGGATATAAGTCGAGGCGTCGCCCTTGACGTTGGCAAGGTTGGTGGCGATACCGTTGGCAGCGTTGTAGATAATCGACGACAGGTAAGGATAGACAGAGCCTTGCTGGATAGGGATGATAACCTTAGAGAACTTCATAGGCACATAAGCGCCGTCGGTGCGGTAGTCCTCGTAGTTGTCGTTCTTGTAGATTTCCGATTTCAGGCTGCGTGTCCAGTTGGCGTCGTTGTTCCAGTTCGCGTTTTGGTTGGTATTCGCGATTGAGTTCCAAGTGAGGTACTCAGGCACGATGATGAAGCGCATTGTCGACTCGCCAGGGCAGGAAACCACGTCGGTGGCGGTGCCAGTCTGGTAGGCAGCGTTGAAGTAGAGCGTCAGGTCGTACCAGTAGCCTTCGCGCATACTCGTTGCTTCCGAGCCGCTGAAACTGAGGTTGATGTTCTGCCCAGCGGTGATTGTGCCCGTGTTGGTCACAATAGCCACCTGATGTTTGTCGGAAAGATCCCATGTTGGGTCGTTGGTGTCGGTCACATAGACTGCGCCTGCAGAGATTTTCTGCACGCCAGTGTAGGTGTGCGAGTTGTCGTAGTATACGATGCTATGTACTGGCACGTCGATAGTGAGCGAGCCGCCCTGAGCCAGCGTGTTGAGTTGCGGCTTACCGATGCGCAGACGGCGGTTCGACTCGTCGGTAGGATAGGTGACGTTGGCAAAGCCGAATATTACTTTCGGACCGGTGGTGCTGAGGTGGAACGTGTAGACAAGCGCCGTAGGGCAGATGTCGTAGGTGATGCCATCCACGGTCATCTCAGTGGAGATAGGAATTGCATAGACGTAGAATATACCAGACTGGCCTTCAAAGCCGTCGAATATTGGCATCTTCGACGATGCGTCGAGGCTGAGGTAGCCTTGACGGATGAAGTACTGCAGCACTGTGCGGTCGTCGCTCGTAAACACTCCGCTTGCCCGCTGAATACCAGTAGCCTTCGGGTAGACCGTGCGGAAGTGGTTGAGCGCGGTTGCCAGTTTGATGCTGTTGTATTCGACATCGTTGAAGTTGGTGTTGTTGTCCGTGTCGCAGAACCAGTCGAAACTTACGCCCTCCAGCGTTACCGTGCCACCGTTGATTGGGTCGACGGTCTGGATTTTGGCTGTGATGGTGTAGGTCTTCACTTCACTGTCGTCGCAACTGATTTGGATTTCGGTTGCAATCTTACCGTTGGCATCGGTGATTACCGAACTCTGCTTTGCTATGGTGTAAAACTCCGAATAGCATGAGCAAACGTCGTTAGGCGAGCCCCATTGCGTAGGGTTGCCGTCGGCATCGGGATAAGTCACCGAAACGTAGTATTTCACGTTTTCTTCGAGGTCGAAATGGCGGTTGGCGAGCACAATCATTACGTTGTCGTACTGGTCGGTCTCAAACACCTTCTGCGTAGGGCCGCCGTCCTTCGTGCCCATCTCAAGCGTAGCGTCGTAGGCAGAAGGGATAGTAATTGCGCCATAGTCCTCCACGTCGTCGTCATCGTCGTAGTCGAGTTTCAGCGGTGTGCCGTCGGCCTTGCAGATGCGGTAGTAGAGGGTATTGTTGTTGGCAGCGAGAGCCTGGACGCTCTCGTAGTCGCCACGCAACTTGAAGCGGATGTTGTTGAGCACCGATGTGCCGTTTTCGTCAGGACACATAGGGGTGTCCTGCACAACGTCGATTTTGGCGTTGCGCATGTAGATGTGTACGTCGTCGATGCAGTAGTCGGCACCGTTGGTGTTGGTACACATATTGTCGATGGCAAGGCGGAACTTGCTGTACTTCGACACGTTGTCGGTAGCGCTGATGGTCACCTGACCGTAAATCTGGAACCACTGGTCGCGGATGTCGCCAACCGAAGAACCATGGTTCGAGCCAAGGTTACCCGACGCAAACGATTGGATTATCTGCGCTTCACCCTTGGAGTCGATGCCGTAGAGGCGGAACATCACCTGCGGACGCTCACTACCAGAGGTAACGTCGCAGACGTAGCCTTCAAAAATCAGACGCGTACCAGTACAGAGGTTACCGTTGAAGTCGACAGCCAGCACGCGGCGCGACTCGTCGGACGCGTCGAGGTAGGCGTAGTAGCCCCACTGGTTGCCGTTGGTCTTGATGTAGGTGCGGTCGTAGATTGGAGTGTTAAGCCACCAGTGATAGCCTTGCGATGAGGTGGAAATGCCTGAAAGGTTACATGACTTGATGATGTGGTACTCGCCGTGGATAGGTGTGTTGTTACCGCCCCATCCGTATTTCTCTTTGTTGACCAGCGACGGATAGACGAAGCCGTAGCCGCAGTTGGTCATCTCCAGTGGCAACGGAGCCATATTGTCGATACCGTTGGTCGGCGCGGTATCGGTCTGCTTGCTGCTGATGTTGTCGAAGTCGAGGCTCGCAACCTCATATTGCTTGTAGTTGTTGTCGATGTAGGAGCGTGATCGGTAGCCCGTGGTGCGCTCGTCGTCGATAAGTGGGTAGGTGTTGGTAAACCGCACTTTGCAGTTTGCCACTGGGCATTTGTTTGTGCCGTTGACCACGTAAGCCACTACATATACGTAATCTCCCACTACAATTGATGGCGCAGTGGTAGAGTTGCCGTCGATGTCTCTCCAGCGGCTGTTTCCGGTGCAATCGATGATGCTAAGCGACTGGAAAATCGAGGTTGTGGCACTTCCCGAGAGGGTTGTCCATTTTGTCTTTGTCGAGTCGTACACGCGCCATTCCACGCCAGTTGCGTTCAACACCGTCGACGAGTCGAAATGGTCCTCGGTAATCTGGTAGGTGGCAGCCTTGTCGTCTGGGTAGTAGATGTGGTGGTTGAAGGTGTAGGCAGAACTCATCGGGTGGAAGTAGTAACTGCCCACCGAAGAGAGATCCAGACGCAGGTTCATAGGACCACTTGACAGGCGCACACCAAAGTCGATTGTGCGGTTGTCCTGATAGGTGAGTCGGGTAGGTTTGTGCGTGGTTACAATGTCCATCATGTCGTCGGCAAGCGAAGCAGCCGACTTGATGTGGTAGATGCAACGTATGGAGAGCGTAGGCTCGTGCTGTGGATAAGTAGCGTCGGTGTAGTCGATGAAACGGCTCACGTCGCAGGCAATAGTTTCGCCTTCCCAGTCGCTACTCTCTGCACCTGTCGGCGGCACATAGACCACGCCCACGGTTGAGTGGCTCGGCTTCACGTTGAAGTTGTAGGCAAAAAGTCCTTTCGGCTCAAGTTTGCCGCTCACCGTAGCATAGATGGTTTTGAGTTGGGAGCCGTTGGCGGTGAGGTTTGGCGACTCCATGTCGGTGTTGTAGTCGTACCAGCGTATCCATCCGCGCGGCTCCATGTCGCCACCGCCGCTTGTATAGTTCTCAAACGGAAGCAGTAGGGTGATGTTGCTGCGGTTGGCATTCACATAGTAGTAATAGTGCACCTCAGGTGCTTTCTGGTAGCCTTTGGAGTCGTATCCGTTGGCTGGGTCGTCGACATGCGCCTCACCGTAGTAGTGGGCGAATGTTGCGTTGTTGTCCGTGTCGACGGCGCTTGCAGTCGTTGCCGAGAGCAATGCTACCGCCAAAATGGCTATGTGCAAAAAACGATTGATTGTCTTCATATCGTTAGTATTTGTAGTCTGTATGGATTTCAATTTTGTAGGTCAACGTGTTGCCCCCGGCGTTTATCTTCATCTGGTAGAGGGCATAGCCGTTGCGCTTGGCTGCTGTGGCTTCGATGATGCCCGTAGAGCGGTTTACCCATGGGGCAGTGCTGAAGATGCCGTTGCCGCTCTCCTGTGTGGGGTCGGCTTCGAGGAGAGTCAGTGCATCGTCGCCGCTGGCGAAGGTCCAGCCTGTGCCATAAGCCATTGTGCTTGCCGAGGCAACCTCAATCACCTTCGGCTGGATGTGGAAGTCGCCGTAGGTGCGGAGCGTCACTTTCAGTGTGCCGTCGGTGTTTTCCACCAGCGGCAACACACCGATAGGCGTGAATGCGGTTACGTCAAACTCAATCTTGTATGCGTTGATTTTCACTGGCAGTTCGCGGTAGTCGTTGCGGGCAATCTGCGTCCAGTTGAGCATCGAGAAGCGCTGCGCTGCTGCGCCGTCGGTTTCCACCATCAGGGTGAAGCCCTTGGTGGTTGTGGCTTCGCTCTCGTTGACGTAGAACTGCACCTCCTTGGTGTCGCCAGCGCTGATGGTCACGTTGCCGCCGTTGCCGTCGAGGTTGCTGAAGTATCTTGTGCCCTTGTCGGCGTTCTTGATGTTCGGCACGATGGTTTCTGCGCCCGCCGAGGTGGCTTTCTTCGGGAAGAGGTAGAAATTGTTGCCGTCGTTGGTGATGTCGGTGATGCCGATGCGCTTCACCGTGATGTCGTCGTCGGTGATGTTGGTGAGCGAGATGTGCATCTTTGCCACCAGTCGGATTACCTCAAGGTCGATATGCGTTGTCGTTGCAGCGACGGTAAACGTTTGCTTGTTGCTCATCGGGATGCCATCGGCGAATTCGCTGGCGCTCGACTTGTTGCCAGCCACGCTGATGGTCTGCGTCTCGAAGCCCGAAGGAAGGGCGGCAGGGAAGGAAGTTATGCCGTCGAGACCTACATCGGCGAGGGTGAGGTTGGCAAACGAATAGAAAGTGGTTTCGCCGGCTTCAAGTTTCACCGTGAAACTGTCCATTTCTTTCTCCTTGCCGTCGAAGTCGGCGTTGCTCACGATGTCCTGCACCTTACCATTTTGCACAATGGCAACAAACCACGACTTCATCATCTCGCCGTCCTCGCCATAAACGGGGTCGAGCGTCCACGAGGCGCGTGTGCCGCTGGTTTTCGACGAGAGGCTGACGGAAACGGAGACTTTGCCGCCGGTGTTTGGCTCGTCGGCTTCAGAGGAGCACGCTGTGAGGCATCCAAGGAGGATTGCCAGGCAGCAGAATATTTTGAAATGACTTAGCATTTTCATAGCGGATGGAGTTTAGATAATCACTTCTGGATGGATGTAGCAGGTCCAAGGCCGCACGCTGATGGTGAACAGCAGCGCTTCACCCTTAACCTTGGAAATCTGGATTTTGTAGACGTTGTTGCGCACAATGCCGTAGAACATCGGGGTGGCTGTCGTAGCCTCCGTGTTGTTCAGATAACTGTGGTGGATGAAGTAGCGGTATGTTTTGTCGGTGCCTGCAGCGCCAGCCACTGGCTGGTGGTTGGTGGCATCCCAGTATTCTTTGGTGTAGTATGTGCCGCGGAATTCCACTCCCGTGGCGTAGGTTGTGTTGTTGTCGAGCGTGGTGTTTTCCATCGTGTAGCCGAGCACGTAGAAGTCGGCGCCAGCAAGCGGTTGCACCTTGTAGTTGGCGAGGTCGGCAGCGGCGATGGTGCCGAAGTTGGTGTAGTTGGCAGCCATCTTCGTAGCGCTGTCTTCTTTCTTCTGGGTGGTCCACGGGTCAACCACATAGTTGCCCTTGCTTACGTCGAGACCAACAACTTCGTCGCCGAGATAGTCGGTGCCAGTAACGGTCAGCGTGCCAGCCACACGGTTTGCCACGCGGCGGAACACGTAGCCGCCCGTGTTGAGGCAGTTGATTGGACCAGCGTATTTGAGTACGAAGCCGCCAGCGGTTTCAGTTACAGTGCCCGACTCAACAACTGCATCGTAGACGTAGCCGCCCACGCTTGCATCGTAGGCAGCGTTAGGCACGAAGTCGATGCGCGCCGCCATGCGCTCAATGTTGATGGGGATGAGTATCGGGTCTTCCTTTGTTCCCTTGCCAGAGGTGTTGGACTTGGTGATGATGGCATCCTTCTGCGACGACATCATGAAGTAGTCGTAGTCGGCAACGGTGCTGCCGTTGGTGTGCCACTGCGCCGAGCCTGAGAGTTGGTCGCGCACCTCGGCGATGGTCTTGCCGATGTAGTCGTTGGCGGTCTTGTCGGTGTTCACCACCACAAGGGCGTGGTAGTTTTCACTGTTGATGAGCGCCAGTGGGCATTCGCGCGCCTCGGTGGTGTAGTAGCGTCCAGCAGAAGAATATTCTTCGGTGAGTTGCGAACTCTCGAAGCGCATTGCTTGGATGATTTTTATGGAGTTGGCCATTGCGTCGCTCATGTTGAGGTCTGCGCTGGAATAGCCGTCGGTAGTGTAGAAGAGGAGAACAACATTGTCTACGCGACTTTCGTTGTCGGTAGCCGGTTCGCGGGTGGCAGCACGGGTGCTGCGAGAGGAGTAACTGTTGTTGTCGATGTTGATAACAAGCGAAATGTACCCTTTCCCGTTGTCGGTATTCACCTCATCGTTGCACGATGTGAAGATACACAACAAGGACAAGACTACAAGAATAACACTTGGACAAAGTCCTTTACGTTTCATATTTCTCCCAATTAGTTTGCACTATTTCTGCCATCGTGCGGAGGTCCTTCGGAATAAAAAATAATATTTTGGCTAAGGTTCCCTATGGCAGGAAGGACATCGGCTTGAATACGTCGGCTAAATAATAGTGTGCTATTTTATTGCTATTTTTATAAAAAAATCCCGCAAATTCATTACAGGATTTGTAATTTGCGCTTCAAGATGGACTTGAACCAACGACCCCCTGATTAACAGTCAGGTGCTCTAACCAACTGAGCTAT
>CAVAPE010000015.1:0-35949 GCA_963590405.1 Eubacterium sp. CAG:180 | reverse complement strand
TTATACCCAGGGCGTTGCCCTGGGCTATGGTAGCATAAGGCCTTCAGCCTATCACGCCTTGTGCGTAATGGGGTGTTGGCTCTTATACATCCATTCGGGGCACTCCCGCCACATTCGGGTGGTTTTACATTTTCCCGGCTTCGTTGTAACTGAGGTAGCCGTTTTTGGTGAAGATGATGTGGTCCACGACGTGGACGTCGATCAGGGCGGCGGCTTTGGTGATGCGTTCGGTGATGGCATCGTCCTGACGGCTCGGGCGGAGCGTGCCCGACGGGTGGTTGTGTACGAGGATTATTGCTGCTGCGAGGTGGTCGAGGGCGTTGCGTAGCACAATTTTCACGTCGACCACCGTGGCGGTCGTGCCCCCTTGGCTGATGCGTGTGCGCGCGATTACGCGCTTGGCGTTGTTTAGGTAGATTGCCCAAAACTCCTCATGGTCGAGCCCCATCAGTTTGTCGCGCATCAGGTTGTAGGCTTTCTCAGGCAAGTCGATAATGGGTTTCTCCACTGGACCTTCTTGCGCGTAGCGCTTGCCCAGTTCGATGGCAGCGAGCAGCGTCACCGCCTTGGCGTCGCCCACGCCCTTGAACGAGCGCACCAGATTCTTGATTGTGCGTCGCGACAGTTCTTGCAGGCTGTTGCCTGACTCTGCGAGGATGCGTTGCGATAGGTTGATTACTGACTCCCCTGGCGTGCCGCTGCCCAGAAGCAGCGCGATGAGTTCGGTGGTGGTGAGAGACTCCACACCCAGCGCAAGCGCCTTTTCCCGCGGGCGGTCTTCCTGCGATAGGTCGGAGATGCGGCTGGAGTAGAACGGCTTGTCCATGGCTATTTACCTTTGCGGATGGCTATTTCCTCCTCGATGTTGCGCCCTTTGCGCAGCACGATTTTGGTGAAGAAAGCCTTCAGGAAGCCACATCCGTAGCCCCCCAACTGAATCACGCTCGCCACTATCGAAAGGGCGGCGATTTTCAGTTTCTTTGTCACCACACATGCGCACACAAACACTGCCAGCAGATAAGCCACAAGCGGCAGAATCCACATCCAGCAGACCAGTGCGGCCAGCAGAGCCATTGCAACGACACCCATGACAAACACGGCAGGAAGCCAGTGCACGAGTTTCAGCGACTCGGGGTAGAGGAGGTAGAGAGTGATGCGCGACATGCCGAACACGTAGACCTGTCGGCAGAACAGGCGCATATTTACGCGGCGCTTGTGGTAGACGTAGGCATCGCGGATGAGCGCAATCGAAAATCCCGCCTTGCGGATGCGTGTGCTCATGTCGATGTCCTCAGAAAACATTTCGCGGAAGCCGCCAACCTTTTCCCACACGCGGCGCGAGAAGCCCATGTTGAACGTGCGTGGCACGAACTTCTCCAGTTGCACCTTGCCGCCACGGATGCCGCCCGTGGTGAGGAACGATGTCATCGAGTAGTTGATGGCCTTCTGCGTGTCGCTAAACGAACTGTGGGCAGCATCGGGTCCGCCGAAGCAGTCCACGGGATTAGCCTTCAGCGCGTTGCGCAGAGTGGCGATGTATTGTTCGGGAATAACGCAGTCGGAGTCGAAAAACAGGAAATATTCGCCCGTGGCATGCTCCATGCCGTAGTTGCGAGCAATGCTCCGTCCCTCGTTGTCCTTGTAGAAATATTTCACGTCGATGCGGTCGGCAAACTGCGCCACCACGCCGTTGCAGCGCTGCGACGAGCCGTCCTCCACGATTACCACCTCAAAATCCTTGTCGGTTTGGTGGGAGAGGCTGTCGAGAAGGTCGCGCACCTCGTCGATGCGGTTGTAGACGGGGATTATTATCGAGAAATAAGCCATCGGCGCAAGCAATTATTTTGCCATCAGTTCGTCGACTTTCGCAGCCAGTTCCTCGCCGCGGAGGTTGCGTGCCACGATTGTGCCGTCGGGAGCGAAGATGATGATGTGAGGGATGCCGCGCACGCCGTAGAGGTCGGTTGGCACAGCCTGGGCATTGTCGATCACCGTCCAAGGCAGCGACAGTTCGCTGACGCATTTCTTGGTGTCGGCAGGCTCGTCCCACACGGCAAGACCGATTACCTTCAGCCCTTTGCCGTTATGCTTTTTGTAGATGCCCTTCAGCGTAGGCATTTCGCGGCGGCACGGACCGCACCAACTTGCGAAGAAGTCGAGCACCACATAGTCGCCCTTGCCCACATAGTCCGACAGTTTTACGGTCTTTCCAGCGCTTGTCTTCACAGAAAAGTCGGTAAACATCTTGCCTGGGGCAGTCTTTTCGAGGTTGATGGCAACATTCTTGAACGAAGCCACAGCCTTCGAGTTCTTAATCCAGTCGGCAGCGCCTACGAGCAGACTGTCGATTTCAGCCACGCTCATGCCGTCGGCAACGTCCTGAAAGAGGATATAGCCCACGGCGTTGGTCTTGTTGGCGTTGTAACTGTCCACAAGGAGTTCGCCGTTTTTCATCGCCGTCTCGTTGTAGAGAGCCTCGGCGGCCTTCATCTTCTCGTCGTTGCTCATCTGCGACTTCATTATCTCGCCTTGCTTAGCCTTATATTCGCGGCTGAGGCTGTCGATTGCCTCGGCAATACTTTCGTTGAGATTGTTGAGCGGAGTGCCCTTCACCTGACCTTTCTCGTTGATGGTGGCTTCGCCCTGCTCAAGGATGAAATTAAGCACACGGTGGTTGTCGATGGTCAGTGCCGCAGGTCTCGACACGCCGGCGTTCACCTTCGTGTTGAACGTAATGTTGCCAGCCTTCACCGTCGTGCTGTCGAGATGAGCACGGCTGTCGAGGTCGACGAGCACCACTTTCTTGCCGTTGTAATCGTCGGGCATCGTGCCCTTGAGTATCATTGTCTGCGCTGAGGCTGCCGCACCAGTGAGTGCGATGGCTGCCAGAATGCTTAATTTCTTCATAGATATATGTCTTTTATTTGTAAAGGAAGCGGCGGATGGAGCGCTTCGGAGTTTTCTCAAATTCTTCTTCGTGGATTTCAACCGATGCCACATGCGAGTAGGCAGGAATTTCCTTGTTGAGTTGCGCAATGTTCTCGCGCATCAGGTTGTTGATGTCCTCGTCCGACAGACCTTGCGAATGAGCATTGTCGTAGTCCGGATGCACGAGTGCAATGATTTTGCCGTCGCGCTCAAGCACAATCGACTCGCCAACGTAAGGCAAGTTGTTGAGTTTCTGCTCGATTTCCTCTGGATAGATGTTCTGTCCCGACGGACCGAGAATCATATTCTTGTTGCGTCCGCGGATATAGATGAAGCCGTCGCTGTCGATGTTGCAGATGTCGCCCGTGTGGAGCCAGCCGTCGCGCAGGGCGGTAGCCGTTTCTTCAGGGTTCTTGTAATAGCCCAGCATCACGTTTGCGCCGCGCACAAGGAGTTCGCCAGCAACGTTTTCAGGGTCGGGAGAGTCGACCATCACCTCCACATTGTCCGTAGGGAGACCGCAGGCACCAGGACGGTTGATTTCGTGGCCAGCGTAGGAGATGAGCGGAGCGCACTCCGTCATGCCGTAACCCACGGTGTATGGGAAGTTGATGCGGCGAAGGAATTTCTCCACGTCGGCATTGAGAGCCGCGCCGCCGATGATGATTTCAAATAGTTGTCCGCCAAACGTTTCGTTGAGTTTTGCCTTGATTTTGCCGAGCAGACGGTCGTTGACAAACGGCACCGTCATCAACAGTTTCATCACAGGCTTGTCGAGCAGCGGGAACACCTTCGTCTTGATGATTTTCTCAAGCACCAGCGGCACCGTGATAATCAGGCGCGGACGAGCCTTGGCAAAGGCGTCCATGATGATTTTCGGAGATGGCACGCGGGTGAGGAAGTGGATGTGGCAACCCTTTGCCAGTGGGTGGAGCATCTCGATGGAGAGTCCGAACATGTGGGCAAGCGGAAGCATGCAGATTGTCTCGTCGCCCGGACCGAGCCACGACAGTTTGGTGAGCGCAAAGGTGATGTTCGACGAGATGGCGCGGTAGGGCACCATAACGCCCTTCGAGAAGCCCGTAGAGCCAGAGGTGTAGTTGATGATTGCAAGTTGCTCCATGTCGGGCGTCTTGTAGGCTACATCCTTGGCAGTGAAGCGTTCTGGATAGCGTTTGCCGAAAATCTCGTTGAGGTGGGCGCGGGCATACTTGATGTTGTCGTTGTTCGACTCAAGCAGACCGTAGTCGGCAATGTCGAATGCCGCTTCGATATTTGGCGTGGTCGTAAGGTCGAGTTGCTTGTAGATGTTCTGGTCGCAGAACAGAATGCGCGAATCCGAATGGTTGAGGATGTGGTGCACCTGCTCTGGCTTGAACTCGTGGAGAATAGGCACCGGCACTGCGCCGTAAGTAAGCCCAGCGATGAAAGCCACTGCCCATTGCGTACTGTTTTTGCCACAAAGGGCGATTTTGTCGCCTTCTTTGATTCCGGCGTGTTCAAACAGAAGGTGGAGTTTTGCCACTTTGCGGGCGATGTCGCGGTATTGTAGCGAGATGCCGCCGAAGTCGGTCAGAGCGAGTTCTTCCCAGTTCTTCTGTATTGAATTTTGAAGGATTTCATTTATGTGTTGCATAATGAATGATCGTTATCATTTCTGCAAAATTAGTCATAATAAACGGATTGGCAAGCATAAATGAGATGCTTTGTGAAGAAAAAACAAATTAGGCTGAAAGCCTTATACCACCATAGCACTAAGTTTGCAGAACACAGACATATTTGGATAGGCTGAAAGCCTTATTCTACCATAGCCCAGGGCAACGCCCTGGGTAACAGTGTGTTAATAGGGACGCCCTGTAAGGGCAACACTCCAGCGGAAACGTCGGTGATTTGTGTTGCCCTTACAGGGCGCTAACCATTGTGCTGGCTTACCCCAGGGCGTTGCCCTGGGCTATGGTGGTGTAAGGCTTTCAGCCTATAGCCTCTTTAGCCGCCTATTCTTTAGTCGAAGATGTGCTTCAGGCGGCTGAAGATGCGGCATTTGTCGCTTTCCGAGGGCTTGAAATTCTCGGAGTCGCGCATGCGTTCCACTTCCTTCTTTTCCTCTGCAGACAGATGTTCAGGCGTGTAGATCATCACATTGATGAGTTCGTCGCCGCAACCGCCGTGCATCGACGGGATGCCCTTGCCGCGCATACGGAGCACCTTGCCAGACTGCGTTCCCGGTTCGATGGTTACGCGCGCACGGCCGTCGACCGTAGGCACTTCCACCTTGCCGCCGAGCACCGCTGTAGGGAAGTCGAGCATCAGGTTGTAGGTGATGTCGTTTTCGTCGCGCACCAATTCCGGGTGTTTCTCCTCGCTCACCTGAATGAGCAGGTCGCCAGTCACGCCGCCGCGGCGGGCTGCGTTGCCCTTGCCGCTCATGCTGAGCGTCATGCCGTCAGCCACGCCAGCAGGGATGTTGACGGTAACGATTTCCTCCTTGCGTTCAACGCCCTCGCCATGGCAGTGCGGACACTGCTCGGAGATGATTTTGCCCTCTCCGTGGCAGTCGGGACACGGCGTTTGCGTGCGCATCATGCCGAGGATGGAGCGCTGCGTGCGTGTTACCACGCCCGTGCCGTTACAGGTGGAGCAAGTGTGGAACGAATTGCCGTCCTTTGCGCCTGTGCCTTTGCAATGCTCGCAAGGCACGTATCTGTTGATTTTAAATTTCTTAGTAGTGCCGTGTACAACCTCTTTCAGCGTAACCTTCACATTGATGCGCAGGTCGCTACCGCGGTTGGCGCGACGGCTACTGCCACCGCCTCCAAATCCGCTGAAACCGCCTCCGCCGAAGATGTCGCCAAACTGCGAGAAGATGTCCTCCATTGAGAATCCTCCGTAGCCGCCGGCACTGCCGCCGCCAAATCCTTGCGGACCCATATTGTGTCCGAACTGGTCGTAGCGGGCACGCTTGTCGGGGTTGCTGAGCACATCGTAGGCTTCAGCCGCCTCCTTGAACTTCTCCTCGGCTTCCTTGTCGCCGGGGTTGCGGTCGGGGTGGTACTGAATTGCTTTCTTGCGGTAGGCTTTCTTTATCTCGTCGGCTGTTGCTTTCTTGTCAACGCCAAGCACTTCGTAGTAGTCTCTCTTTTCGCTCATTGTAAGCCTCCTTTGTTATTGTCCCACAACTACTTTGCTGTGGCGAATCACCTTGTCGTTCATCGTGTAGCCTTTAGCCACAGTGTCGATTACTTTGCCCTTCTTCGACTCGTCGTCGGTAGGGAAGGTGGTCACTGCTTCGTGATATTCGGTGTCGAAATCGGCATCCGTAGAGTCGATTGGCTTCACGCCGTTCTTCTCCAAATATTTCACAAACTTGTTGTAAATCAAGTTAACACCCTCCTTGATGCTCTCCACGTCGTTGCTCTCGGTAGAGGCTTGGATGGCGCGCTCGAAGTCGTCGATTACGGGTAGAAGGTCCTTCATCGCGCCCTCAGAGGCGTTTTTGATGAGGTCCTGCTTCTCCTTGAGTGTGCGCTTGCGGAAATTGTCGAACTCGGCAAGCAGGAACATATACTCCTTCTGCGCCTTCTCGAGTTGCTGCTTTGTTTCGTCGAGTTGTTTCTGGAGCGCTTCCTCTGCTGTCGGTTCTTCTGCCTCTACAGTAGCCTCTTCAGCCGTTTCTTCGGTTGCTTCGACTTCCGGCATCTCGGCAGACTGTTTTTGCTGTTCTTTCAAGTCTTTTTCTTCTGACATGATATATTGTTTTTCTATTTTTCAAAATGTTATCAAATCAGCCTTATCAAAAAGTCTGCCAAACTTTCAGTGTGGCTCTGTCTCAGAGATTGAGTTTGTATAATAGGTGTTCTTGGCATCCGGCAACAAACTTGTCTGCCAATTTGTCACTATCGAAGATGCCGAATATGGCAGAGCCCGAGCCCGACATCGAGGCGTAGACCGCTCCTGCGGCGTAGAGCGACTCCTTTAGCGCAGCCAACTCGGGGTGCTGAGGGAAAATGCTTGCTTCGAAGTCGTTGACGAGTGCGCCGCACCATTCCTCGATGGGCGAGGCAATCAGCGTGGCTATGTCGGTCGCTGGCTCTTTGGGCGTTACGCCAGCGTAAGCCGCTGCGGTGGGCACTGAAACGTCGGGCTTCACCACAACCATCGTCCGCCCCTTCAGGTCGACGCTGACAGGCGCTAACACGTCGCCGATGCCGCGCGCCGTCATTGGGCGGTTGTAGGCAAAAAACGGGCAGTCGGCGCCGAGGCGTTTCACTCTTGTGGCTATGCCCTCGTCATCAAGCCCAAGCCCGAACATAGAGTTGAGGATTTTAGCCACGGCGGTCGCGTCCGACGAGCCTCCGCCCAGACCTGCGCCGTCGGGGATGTGCTTGTAGAGGTGTATCGCCACCGGCGGCAGGTCGAACTCGTCGGCGAGCATGCGGTAAGCCTTCATCACAAGGTTTTTCTCTGGCGGACAGTCCACGCGGTTGCCGTAGGTAAATAGTTGCGTTTCTGCGGCTTCCACCACCTCCACAGCATCGCAGAGAGGGATGGGGTAGAACACCGTCGAGATGTCGTGGTAACCGTCTTCACGCTTGCGCTCGATGAAGAGTCCGAGATTGATTTTTGCGTTTGGAAATGCTATCATTGTTATTGTTTTTTCGAGGGGTTAAGCCAAAAGTCCACATATTGCTGCGCCACTTTGCGGTAGTCGTGGTGACGCTCAATGTAGAGGCGGCTCTCGTTGCTGAGCCGTGAAATCTGCTCGGGGTGGAGCGCCAGTTGCTCGAGTTTGCTGCGCACGTCGACCTCGTCGGGCACCACGTTGACAATGGGGCGCAAGTCGCGCTCGCCGAGGATTTCGTAGTTCTCAGGCTCGCCGCCGCCCACAAGCACAAGCCCTTTCGCCATGGCGAGAAGTCCGTTCATGGCGGGCGTGTAGGAGTAGAGTTGGTCGAGCAGCACATGGCTCGTGTCCATCATGTGCTGGTACACGGGAAACGGCACCGACTCCGCTTTCACTATCTCGCACTTGTCGGGATGCGCCTTTTCCACGCTCTCAAGGGCGCGGAGCATAATGTCAGTGCCTTTGTATTTGCTCCTCGTTTTCTGCACGCCGATGAAAAACCGCACCTTGTTGCTCACCGCTGGCGCTGTGCGCAAGGTCGCGTCGGTGTTGATGGGGAAGGGGATGAACCTCGTCTTCTCGGGAAACACTTGGCTGTAGCATGCATAGTATTCATAGAGCCCAGCGATAATGCCGTCGCAGTCGGCGGCTATTTCCTGGTTGAGGCGACCTTTCTCCGTGCCGATCCAGTCGCGCATCTCCGTCATGGCAATGTCGTCGGTGCGCAGTTGCTGCCCGAAGTTGAAGTCGGAATAGCGGAATGTCTGCGTGGTGCGGCAGATGTTCACCCAATAGTAGTCCATGCCGTAAGCCCCGAGAAACACCCGCTTGTTGTGGCGGCGCAGATAGTCGTAGATGGGGCGCAGACGCTCGGCTTTGAGGTCGAAGAACAGTGGGTTGATGATTTGCACCACGTCGTAGCCGCGCATCTTCCTCAATGCCCACCACACCTTGGCAAAATAGCGCATCGTGTCCATCCGTCCGTACGACCGTCGCACAAGGTCGATGTCGCGCGGATAGTTTTTCCAGAAGTCGCCGTTCGATGCCACGCAGACCTCGTGTCCGAGAGCCCGCAGACCTTCGGCAAGAGTCCAGTGCACGTTGCTGTATTCTCCTATGAGTAGTATCTTCATCGCAGATTGAGTAAAGTCTTGATTATACGTAATTTCCAGCGGCGGTTGGATAGCCTTCTGAATAGCCAGTAGCGTCGGCTGTAGCGCGCCTTGGGTAGCGGCCACAAGTCGAGCGATGCAAGGCGGTCGGCAATGCCGATGACTGCCGAAGCCGATTTCAGGTCGGTTAGGGCTGTGTAGAGGATGCCGAGTGCCAACTGGTCGCGGCGCCGGGTGAATGCCCGTTGTCGCCGATCGTCGGTAGCCTCGCGGCTCAATTTGTCCATCGCCGCAATGATTTGCAGCATGTCGTTGAAGCGCTTCTCCAGTTTACTGTCGTCGCTGTCGTTGACTATCGACCCCTGTCGTTGGTAGTAGGCGTAGCAAACGGCGTCGGTGGCAATCAAACTGCCGCAGTTGGCAATGAGCCGCGGCGTGAAGTCTTCATCCTCATGGTAGATGCCTTTGATAAAGCGCAAATCGCTGAGTGCTTCCCTCTTGAACAGGTAACTACACGCACCAGCAAAAACGTTGCGGTTGATCATATAGTCGATGCCGTCGACAAAACGCTCGCAGTGGATTTCATGTGGTGACGCCTCGTCGATGCCCTTGCTGAAAACCTTCTTGCTCTTGAAAATCAGCATGTCGGGCTGCTCGTCGGTGAGCATCGCCACCACTTTTCGGTATGCCGCAGGAAAAAGGTAGTCGTCGCTGTCGAGAAACTGGATATACTCCTTCGTGGCGAGGGCGATGCCGGCGTTGCGCGCGTCGCTCAGTCCGCCGTTTTCCTTGCGAAAATATCGGATGTGGCTGTCCCTGCCGCGGAGCCACTCTTCTGCATGCCTGTCGGGCGTGCCATCGTCCACCACGATAATCTCGTAGTCGCACTCCAAGCGGGCAAGGGCGATACTGTCGACTGCGCGCAGCAAAAGGCCCTGCTCAAGGGCATAGTAGGGGATTATGAAACTGATACCGATCATCGCGCAAACAGTTTAAAGAACAGTCGCTTGCCGAGCGTAAGCCACAAGATGCACTTGACGCGCTGCTTGATGGGCTGGCGGAGGAAGGCGTGGCGCAGACGCACCGTGTATTCGGGTAGGATGATGCTGCCGCCACTGCGCAGCAATCCGATTTGCCGGTTTATCGTTTCCATGAAATGGTTGTAGCGCGCGGGGTCGCTGATGGTATAGTGGCTCGACGCGAAACAGAACAGGCGGATGTTGCCCTCGGTGAGGTCCTGCTCCTTCTGCCGCGATGGCTGCTGGGTGATTGCTCCGCCGTTGGCAGTGCAGTAGTAGTAAAGGCCCTTGTCAGACGCTGCAATGCGCTGCGCGCGGTCGAGCACGTAGGGGATGGTCATGATGTCCTCAAAATATTTGCCTTCGGGAAACTTGGCATCGCCCCACAGTTCGCGGCTGAAGATTTTGTTACAGGCGTAACTGTGGATGTAGCCGCCATGCTCGTACCAATCCTGAAATGTGCCAGTAGGCTGATTGCCGATGCAGGGCACATATCTTTTCTCCGATGGGCTGCCAAAGTACACTGCCACGGGAAACTCGATGCAGTCGGCATCGAGCCGCTCCATCATCTCGATGTTGGGCGCAAAGGTGTTGGGGGCAATGAAGTCGTCGGAGTCGACAAACGTCAGCAGGTCGCCAGTGGCTATGGCTATGCCGCTGTTGCGTGCGGCACTCAGTCCGCCGTTGGCTGCGCGGTGCACCACCTTGACCCTTCGGTCGCCGTCAGCAAGACGGTCACACAGCGCGCCGCAGCCGTCGGGCGAGCAGTCGTCCACGAGGATAACCTCCAAGTCCACGCCCTCCTGCGACAGCACACTCCTGACGCATTTCTCAAGAAATGCCTCTACGCGATACACCGGTATGACAACGCTGAGTTTCATCAATTCTACAAAAATAGTGACAAACTATGTAAAAGAACGCAATGTCGCTGCAAATTTTGGAAAAAGTTGACTATATTCGTAGCAAATTACGAAAACTATGGATTTGTTTGAATCTGAAATACAGTGGTTGCGTGAAGAACTCAACAAGCACAACCACAACTATTACGTGCTGAATCAGCCTACAATCTCCGACAAGGAGTATGACGACATGATGCGCCGCCTTCAGGACCTTGAGGCGGAGCACAAGGAATTGTTCGACCCCTTGTCGCCGACGCAGCGCGTGGGTAGCGACCTCACGCCGGGCTTCAAGCAGGTGGCTCACGAAAGACCGATGCAGTCGCTGGGCAATACCTATTCAATCGAGGAGGTGGAGGACTTCCTGCGCCGCACCAAGCAACAACTTGGCGGCGGTGCCCTCGAACTCGTGGGCGAAATGAAGTTTGACGGCACATCGATTTCAATCACCTATGAGCACGGACGGCTCGTGCGTGCAGTGACGCGCGGCGACGGTGTGCATGGCGATGACGTTACCACCAACGTGAAGACCATCCGCAGCGTGCCTTTGACGCTCGCCGGCGAGGGCTGGCCCGACAAGTTTGAGGTGCGTGGCGAGATTGTGATGCCGTGGAAGTCGTTTGACGCGCTCAACCGCGAGCGTGAGTACAACGAAGAGCCGTTGCTCGCCAATCCGCGCAATGCGGCTGCTGGCACGCTGAAAACGCTAAATCCTGCCGAGGTGTCGCGCCGCGGCTTGGATGCCTATTTCTATTTCCTCCTCGGCGACAATCTGCCGTTCACCACCCACTACGACTGCCTTCAGGCTCTGCGCACATGGGGCTTCAAGGTGTCGGACGCTACGGCTCTTCTGCACGACATCGACGAGGCGAAGGCGTTTATCGACCATTGGGCTGAAGCGCGCAAGCAACTGGAGGTGGCTACCGACGGACTGGTGTTTAAGGTCAATAACCTTCAGCAGCAGCGTTTCCTCGGCTCTACCGCCAAATCACCGCGTTGGGCTATCGCCTATAAGTTTCAGGCGGAAAGGGAGTTGACGAAACTGAAATCGGTGTCGTTTGAAACCGGGCGTCTGGGTACAATCACTCCAGTGGCAAACCTTGAGCCGGTACTGCTTTCAGGCACAATCGTGAAGCGTGCATCGCTCCACAATGAAGACATCATCCGCTCGCTCGACATCCACGACAACGACTATGTGTATGTGGAAAAGGGCGGCGAAATCATACCTAAAATCGTCGGCGTGGAACTCTCGCGACGCGAGCCTGGTAGCAGTCCGCTGCAATTCGTCCGAGAATGTCCCGTTTGCGGCACTCCGCTTGTGCGCAACGAGGGCGAGGCGGCATGGGTGTGCCCCAACCGCGACGGCTGCCGTCCGCAAATCACTGGTCGCATCGAGCATTTTGTGGGTCGCCGCATGATGAACATCGACGGCATCGGCGAGGAAACCGCCGAGCAGTTGTTTGTTGTAGGACTAGTGAAAAATGTGGCGGACATCTACGATTTGACTGACGACAAACTTACTGTCGTGGGGCGTGTGGGTGAACTCACGGCGCGGCGCATTCTCCGCGGCATTGAGGCTTCGAAGCAAGTGCCTTTCGAGAGGGTTGTGTTTGCCTTGTCGATACCCAATGTGGGCGAGACGGTTGCCAAAAAACTCGCTTTCGCCTTCGGGTCGATTGACAGCCTGATGACTGCCACCGTGGAGCAGTTGACTGCCATCGACGAGATAGGGCAGGTGATTGCTGAAAGTGTGGTGGCGTTCTTCCATGAGCCGAAGAATGTAGAAATTGTTGAACGCCTCCGCAAGGCTGGCTTGCAGATGGCAATAGCCGCTGATGCTGCGCAGTCGAAAACCGACAAACTTGCCGGCAAAACGATTGTGATTAGCGGCGTGTTTGAGCATCATTCGCGCGATGAATACAAGGCAATGATTGAGCGCAACGGTGGCAAAAATTCCGGGTCAATTTCCAAGAAAACCGATTTCGTGTTTGCTGGCGCAAATATGGGCCCGGCAAAGTTGGAAAAGGCCAAGTCGCTGGGCATTCCTATCATTGGCGAGGATGAATTTTTGAAGATGATTGAATAGAAGGCTATGTTTCAAAACAGAATATCTACGGGTTTCCCCGTTGCAAAGTCGCTCACCATCCTGGCTTCGGGCTTGGTGTTCGGACTTTTTATCGTGGCAATCGCTGTGCAACTGCTCAATTCCATCTCTGGGCTTGACAAGGTTGTTGCGCTTCAGATTGGCACTGTCCTTCAGAATCTGATTATGTTTATCCTCCCGGCTGTGATGCTGGGCATGCTTGTCACCGGCAGGCCGATGCGTTTCCTCGGCTTGACGAAGTCGCCCACGCTGGTCGGATGTCTTGGCATAATCGTTATTATGGTCATTGCCACTCCTGCCCTTAACTGGACGGTGGCGTGGAACGCGTCGATGTCGCTCCCCGAATCGCTGAAGCCGCTGGAGGGCTGGATGCGGGCGCAGGAGGAGGCAGCAAAATTGACCACGGATGCCCTGATGAGTTCCACCTCTGTGTGGGGACTGATTGCCACGGTCATTACGGTTGCCGTAGTGACGGGCATTGGCGAAGAAACGTTCTTCCGCGGAGCAATCCAGAGAGTGTTTAAGGAGGGCGTGAAAAATGGGCATTTGGCTGTGTGGACTGCCGCTTTCGTGTTCAGCGCATTGCATCTGCAGTTCTACGGCTTCGTGCCGCGGATGCTCCTCGGAGCGATTTTCGGCTATGCCTATCTCTGGAGCGGCTCGCTTTGGGTGCCGATTATTGCCCATGCCTTCAACAATTCGTCGGTCGTGGTGACAACGTGGATGCAGCATGCTGGCATGATGGAAGCCGACACGGCAGAGGTCGGCGCTTCGTCGCCGTGGCTCGCCCTCGCAAGTGGCGTGCTTGCCGTTGCGGCTATGGTTGTCTATCGAAAACTTCTTGCTGATGGGCGCCGTTGAGGTTCATCCATTTGAGCCTTTCCTGCCAGCATCGGCAAAGGTGCTGATGCTTGGCTCGTTTCCTCCGCCCGAACGTCGCTGGTCGATGCGGTTCTACTACCCTAATCCCACCAACGACATGTGGCGCATTATGGGCTTGATTTTCTTCGGCGACAAGACGCACTTTCTGCTGCCGGGCGGCTACGACGAGGCTGCCATAAGGGCATTAGCCGAGGAGAGGGGCATAGCAATGTTCGACGCGGCGGTGAAGGTCGTAAGGCAGAAGGACAACGCCTCCGACAAATTCCTTGAGGTGGTCGAGCCGATAGACCTGTTTGCATTTCTCTCTCGGTTGCCGCTATGCCATACGGTGGTCACGGCAGGCGAGAAGTCGTCGGCAATCATCGCTTCAATCACTGGCACTGCCGTGCCAGCAACTGGTTGTTGCGTGGAATTTACCCACAATGGCACGGTCTACCACCATTATCGCATGGTTTCTTCCTCGCGGGCTTATCCGATGGCTGTGGAGAAAAAAGCGGAGAAATATGCCGAATTGTTTCGCAAGATAGGTGTTATATAAAGTCGGTGTGTTAATTTTGCACTGTTAATATTAAACGTTTATGGTATTAGAAATCTACAACTGGTTTGTTGGGATGCTTAGCGATCCTCTGACAGCCTACCTTTTGGTCATTGCCCTTATGGCGGTCGAAAGTTCGTTTATCCCCTTTCCTTCAGAGATTGTTGTGCCTCCGGCAGCCTATTTTGCATGGTCCTACGGACACATCAATGTATATTTGATTGTGGTGCTTGCCACCGTCGGCGCACTCATCGGCGCTTTGGTCAACTATGGCTTGTCGGTGTGGCTTGGTCGTCCGCTGATCTATAAATTCGCCAACAGCCGTTTTGGGCATATCTGCCTTATCGACGAGGCTAAAGTGGCGCATGCAGAGGAATATTTCGACAAGCATGGCGCGGTGTCGACCTTCGTGGGACGCTTGCTCCCTGCCGTGCGCCAACTCATCAGCATCCCTGCCGGCTTGGCTCGCATGCACTTGGGCAAATTCGTGGCTTTCACATCCCTCGGCGCTGCCATCTGGAATGCGGTGCTTGCCGCTCTCGGTGTGTGGTTGTCCACTTTCGTGAAGCCAGACGAACTGCTGAAACAAATAGAGCACTACAATTCCTACCTTTCCTACGCTGGCTATGCGGTGATTGCAATCATTGTGGTGTTTATCGCCTATAACCTCTTGAAAAAGAAAAATACTGTATCGAAATTATGATAGTATCTCCCTCATTGCTCTCTGCCGATTTCTGCAACTTGCAGAAGGACGTGGAAATGATTAACCGCAGCGAAGCCGAACTGCTCCACCTCGACATCATGGACGGGGTGTTTGTGCCCAACATCTCTTTCGGTTTCCCAGTGCTGAAGAATTTGAAGAACATCTGCACCAAGCCGCTCGACGTGCATCTGATGATTGTAGAGCCGCAGAAATTCATCAAGGAGGTGAAGGACCTCGGCGCAACCTACATGAATGTGCATCTTGAGGCATGCACCCATCTCTCGCGGGTGGTGCAGCAAATCAAGGAGGCTGGAATGAAAGCCGGCGTCACAATCAATCCTGCTACGCCAGTGTCGATGCTTGCCGACATAATCCAGGACATTGACCTTGCTCTCATCATGTCGGTCAATCCGGGCTTCGGCGGACAGAAATTCATCCAAAATTCGGTCAAGAAAGTGCACGAACTGCGCGACCTCATCTCTCTGCGCGACTCGCACGCTCTCATTGAAGTGGATGGTGGCGTAAACGAGGAGACGGGCAGGCTGCTGAAGGATGCCGGTGCCGACATTTTGGTGGCAGGCAACTACGTGTTTGGTGCCGACGACCCATTGGATCGCATTTCTCGCTTGAAAAACTTATAACAATGATGCCGTGCAGTTCTGCCCCTCGTGGAGCCACTGCACGGCATCATTTTTTTGCATCTACTAATTTTCGCAAATTGCCGTTTCGGCGGAAAATCATTAAATTTGCAGAAACCTAACATTAATGCGAAAACATTAGAACCTATTACCCGCAAATTTTCCTTTAAGTTTAATTGAAAAAAGTGAAAAACGATGAAATGTATACATAGATACTTGCTCGTGGCAGTAGGAGTGATAGGCATTGCCTTTTGCCCGTTGCGCAGTCCTGCTCAGAGCGATAATATGGCAGGGACAATCAGCCGTATGCCCGTGAAGAAGATGAAGGCTGAGTTTGATGCCAAGGGCTCGGACTATGTCAAGTCGGTGCGCAAGGAAGTGGAGACTTACGTCACGAAGGTGTGCGAAACTCTTGCCGACACTGCCCGCTACAACAATGAACTAAATCAGAAAATTGCTGCCCTCAAGAGCAAACTCAACGGCGAGCGCTCTCTTATAAAGCAATACGAACTTTGGGAGAAACTCTTCGACCTTGAATATCTGGTCGACTTCGAGTATGCCTATCAGTGCGCCCAGCATTGTGAAGACATTGCGCGGGAGATGCAGTTGACCATGGACATTGAGCCATCGGCTGGCTCTCCGAAGCAGAGCACATACGACTATCTGGCGCAGGCTTACATATATAAGGCAAAATCGTGTACCAACAGCGGCTACTTCCGTGAGGGAGCGGAGGCATTGCAGAAGGTAGTGCCAGAAAATTGCTCCAAGACAGTGAGAATAAACTATATCGTCGCTGCGTTCAACCTCGAGTTTGAAAATGGCTTCTACACTCCTTACCGCTTCTTCTCGGGCGACTCCTACCTCGACAACATGACGCGCCTCTACGGCGAGTTGAAGAAGTTGGTGCCAGCGGATTCCTATCTGCTCGACGATATGCTCGTGAAGATGTATTTCCACGAAACGAAGTATGCCGAAGCGGTGGAGCAGAGCAAGGTGCTGCTATCCAAACTCTCTCCAGCGTGCGACTACTATGCTTATGCCGTGGGCAACCTCGGCTACAACTATATGGGAATGAAGGACTATGCCAAGGCGGCGGAGTTCATCAGCCAGTCTGCCGTGCTCGAAATCAAGCGCGGCTCGCATGAATATCCTGCTGCGAGGAAAATCGCCGAGGTGGCGTATATCACGGGCGACATAACGCGCTCGTTCACGCTCATCAATGTGGCGATGAACAATGCCTTTCGCTACCATTCAAAATACCGCTACTCGGAGATTGCCTGCAGTTATCCGCATATCGGTGTAGACCTTAACGAATTGACCCAGAAGCAGAAAATGTGGCTCATCTACGGCCTCGTGTTCCTCGGTTTTGTCGTTGTGTTTATGGTTTTCGTCACCGTTGTCATCATCCGTCAGCGCAAGGCACTCCACCGCCAGAAGTCGCTCATCGAATCGCAGATGCAGCATCTGCGTGAAAAGAGCGACACGATAGCCAACATCAACCGCGAACTGCTTGAGGCAGGACACATTAAGGAGGTGGTGCTCGGACAACTGATTGTGAGCAGCGCAAACCATCAGATTGCCATCGAGAAACTCCGCAAGGAGGTGCTGCGGCGGCTCACCGTCCGCGACTACGACGGCATCCGCAACGTGTTCGACTCGCAGAAGGGCGACGCCTTCGACTCGTTCTATCAGATTGACAACATTCTGTTGATGCTGTTCCCCAACTTCAGCGACAGTTTCAACGCCCTGTTGCGTCCGGAATGCCGTACCGCCCCTAAAGCCGGCGAACGCCTCACCGCCGAGATGCGCATCTATGCCCTCATCCGACTTGGCATCACCAAGAACGAGGATTTGGCGCGGTCGCTCAACTATTCGGTCAACACCATCAAGAGTTACAAAACGCGTGTGGTCAATGCCGCAATTTGCGACAAAGAGGAGTTCTACCGTAGGCTGAAAGAGGAAATCAATGCCGATTTTGAGGAAAAACAGTAGTATATTTGGTGGTGTGCTGAGTTTGTGTAATAATTTGATAATCAGATAAAAATAAATTTTAGAGAGTCTATATACGGTATATTTCTTTACAACGCTTGATTGTCGTTATAATTTTGAAACCGATTTCAGAATCAAACCTAATCATAAGACAATCATTTTTACTACCTAACTAATAACTCTCGAAAAATGAAAAGTAAAGTTTACATTTTATCGTCTGTCTTGCTCGCGACGGCTGCGACTTCTGTCCTTGCCAACAACAAGACTAATCAAAAAGCCCCTACTTATAAGCAAGTAGCGGACACCACCAAAACCGCTGGCAACGACCACGGCGTGATGCTCAACGCGAAGAATGCCACTGAGCCTCGTCAAGTGGAAATCGGCTTGCCTATGACCTATACGGCAGTGTCGGTCGACGGTCTTCCTGCTGTCTACTATTATTGGCCAAACACCACGAGCAACCACTGGCGTGGTGAGCAACTCCTCGCAGGTCAAGGCTTGCAAAACATCTCAACTACTGCTATCCGCTTCGGTGAAATCGGCTACGGCGTTGACTCTAAGATGGAGCGCGGCGGCGAGAAGTTTAAGGCTAAAGTAAAGTACCAACTCAACTCTTTCCTCTCGCAGAACTTCGACATCAACCTCTCCGGTAAACTCGCAAAGAAGACTTACTTCACTCTCAGCGCTTACCAGAACTTCGACCCAGGAAGTTTCGATCTCAAGTTCACAAACTACATCGACCGCGCACAGTTCTACACCGCTGGCATCACTCATCTCTTCAATCAGGACAAGGGTAAAGTAAGCGTATTCTACAAGTACAACGAAACTCATCCTCTCACATCGGCTGCCAACTACGCTCCGTTCACCTACGACGGCGACGGCAAGGTGTCGAACGTGAAGGGCTTCCGCATGGGTCGCGATTCTTATCTTCCAGTCGACGGTACAATGCAATACCGCGACGTGAAGACTGGCGAACTCAAGACTGGCAACCTTTACGACATCTCGAAGACCAAGACCCACGAGGGTTCGGTGCTCTTCGACTACGATTTCGGCAACAACCTCACTTTGGCTTTGAAGGCTAAGGTGTCGAACTCCAAAGGCCACAGCGTTGACCAACTCACAATGGGCTTCTATGAGGATGCCGACGCAGTTTATGCCGACAACGGCGACGCTTTCCACGGTACCATCCAACGCCGCCTTTCGCAAATCAACAACTTCTCAGTGACCGACGCTATGTTTGTTGCTGAATTGCAGAAGAAAACGGAAAAGCACAACTGGACATTCGGTCTCAACGAACTCTTCAGCGACATTGACTATGCACGCAGCACTACTCAATACTACCACGAAGTTGCTCCAAATCCTCGCAAGTTGGTCTACAACGGTCAGGAATATGCCAACCTCAATGGTTCTACTGAGTACGACGACGGACACGAAAACAAGTTTGCGCTCTTCGTAAACGACAACTGGCGCATCACTCCTTCGTTCCGTATGGGCTATGGCTTGCGTTTGGAACTCTTTAACGCCAGCGTTGACTACATCGCCAACAGCCGCTTCTCTGACTTCTATCTCGGCGCAAAGGTGCCTGGTACAAATGAGGTTGTAGGCACAACCAACCACAAGGTAACAGGTCTCAACTACGCAGTATCACTTTCTCCTACTTACAATATTACCCACAATTTCGGTCTTAACGGTGAAATCAACTACCTGAAGCAATATCGTCACCTTGAGGCTTACTCAGGCACTACATTGCCTTACTACAACAACCGTCCGTTTATCCTTGGCCGTGCAGGTATCTTCTTCAACAGCGACTTCGTCAACCTCGTTTCGGCATTCACCTACGCTCGCCGTACAAACGACTACTCTCGCCTCACAGTGATGAGCGACGACCCGAATGTAGACCCTGTAATGGTCGGCGCATCGAGCGGTATTCAGACAATGGGTTGGACAACCGACGCAATGTTTACTCCGTTCAAGGGCTTCAAGTTCCACGTGATGTTCACCTACCAAGACCCGAAATACACCGGCTACAAGTTTGAAGCCTTCAACAAGAACTACGACTTCAGCAACATGACAGTGACCAAGCAGTCTAAAATCATCGTTGAGTTGGACCCAAGTTACACCATCGACCGCTTCAACATCTGGGCATCGTTCCGCTACTACAGCAAGCAATACGCCAACGTGGGTAACTCAGTTTACTTCAAGGGCAGATGGGAAACATTCGCCGGCGCAAGTTTCAAGTGCAACAAGTATCTCACCGTCAATGTCAATGTTGTCAACTTCCTCAACCAGACGGGTGCACAAGGCACAATCCCAGGCTCTGAGTTGATTACCGACGGCTCAAAATACGCAGGCACTCTGATGGCTGGTAACTACATCCGTCCTTTCACAATGGAATTTGGTGCGAAACTCAATTTCTAACATAATTAATAGACATAATCTACAAAAACCACTTTTTCGTAACAAAAAATGAAAAAATTAATCTCATCCCTGTTCGTGCTCGTTGCAGCAATGAGCGTGAACGCACAGCAAAACGTTTCCTTCCGCGAAGGTAAACTCGTTTCACCAGAGGTGAACGCTGACCACTCTGTAACTTTCCGCCTTCAGGCTCCTAAGGCTAAGACCGTCAAGGTGCTCGCCGACTGGGAAGCAAACAAGGGTACAGGCGAAATGAAAAAAGGCAAAGACGGCGTGTGGACCTACACCAGCCCGCAACTTCCATCGGAGATGTACACCTATCGTTTTGAGATTGACGGCGTGACTGGCCTCGACCCAGTTAACCCATTCACTCGCAGAGACGTGGGCAACGTGTTCAGCATCTTCTATGTGGGCAACGGCTGCGCTGACTACTATCAGGTTCACGATGTGGCTCACGGACAGGTTCGCTCGGTTTGGTACCACTCAAACGCTGTAAATGCTGACCGCCGCATGAACATCTATTTGCCTCCTACATACGGCAAGACCGACGAGAAATTCCCTGTATTCTACCTTCTCCACGGTAGTGGTGGCGACGAGAACGCTTGGGTTGAACTTGGCAACATCGCTCGCATCATGGACAACCTCATCGCTGAAGGCAAGTGCAAACCAATGATCGTTGTAATGCCTAACGGTAACTTCGGTAAGCAGGCCGCTGCTGGCGAAACTTACGAGAACCTCGACTACAAACCAGTGATGACAAACTTCTTGCCTCACTACAAGGACGGTTCTTTCGAAACAGCATTCCCAGAAATCGTAAACTATGTTGACGCTACTTTCAACACTATCGCCGACAAGGCTCACCGCGCTATCGCAGGTCTTTCGATGGGTGGTATGCACACTTTGATGATTTCTGCCAACTATCCTGACTTGTTCGACTATGTTGGTCTCTACTCTGCAGGCGTTAACTTCACTGGCATCAAGATGGAGGAAATCCCTGCCTATGCAAACCTCGACGCTAAACTCGCTGCTCAGGCTAAGGCTGGCACAAAACTCTACTGGATTGCCATCGGTAACGAAGACTTCCTCTACGATGCAAACAAGGCTCTCAAGGAGCGCATGAACAAGGTTGGCTTGAAGTACGTCTACCACGAGAGCACTCGCGGTCACCTCTGGAGCAACTGGCGTCAGTACTCTCTTGAGTTTATCCCGCAATTGTTCAAGTAAACTAAATGTTAGGTTCTTTCAATACTGCTTTCCGCTAACGCTCTCTCTCAAGCGGACAAGCAAAAAAATTGGGCTGATTCCCTCGTGGGTCAGCCCTTTTTATGTCGTGTCTTGAAAAAAAGAATGCGGAATGTTAGATGCAGCCGAGTTGCCGTTGCAGGTTTTCCATCTGGTAAATCCAAAGGTCCTTTGCTTCGTCCACTTCGTCGGGCTCGGCAAAGTCAGTCACCACAACGGTGGTGCCGTCGGTTAGTTCCGACTGGGTGATTTTCAGTTCGAAGTACGATTTGTCGGGCTCGTCCTTCCAGTGGAAACGCACAAAGCGGTCGGTGCGTATGGCGGTAATCGTTACGGTCTGCTCCACGCCGTTCCAGTTGAGCACCATCTCTTTGCCAACCTGGCGCACATCGTCGGCAAACCATTCTTTAAGACCGTAGGCCGTAGAGATGTATGACCACAGCATCGCTACGGGTGTTTTGCGCATGTCGAATTCCAAAGAAAATTTTTCTTTTGCCATATTGGTTAGGTTTTTTGAGTGTGTCTGCAAAGTTAGAGTAATTTTGCTAATAAACAACACATCATTGCATATCTGCCTAAAAAAAGTCGGCAACGCTTTGAAGGTTGCCGACTTTGCTTTGCGTTATGCTATCGCCGAGGATCCAAGTTTTAGAATTCAAATCCTACGGTTATTCCGATATTTGATTGGTCTTTATAATCGTCCTCGTTGTCAAATTGCGAACTATAGGATAGACCGACATTAAAGGCATGGCGGTTCTTCAGACCGACTCGCACGCCGACGGTCGCTTTTATGAAGCCTCCCTTTATTACTCCGATGCCATATCCAATCCGTGGATTGATATATGGAGTAATCTTCTTGTTGATAATGTTCCAATGCAAATCCACAAATACAGGGACTTCCAGGTAGGTGGTGCCGTTGCAGAAATAATTGTTGAAACTGAATCCGCCACCCAAATAGAATGAGTTGTTGAACTGAAATCCTTGAGATGTGCCTATTTCAAACAGTTCCCCCGCTTTGTCTTCCGACGGGTATACTGCAGTGCCGTATCCCAATTCGTAGAAAGCACGATAACCGCGCATTGTGTATTTGCTTAAAATCGATTTAATATCGTCTGTCTTATTATCTTGCGCAAATCCTGCCAATGAAAAAATCATAAGCATTGCGCATATTATCAATCGTTTCATTATTCTTACCATTAAAATTCAAATCCAATCTTAAATCCGCAATTGTTAACTCCGATGTCATTATCAAAGTCACCAACTGTATTTATACTAAGGTCATACTGGTATGCTAAAGAAATGGCATATTGGCGCGTTAGTCGGTATCTCACACCGATTTGTCCGCACATGTATACGCCGTCGATTTGCCCGAAACTGTACCCCAAGCGTAAATCGATAAATGGCATCACCCGCTTGTCGTTTAGCATGTTGATTCTCAAATCTCCGTATATGGGCACTCCAAAGCGAACTTTGTTGTTGCCGAAAAAAACATCGCATCCTAAACCTACACCAAAAAACACAAAGTTGTTGAATTGTTTGCCTATTGATGCTGATGCCTGAATTTTATCGAGGTCAAACGAAGGCCAAAAGCAAGAGGTTTCACGGTCATCATTGTCGTCAATTCCCCATTGATAACCTATGTCTACAAAGGTCTTTAATCCTCTCATTGTCCTGTTTTTCTGATATCTTGAGACGATTACAGAATCCCGTGTTGATATCAAATTGTTTTTTTGTCAACGGGTTGACTGTCAGTTTGTTGCGCGATTATGCACATTGGGCAGATAATCGCAATAAATAAAAAAATGGACCTTTTCATTAGATTTAAATATTAATATATGCGCAAATATAATATGACTTATACGCAAATACAAGTATTTTATCGATAAAAATTAAGTGTATTTTTCTTTTGGGTGAATAAGTGATGTTAAAACGCCTTGAAAAGTTGTAAATTTTAAGTAGGTTAGTGGTTGCTGCAGAGTGCGCTTTCAGCCTGTGCCAGTTTCTCGGGTGAACCGATGTCAAACCATTGGTAGGCAGCATCGGGGGTATAGCCCATAATCTTCAGCCGTTGGCATGAGTCTACGTAAAATGGCGTGATGGAAAATTTATGTTCTTCGCTGTAGTGCGCCAATGTGTCGAAAATCGAGGGTGAAATCACGTGGACACCGCCAAATGCCAACTGCAATTGACCTTCGGTAGGAACGAAACCCGCTGGGCGCGTTTCGCCAGTGTTGATGTTTTCCCAGCCTTGAAGACGGCGATCGGCGGAAAACACAAAATAGCGCGAGGTCTTGCGGCTTGCCACAAGCACCGAGGCGTCGGCTTTGTGGGTAAGGTGACTTTTGTAGAAATCGGCGAGGTTGAGGTCGGTCATGATGTCGGCATTGTGCACGAGAAACGGCTCGCCGTCGTCGAGCAGATGGCGTGCCTTGAGGATGCCGCCGCCAGTGTCGAGCAACTCGTCGCGCTCGTCGCTGATTTTGATGTCCGCGCCGAAATTGTTGTTGGCGTTGAGGAAGTCGATAATCTGCTGCCCGAAATGGTGGATGTTCACCACGATGTCGGTAAATCCGTAGGCCATCAGATGGCGAATCACGTGCTCAAGCATCGGGCGACCAGCAACCTTGACAAGTGCCTTTGGGCAGTTGTCGGTGAGTGGGCGGAGGCGAGTGCCAAGACCTGCTGCGAAAATCATTGCTTTCATTGTCGTAGGCTTAGAATTTCGCGTTGAATGTCTGTTCGATGTTCTGTTCGCGGTGCACCAGTTCTACCTTCACATTGAATTTCTTGTTGATGTGTTCTGCCATGTGCTGCGCGCTGTAGACGGAGCGGTGCTGACCGCCTGTGCAGCCGAAGCAAACCATCAGGTTGGTGAATCCGCGCTCCTTGTAGCGCTTCACTGTGGCATCGACAAGAGCGTAGGCGTGGTTGAGAAATTCGAGTATTTCACCGTCTTCCTCGAGAAATTTGATTACTTGGTCGTCCAGTCCCGTAAACGGTTTGTAGCGCTCATATTTGCCAGGGTTGTTGACGGCGCGGCAGTCGAACACGTAGCCGCCGCCGTTGCCCGACGGGTCGTTGGGGATGCCTTTCTTGTAGGCAAAACTCATCACGCGCACGGTCAGCGTGTGTTTCTGCAAATCGTCGGTAAATTGCTTAAGTCCGACAAGTTCTTTCAGCACCTTGCTGAGGTATGGGTATTCAGGGTAGGGGCTGGCGAGCAGATGGCGCAGGTTGGCGATGGCAAACGGTACGCTTTGGATGAAGTGGGGCTTCTTCTCGAAGTAACCGCGGAAGCCGTAGGCACCGAGCACCTGAAGTGTGCGGAACAGCACGAAATGGCGCAACTGGGCGTAGAAATATTCGCGATCCACGGGCTTGTATTTGCGCAGGGCATCGATATACACCTCAAGGAGTTCGCCACGCAGACTGTCGGGGAGGTTGGCTTTGGCTTGCCAGAGGAAGGATGCCACGTCGTAGAACACTGGACCTTTGCGTCCGCCCTGGAAGTCGATAAACCACGGCTCACCGTCCTTAATCATCACGTTGCGCGACTGGAAGTCGCGGTACATGAACGTTGCCGACGAACTGCGGAGCAACACGTCGGTGAGGCGCTGGAAGTCGTCCTCCAGTTTGTCTTCCTGAAATTCCATCCCTGTGGCTTTGAGGAAGCAGTATTTGAAGTAGTTCAGGTCCCACATGATTGAGCGGGCGTTGAACTCAGTAGCCGGGTAGCATTTTGAGAAGTCCATGCCGTCGGCACCGGCAAACTGCACGTCGGGCAGCAGACGGATGGTCTTTGCCAACAGTGTCTTTTCCTCGTCGCTGAACACCGTTGTCTTTCTGCCTTTCTCTATGGCGTTGAAGAGGAGCGTGTCGCCGAGGTCCTGCTGCAGGTATGCCATCATGTCGTCGCTGTGGGCGTAAATCTTAGGCACGGGGAGTTTTTTTGCAGCGAAATGTTTCGCCATGTAAAGGAATGCCTCGTTTTCTTCCACACAGGTGCCGAGCACACCAATCAGCGACTGCTCTCCGCTGAGGCGGAAATAGCGACGGTTGGAGCCCGATGAGGGCAATTCCACCACTTCGGTCGGCTCTTTGCCGGTCACTTGCTTGTAAAGGTCAGAGAGAATATCTTTGTTTGCCATAGTTCTTGCGTTTTTGTGAGATTATTGAAAAGCAAAAGTGCGAAGAGTGCAGTTCCGCTTGTTGTAGCCCAAAATTAAGAAAAAATCGTCAAATAAGTTTCTTCTCCACGAAATATTTCCACAATGGGGCTACCATTAGCGATTGCTTGATTTCGTCGTGGTCGAGTAGCCAGCGCACTTCGTCAAGGGTGAGCAGATGCACCGAGATGTCCTCAGATTTTTCGAGATGCTGGGTGCTTATCTGTACAACGCCCTCAGCCACAAAGCAGTGCGTCCAGTTATTAGTGGTGCTTGGATTGCCTGAAATCACGGAAATTTCTTTCCATTCGCCGTTGCCGTAGCCTGTTTCTTCGTAGAGTTCGCGCTTCGCTGCCGTGAGGGCATCTTCGCCGGGGTCGACGCAACCTGCCACGAGTTCGTAGCGTGTCTGGTCGATGCCGTGGCGGTATTGGCGGATAAACACAAACTCGCCATCGGCGGTCGTTGCTATGATGTTTACCCAGTCGGGGTATTCAAGCACGTAGAACTCTGGAATCTCGTTGCCGTTGGGCAATCTGACCACATCCCGCCGTGCCGTTAGCCAAGGGCGCTGGAAGAGGTATTCGCTGCTTACGGTTGTCCATTTCCTTTCGTTGATGTTAGTCTTGAGCATACTAATTTCGTTTTTTGAGGTGGTTAATGCTTCTTCACTCCGCTGTAGATGATTGTGTTGGATTCAACCATGCGGTCCTCGATGTACTGGCGGTGAGGTGAGATTTGCCCTGTGAGGTATTTCTCCATCATCAGTCCGCCGATAGGCACACCGAAGGTAGCGCCGAAGCCAGCATTCTCGACGAAGACGCAGATGGCAATCTTCGGATTGTTCATCGGGGCAAAGCCCATGAAGGCGGAGTGGTCACGACCGTGTGGGTTTTGCGCCGTACCAGTCTTTCCGCACACTTCGATGTCGCCAAACTGCGCTTGGCGGCAGGTGCCGCCAATCACTGCCATACGCATACCTTCAACAATGTCTTGATAGTATTTCTGGTCGATGCTTACGGTGTGGCGCTTGGTGTAGGCCTCAGGCATACGGTCGCCTTTTATCTGCTTGACAACGTGGGGCGTGTAGTACCAGCCGCGGTTGGCAATCGTGGTGGCGAGGTTTGCTATCTGCAGCGGTGTGGCAAGGATTTCGCCCTGACCAATGGCTACGGAAATCACTGTGTTTGCGCTCCAGTGTCCTTCGCCGTAGAATTTGCTATAGAACTTGCTGTTAGGGATAAATCCGCGGCTCTCGCCCGGCAGGTCGATGCCGAGTTTGTAGCCGAAGCCCATCTCAACAAGGTAGTTTTTCCAGATTTCAAAAGCCTTGCTCGGTGTGCCGTATTTCGAGCGGCGGTCAATCATCGTCTTGAAGCCCCAGCAGAAGTAACTGTTGCACGAGGTGCGGATGGCTGGCTTCAGCGAGATAGGCGATTCGTGTCCGTGGCATCCCACTTTCAGCCGTCCGTTGATGTAGCCGTGGTGGCACGGAAACATAGTGGTCAGGTTGATGATGCCTTCCTGAAGGAATATCAGTCCTTGCGTGGGCTTGAACTGCGAGCCGGGAGGGTAGGCTGCCATGATGGCGCGGTCGAAGAGGGGCTTGTATTTGTTGTTCACGAGGTCGCGGTAGTTCTTGCCACGCTCGCGACCCACGAGCAGCGACGGGTCATAGCCGGGGCTCGACACGAGGGCTAGCACTTCGCCTGTCTGGGGCTCGATGGCTACGATGGCGCCAATCTTGCCTTGCATCAGTTTTTCGCCGTACTCCTGCAGATCGTAGTCGATGCTGAGGGTGAGGTCTTTGCCAGAGATGGGGGCAATGTCGCGCGCTCCGTCTTCATAATGTCCTTGGATGCGTCCGCTCGCGTCGCGGATAAGTATCTCTTCGCCCTTGCGCCCCCGGAGATAGGTTTCGTAACTTTTCTCGATGCCGAGGTCGCCGGTGTAGTCGCCGGGCTTGTAGTATGGGTCTTTGTCGATGTCGTTCTGGTTCACCTCACGGATGTTGCCGAGCACGTTGGCGCCGGCGGTGCGGTTGTACTGCCGCAACGTCTTTTTCTGGATGAAGAAGCCGGGGAAGCGGTACAGTTTTTCCTGAAGGCGACCGTAGTCCTCAACGGAGAGGTTGCGGATGAGCACCTGCTGGGTGTAGGACGAATAGCCAGGATTGTGGCGCGGGTCGCGCATGTCGGCAAACTTCTTGCGAAGGTCGTCCATCGTGATTTGCAACGTGTTGCAGAGGTCAACTGAGTCGATGTTCTGCACTTCCTTCGGGATGACCATCACGTCGTAGGCGGGCTGGTTGAACACAATCAGTTGCCCTTTGCGGTCGTAGATCATGCCGCGCGAGGGGTAGATGGTCTTGCGCAGAAAGGCGTTGGAATCGGCGTTTTTCTTGAACGTTTCGTCAGCCACTTGGAGAATGAACAAGCGCACGATGTAGATTAGCGAAATGACGATAATCAGTCCGGCAATCACAAATCTGCGGTTTTCCAAGTCGTACTTTCTCATTGGCTTATTCTTTCTTTGCGGTGGCGAGGGCGTCAATGCCGAGCATAATGACGAATGTCAGCGCGGTGCAGCCTACTGCACGGTAGAGCGATAGCAATGCGTCGTTGAGCGTGAAGGCTTCGATAAACGTAACCAACAGGCAGAACAGTAGGGTCATGGAGAACATGTATTTCAGGTAGACACCCGGTCCGAGCGATTTCGCAGACGGCACGGGGTCGGAAATCTCGTCGTCGTGTGCCACATAGAGTTTAATCATCGGGTCACGCATGGCTCCGAGTAGCGTGCAGGCAAGGGCGTTCATGCCGGCGGTGTTGCTGAAGATGTCGATTACCACTCCAGCAAGGAAGCCAATCACCATCACCCAGTTACGGTGGAGCGTAACGGGCAGACGGAGTATCACGTAGATGAAGATATAGGGCGTGGCAAAGCCGAAGATGCTGATGTTGTTGCACACAAGCACCTGTATCAGAGCCAGAATGATAAACACGGCTATTGACTGTAGGATGCTCTTACTCATTGTCGTTGTCTCCTTCCTCAAGTTGCTTCAACTCGCCCGCAAGTTTGCTCTTGATGGCACGCACGGTGCTCAGGCGGGTAAAGTCGGTTGTGAGTTTGATTTTCAGCGAGAAGAAATTGTTGTCGGTGGCTTTCTGGCTGCCTTCAACCACACCGACAATCAGTCCCGGAGGGAACACGGTGGAATAGCCGCTGGTCACGATGGTGTCGCCGCGGTGGAATTTCACGTGCTTGGGCATCTCCTCAAGGGTGGCATGGTATGGGTCGGCACCGTGCCACACAAGGCTACCGAAGTAGTCGGTGTTTTTCACCTTGCACGACAACCGCATGTCGGGGTTGAGCAATGACAGCACTCTCGCCGCGTGGTTGCTCACGTTGGCAACAATGCCCACCACGCCGTTCTGGTCCACCACGCCCATCTCGGGCATGATGCCGTCGAGGCGACCCTTGTCGAGCGTGATATAGTTCTTAGCGTGGGTAACGCTATTGTTGATTACGTTGGCAAAATGGTACTCGTAGTTCTGGGCAACGGAGTCGGGCAAGGCTATGCCAGTGGGCTGGAGCAGGGTCTTGTAGTCGTTCACCTGCCGCTTGAGGTTGATAATCTCCATCTCAAGGGTGGCATTGCGCTCCTGAAGGTCGGCGTTGATTGACTTCAGGTTGAAGTACGACGTCACTTCGCCGGCGCCTTTATAGACCACCGCCGACGCCTGATTTGCCGATGTGAGAAACACGTGCTGCTGGTATGGATTGTTGTGAAACAACATCCAGCAACTTGCCGTGACGAGTACTGCAAATACTATCCACGATGAATGGCGTAAGAAAAATGTAATTATATTGTTCACAGTCAACTATATAGGTTGTTTGAGCCTTTGTTGCCGCAGTCACTCTGTTTTATAGTGCAAGAAGGCGCAAACATAAAGATTGACGCCTTCTTGATAGTGTTGCTTTAGTGTGGTTTATCGGATGAGGAACGAGAATTTGTCTCTGTTCTTCAATGCTATGCCTGTGCCTTTTGCCACTGCGTGCAATGGGTCGTCGGCTACGATAAACTTGATTCCGATTTTTTCCGACAAGCGCTTGTCCAAGCCGCGGAGCAGTGCGCCGCCGCCGGAGATGTAGATGCCATTGCGCACAATGTCGGCGTAGAGTTCGGGCGGTGTCTTCTCCAGTGCGCTCAGGATGGCTGCCTCGATGCGCAGGATGGATTTTTCGATGCAGTGCGAAATCTCCTGATAAGATACCGGCACTTCCATCGGGAGGGCGGTCATCTGGTTAGGACCGTGCACGATGTAGTCTTCCGGTGGATTGTCCATCTCGGCTACTGTCGAGCCCACGTTGATTTTGATGAGTTCCGCCATGCGTTCGCCCACCTTCATGCTGTGTGCGCGGCGCATGTGCTCCTGAATGTCGTTGGTGAGCACGTCGCCAGCAATGCGGATGCTCTCGTTGGTCACGATGCCGCCGAGGGAGATAACGGCAATTTCCGTTGTGCCGCCGCCTATGTCGACAATCATATTGCCTTCTGGCGCTTCTACGTCAAGACCGATACCGAGGGCTGCTGCCATCGGCTCGTAAATCATATATACGTCGCGGCCGCCAGCGTGCTCGCTTGAGTCGCGCACGGCTCGGATTTCAACTTCGGTGCTTCCCGACGGGATGCACACCACGATGCGCAGCGACGGAGAGAACCAGTGGCGCTTCGAACTTACCATCTTGATAAGTCCGCGTATCATCAGTTCGGCAGCATTGAAGTCGGCAATCACACCGTCGCGCAATGGGCGGATGGTGCGGATGCCTGAGTGCTCCTTGCCTTGCATCATTTTGGCTTCTTCGCCGACGGCAACCAGCTTGCCGCTCGTGTCGAGGGCTACGTACGATGGCTGGTCGACTACGATTTTGTCATTGTGAATGATAATCGTGTTAGCCGTTCCCAAGTCTACGGCCAATTCTTGTGTCAGAGAGAAAATTCCCATGCTGTTATTCTGTAGTCTTTTTGTGCTTAATGTTTGAAGTGGCGTATGCCAGTCATTACCATGGCAATGCCGTTTTTGTTGCAGTAGTCAACGGTCTCGTTGTCGCGGATTGAGCCGCCTGGTTGGATTACGGCTGCAATGCCTTCCTTGTGGGCGATTTCAACGCAGTCGGCAAATGGGAAGAAGGCATCCGACGCCATGACTGCGCCGTTGAGGTCGAAGTTAAACGACTTTGCTTTCTCGATTGCCTGACGCAGCGAGTCTACGCGCGATGTCTGACCTATGCCGCTTGCAAAGAGTTGTTTGCCTTTTGCAAGCACGATGGCGTTGCTCTTGCTGTGCTTAACCACCTTGTTGGCAAACAAGAGGTCCTCTGCCTGCTCTGCGGTGATGGCTTTGTCGGTAGCCTGTTTGAGGTCGGCAACGGTTTCCTTGCGGAGGTCTTTGTCCTGACGGAGCACTCCGTTGAGGATGGAGCGGAACTGTTGTGTAGGCAGTTCTGTTGACTTTTGCAGAAGGATGATTCTGTTTTTCTTCTGTTCGAGTATTTCGAGCGCCTCTTTGGTGTAGGATGGTGCGATGCACACCTCGAAGAAGATTTTGTGCATCTCTTCGGCTGTTGCAGCGTCGATTTCGCGGTTGGAGATGAGCACGCCGCCGAAGGCCGAAACTGGGTCGCCGGCGAGGGCATCTTTCCATGCCTCAAGGATTGTGGCGCGCGATGCGATGCCGCATGCGTTGTTGTGCTTGAGGATGGCAAATGTGGTCTCGTCGAAGTCGTTGATGAGGTTTACTGCCGCATCAATGTCGAGGAGGTTATTGTAGGAAATCTCCTTGCCGTGGAGTTGTTCGAACATCTTGTCGAAGTCGCCGAAGAACTTGCCAGCCTGATGTGGGTTCTCGCCGTAGCGGAGATGGCGTGCGCCGTTGATGGCTACGCGGAAGTCGCTCTGTGTCTCTGCGTCGAAGTAGTTGAAGATGGCAGAGTCGTAGGCGCTCGACACTCCGAAGGCTTCTTTAGCGAAGAAGCGGCGGTCGGCAAGTGAGGTCACGGCATCGCCGTTGTCCTTCAAAATCTTGCAGAGAGGTGCATACTGGTTTTTGGATGCCACGATAACCACGTCGTTGTAGTTCTTGGCAGCGGCGCGGATGAGCGAGATGCCGCCTATGTCGATTTTCTCGATGATGTCGGCTTCCGATGCGCCTGATGCTACGGTTTCTTCAAAAGGGTAGAGGTCGACCACAACAAGGTCAATCTCAGGTATTTCGTATTGTTTGATTTGCTGTTGGTCGCCTTCGTTATCTCTGCGGTTGAGGATGCCGCCAAACACTTTCGGGTGAAGTGTTTTTACGCGTCCGCCAAGAATCGAAGGGTAGCCGGTGAGGTCTTCCACTGCGTCGCACTGGTAGCCAAGACCATCGATAAATGATTTTGTGCCGCCTGTCGAGAGAAATTTTACACCGTGAGAATTTAACAAACTCAGCAATTCTTCGAGTCCGTCTTTGTGGTAAACAGATACAAGAGCTGTTTTAATCTTTTTGTTGTCAGCCATTTATGTGATTTCAAAATTATTAAACAAACCTATCGGTAGATTTGCTTCTATCCGATTTGCAAAGATAGTGAAAACCGATTGTTTTTCTTCTCTAAATCGTGTAGAATTTTCAGCGAATTTACTGAAATGCCAATTTCCAAGACAAACGGCACTGGCTGCCGATGGTCGGTCAACCAGTGCCGTTATGGCAAAATTTGCGTTGGTTTTATTAATTTTTAACGCCGCCTTTGAGGCCGCCCTTCGCTCCTCCGCTGAGGTTGAAGATGTTTTGGTCGAAGTTGGTGGTCTTGAGGCTCTGTTCGCGCTGGCGCTTCAGGGCGAGTTGCACGAGGCGATCCATTAGTTCGTCGAACTTGATGCCAGTTGCCTCCCACAGGTAGAACGACAGCGACCCTGGGATGGTGTTGATTTCGTTCACGTAGACTGCGTTGGTGTTGCCGTCGACCATAAAGTCGACGCGGCTCACGCCGTGGCACGAAAGCACGCGGAATGTCTCTGTGGCAAGAAATTGGATGCGCTCGGTGATTTCCTTAGGCAGGTCGGCTGGGATGCGCTTTGCAGATGCCTGCATGCCTTTGGCGCTCTTGGTGCCGCCCATATATTTGTCCTCATAACTGAGGAAGTCGCCCGTCTTGATTGGCTCTTCGAGGATCGACGGCTGGCAGTCGTCGCAGTCGCCGAGCACTGAACAGTTGATTTCCTTCAGGTTCTCTACCATATCCTCCACGATAATGCGGGTGGAGTATTTCTGCGCATTTTCTACGCTGTCAATCAACTCATCGCGGTTGGCAGCACGGCTGATGCCCACGCTTGAGCCGAGGTTGGCAGGCTTCACGATTACTGGGTAGCCGAGTTTGTCCTCCACTTTCTTGATAAACTCGTCTTTCTTGCGGTTCCACTGCTTGTCGGTAAACCAAACGTAGTCGACCACTGGAATGTCGCAGTCCTTGAGTATCATCTTCATCGTGATTTTGTCCATACCGTTGGCCGATGATACGGTGTTGCAGCCAGCGTAAGGCACGCCGATGGTTTCGAGCACGCCCTCAAAGATGCCGTCCTCGCCGTTGGTGCCGTGGAGCACAGGGATTACAACGTGGATGGTGGCGTAGATGTTTTGTCCGCCGAACATCTTGTTCTTGGCGCGGTAGAGGTTGAAGTCGCCAAATTCGGGACGCATATACACTTCCTCGCATTTTGCTGCAAGGGCTTTCATGTCGCGGTAGTTTTTCACGTCAAACAGGGCATCGCCGGTCACCCAACGGCCTTGCTTTGTGATGTAGACAGGAATTACGTTATATTTGTCGCGGTTAATCGCGTGCATAGCCTGGTTGGCTGAAATCACTGAAATTTCGTGCTCGACGGAGCGTCCGCCGAAGAATACAGCAACGTTAGTTTTCATCGTTTTTTCGTCTTTATGTAGTTTATTTTTTGTCGTTATTTGAATGTGTCGGGCAGGTCGTTCTCGTAGAGGATTGTGTCGCCTGCCTTGAGCAGGGTGGCGAGGCGCTGCTGCGCTTCTGCAAAGGAGTCTACGATTACGAGATTTTCTTCGGCAAACTTGCCCGATTTTCTGATGCCTGCCACGATGGCGTCGCGGTTGTATTGACCGACAACGATAGCCACGTCGACAGTTTCGGCGATGTATTCGCCGAAAGCCTCGTTGAGTGCTGCCTGGCGGTCGCCGAGTTCAATCATGCCCGGGGTCACTACGATGCGGTTGCCCTTGTCCATGCGCGACAGCACGTCGAGTGCCATGCGCGAGCCGTGTGGGTTGGAGTTGAAGGCATCGTCGATGATGGTCACTCCGCCAGCGGTGCGCTTCATGTTGAGGCGGTGCTCCACCTGCTCAATCTGGCTTACGGCATATCTGATTTTCTCTTTGTCCACGCCCAATTTCAGCGCAACGATTACGGCTGCGAGAAGGTTGGAGATGTTGCATTCGCCCACAAGACGTGTCTCGAGCGAGAGCACGGTGTTGCCTTTGGCATCTTCGATGTTGAATTTCGTTCCGTAGGCTGAATATTCTATCTTCGATGCCTGATAGTCGGCGGCTTCGGTGTTCTGCACTGCGTAGCGGATGCATTCTGTGTTGTTCACCTCGCGATTAGCAACGTAGGGGAAGTCGTTGTTGACCACGCAGAACCCGTCGGACGGAAGAGCGTCGGCAAGTTCAAACTTGGTGCGCTGCACGTTTTCTATGGTCTTGAACGACTCCATGTGCTGCTCGCCTACGGCGGTGATGATGCCGTAGCGGGGATGCACAATGTCGCAGATTTCCTTGATGTCGCCCAGTTGCTTGGCGCCCATCTCGCAGATAAACACTTCATGGTAGGGCTTCATCATCTCGCGGATGGTGCGGGTCACGCCCATCGGGGTGTTGAAACTGCCAGGGGTCATCAGCACGCTGAATTGCTCGCTGAGTATGCGGTTGAGGTAATGCTTGGTGCTTGTTTTTCCATAACTGCCGGTGATGCCAATCACTTGCAGGCGTGGCATCTCGCCGATGATGCGCTCTGCGTCCTTAACGAAGCCTTGGTTGATGGCTTTTTCAACGGGCTGCATCGCTGCGTTGCACACGGCAAGCACGAGCCACGACAGTACTGCGATGGCAGAGAGCGATATGCCTACGCCAGTAAGGGCTTCCTTCAGCCCTGTGGTTGCCAGCAGCGGTGTCAGCGCAATGATTACCGACACGACAATCATCGCCGACATCAGTCGCCACACGCGCTTGGTCATTACCAGCGGTTTCTTGTATTTTTTCTTCGCAAGGGTGGTGGCTTTTGCTGTAAACACCACGATTGCTATGGGCATCGTTATTACTTTGGCAAACATGGAAACCAGTAGCAGAAAGACGGCGAGGTCGGTGAGACGCGACATCGAGCCGTAGTCTTTGCTCATTTTCCACCACTTGAAATAGCGGTCGTTGCGGTAGGAGTTCTGTTGCATCATCTGCAAGTCGAACTTGAAGACTTGCCAGAGATAGAATGCGGCTGTTGCCACCGTCAGGGCGGCGAGGATTGTAATGGCTATGTCCATCTATTTTTTCAATTTATCTTTTTCCAAAAAACTGTTGACTACGGCTGCAAACTGATACGGGTTTTCGAGGAAACTGTAGTGTCCGACCCCTGGAAATTCCACAAGTCCAGCATCGGGAATGAGTTTCTCCATCTTCTTAGCGTCGGAAATCGGCGTCGCTGTGTCGTCGGAGCCCCAGATAAGTAGCGTGGGGCACTGTATCTTAGGCAATGCCCATGTGAGATCTTCGTTCACCACCTTGCTCAAAATCTGGCGCATGGTTACGGAGGCGTTGGAATAGTCGCTTGAGCCTACGCGCTTGCGGTAGCGGTTGAGCAGTTCTTCGCCCTTCGCCTTGCCGAAAATCGCTGGTAGCGTGTGCTTTACGGCTTTGTATGTGTAGACCTTGACGTAGTACGACATCGAATGGCGCGGCTTTATGCCCGCAGCATCAACAAGCAGCAACTTGCGCACCTTGTTGCGCGACGACAACAGGATGCCTACGCGTCCGCCGAAAGAGTGACCGAGCAGGATGGGGTTCTCGATTTGTTCAATGCGCAGAAATTCTTCGGTCATGCGCGTATAGTCCTCTATGCCCCAAACATATTGCGGCTCAGATGATTTACCGAACCCCGGGAAATCCACATTGTAGACTTTAAAATAAGGCACGAGCAACTTCTCAATGCTTGCCAACGTGGTGCGGTTGCAGCCCCAGCCGTGCATCAGCACCACGGGCAGCCCCTCACCCTCAACGCTATAGTTGAAGTTGACGCCATTGATTTCGATTTGTTTTTCCATTTTCGCGAAAATATAATGCAAAATTAGCATAAACCTATAAAAAATCGCTCCAAGACGAAAGAAAATCGGCGCAAGTTCAGAAAAACCGCCGCCTACGGGCTCCTTCAGGTTCCTCGACTTTGCAAGAATAGCAATTAATTATTGTTAACATTCGAAGAACAATTTAACTCAATTTCATCGAAATATGGCTTAAATTATTTGGCAAATAGGAAAATATTACATACATTGCGGTCGAAAACACAAAGCAACCTAAATACAAACCCATAAATACCTTATTTTATGAGAAAACATTTATTGTTATTTCTGCCGATTATTGCGGCAACA
>CAVAPE010000014.1:8591-38568 GCA_963590405.1 Eubacterium sp. CAG:180 | reverse complement strand
GAGGGAAAGGCGTGGACGCGACCGAAGGCTTGGGACGATGCCAAACTAGCCCTGGAGATGGGCTCAGAGACACAGACTAAGTTAAGCGGTGCACCGTTCAATTACGACTTCTGTCCGCAAGACGACTACTACCTGAAATCACACCTCTTCGGCGACATCTTTGCCAGCGACCAACTCTCTGCCTCCGACCGAGAAATAGTCACCGTCGCAGCCCTGGCTTCCCTCAAGGGCGTGGCTCCGCAGTTAGCGTCTCATCAAAAGGCAGCAGTGCGCATAGGCAATACACAGGAGCAGGTGGACGAACTGATGAAATATCTCAGCGACAAGGGGCTGTCGCAATGCGACAACGCCGCCGATGCCACGACTGGTGCTTGGCCAAAGGGCGACCCTAACACAGCCTACGCCAAATACTTTGTTGGCAACAGCCATTTAGCCAGCATAGCGCCTAAAAACTTGAAGAAAGACGAGCAGACTGTTCTCCCGATGTCAAACGTAACCTTCGAGCCGGGATGCCGCAACAACTGGCATATTCACCATGGTGCACACCAAATTCTCATCTGTGTTTCGGGCAGAGGATGGTATCAGGAATGGGGCAAGCCAGCCATCGCCCTCAATCCTGGCGATGTCATCGACATACCCGAAGGAGTGAAACATTGGCACGGGGCGCAAAAGGACAGTTGGTTTCAGCACATCGCAACCCACGTGACAGTAGAGAACACCATGCCCGGCTCTGCGCCCAACGAGTGGCTCGAACCCGTATCGGACGAAGAATACAACAAATTATAAATCAAATAACAACGATTATGAAACCAAACATTTTCTGCCGCATAATGGCAATAGCGATCTGTGCAATGTTCCATCTAACGGCATGCGCACAAAATTCAAATAACGACAATAATAAATATAAAGACATGAGCAACAAGAAAGTATTGGTAGCCTTCTTCTCCCGTGCCGGAGAGAACTACAGTGTGGGCAACGTAAAGACTGGCAACACGCAAATCGTAGCACAGATGATAGCCGACGCAACGGGAGCAGACCTCTTCCACATCGAACCCGTCAATGAATATCCCGCCGACTATACGGAATGCACGAAAGTGGCGAAGACGGAGCACGACACCAACGCACGTCCAGCATACAAAGGCGACGCAAAAGTCGAGGACTACGACGTGGTGTTCATCGGCTACCCCAACTGGTGGGGCGACGCACCAATGCCCGTATACACCTTCATCGAGGCACACCAGTGGACAGGCAAGACGGTAATACCCTTCTGCACCCATGAAGGAAGCGGACTATCCAACGAGAACGAGATACACGCGGCTTGCAAAGGTGCCACATTCAAAAAAGGCCTAGGCATATACGGTCACACCGCTCAAAACAACCACAACGAAGCCAAAGCCGCGGTTGAGAAATGGCTAAAAGATTGATATTTCGTCCATAAACAGAAACGGTTTTCTGTGCTTCGGAAAAGAAAATTTTGTTCTTATCTCGGCTTGCATTATCTTTGTAGAAAAATGAAGGTTTAAACGCCTTGTTATAATTTGATAAGACAAATGGGATTGCATTTCGAAGAATATAAAGGACCTAAATATCAGCCTGAGGAGGAGTTGGTTGAAGTAGAAGCAACTCCTGCCGACGGGCAGCAAGAAAAGAAACCGAAAAAGAAGGAGAAGAAGGAGCGTACAAAAGACGGCGATAGCGCTTTTGTGGCCTTTTTCAAGGACAAGCGGTTCAAAATCGTGCTGGGCACAATTTTGATGCTGATGGCGTTGTTTCTGCTCATCAGCGGCATCTCTTATTTTGCGTGGGGTGCTACCGACCAAAGTCTGGTGAACACGAAAACGATACTCGACAACGCCGAGAGCCACCACATACAGAATGCTGGCGGTCCGCTGGGCGCATTCCTGTCGGAATTTTTCTTCAACCAAGGCTTCGGTATCGGCACATTCTGCATCATCTATATGCTCATCGCGCTGAGCCTTAAAGTGTTCGGGCGCTACAAATACAGAGTGGCGTCGACAATACTAATATCCCTTGTGGCTACTCTGACCATCTCAAGTGTACTCGGTTTTCTCGACATAATGACCGAGACACAAACGTTCTTCGCCATTGGCGGAGCGCACGGGCACTATCTCAACCAGTTGTGCCTTGATGTGGCGGGTCCGTTCGGAGCCATTGCCCTCAATGTTTTGCTTGTGGTGATTTTGTTTGTACTCACCATCAACTCGTTGCGTCACGTTTACCAACGCTACAAACAGGTCGTCACCGCCTACAAGATGAAACGCTTGCAGAAGAAGCACGAAGAAGAGGCAGAACGCCGCAACACGTTTGACGAGACCGACGACACAGCCGACAACGACACTGACAAAGCCAAGCAATCGAAGCAGGACATCAACTTCAAGCCTACCGACATTGAGGAAACGCCTACGGAGACTGTTGAAGAAGTGTTTGAGGCAGAGCCAGAACCCATTGTCGAGGCCGCTACGCCAGAGCCTGCACCCGAAGAGCCGAGCACGCCAGAGCCTGTTGCGCCATCTCCAATCGAGACCGCCGCAGAACCGCAACAACTGCCTCAGCCAGCACCCGAAGAACCTGCACAACCAGTCGCTGTGGAGATGAAAGAGATTGACAAGGCAGACAAAATTGCTGAAAAGCCTTTCGACCCGACCGCTGAACTTTCAAGATACAAATTTCCACCAACCTCACTCCTCCGCGAGATAAAGAACACCGGCAAGAGTGTAGACGTGGAAGAACAGGAAGAAAACAAAGCCACAATCACCAAAACGCTAAGCGACTACGGCATAGCCATCCGCAGCATCGAGGTGTGCGTTGGTCCGACGGTGACGCTCTATGAGATTATTCCGGCAGAAGGCGTGCGCATCTCGAAAATCAAGAACCTTGAGGACGACATCGCACTCAGCCTGTCGGCTCTCGGCATCCGCATCATCGCCCCAATCCCAGGCAAAGGTACAATCGGTATTGAAGTGCCGAACAAGGACAAGCGCACCGTGTCGATGAAGGACGTAATCGAGTCGAAACGCTTCCAAGACTGCAAATACGAACTCCCGATAGCAATGGGTTGCACAATCAGCAACGAAGTGTTTATCGCCGACCTTGCCAAGATGCCGCACATCCTCGTGGCTGGTGCGACTGGTATGGGTAAGTCGGTAGGCTTGAACGCCATAGTAACCTCGTTGCTCTACAAGAAGCACCCATCGGAACTGAAGTTTGTGATGATCGACCCGAAAATGGTCGAGTTCAGCATGTACTCCAAACTGGAGCACCACTACATAGCAAAGATGGAAGGCGAAGACGAGTGCATCGTCACCGATATGAATAAAGCCGTAGCCACCTTGAAATCACTTGTTGCCGAGATGGAAAGTCGTCTGCTCCTGCTCCGCGATGCCAACGTGCGCAACATCAAGGAATACAACACCAAATTCATTGAGCGACGCCTGAATCCAGAGAAAGGACACCGCTACATGCCTTATATCGTCGTAATCATCGACGAACTTGCCGACTTGATTATGAACATCGGTCGCAAGGAGGTTGAGATACCTATTTCGCGTATCACTCAGAAGGCACGTGCCGTGGGCATCCACATGATTCTCGCCACCCAGCGTCCATCGACCGACATCATCACCGGTGTCATCAAAGCGAACTGCCCTGGTCGTATCGCATTCCGCGTAACGCAGATGGTAGACTCGCGCACCATCCTCGACCGCTCTGGAGCGCAGCAACTCATCGGCCGCGGCGATATGCTCATCAGTTACAACAACGAGATTACGCGTGTGCAGTGTGCATTTGTCGACACCCCAGAGGTAGAGGCCATTGCCAACTACATTGACGGGCAGGTCGGCTTCGACGACGCATATCTGTTGCCTGAATACACCGCCGACATGGAAGATGGCGGAGGACAGTCGTCGGGCGGCGGCATGGCATCGCTGTCGGAACGCGACTCTCTGTTTGAAGAAGTTGCCAAACAGATTGTTTGCAACGAACTCAACCCGTCAACGTCGGGCATCCAGCGCCGCTACTCCATAGGCTACAACCGCGCTGGAAGACTGATGGACCAACTTGAGGCAGCGGGCATTGTCAGCGCAAGCCAAGGCGGCAAGCCACGCCAAGTGCTGATGGACCCCATAACCCTACAGAGCGTTATTGACAATTAGACATATATAGATGAAACGGTTTATAACTACAATCATAGCAGCACTGATGATACTTCCGGCAATAGCCGGCACTGGTGACGCAGCATTCGGCAAGGTAGTAGCAGCCTACAAGGCAGCGAAAGGCTTTGCCGTGAGATACTCAATGACAGGCAGCGCCGGCAAGCAGTCGGGCGAGATAGCCATGCAGGGCAACAAATTCTGCATCACGGCATCCAATATGATTTGCTGGTACAACGGCAAGACGCAATGGAGTTACTCCACCTACAGCAATGAAGTGAGCATCATGGAGCCCACAGCCAACGAGTTGCAGGTGGTCAACCCAATGTCGGTGATAAGCAATTTCCAGACAGCATACAACGCAACGTTGATGAAATCACAGTCGGCAGCGTCGACCGTAATCCAACTCACTCCCAAGAACGCCAAGTCAGCACAGTATAGCACTGTGGTTATGACCGTGGATAAAAAGACGTATTTGCCGTCGAAAATCGTGGCAACGATGAGAGACAAGTCGAAAATCACGATTACGCTCAGCGGCTACCAAACTGGGCGCAACTTCCCTGCATCTACGTTTGTCTACAACAAGAAATATGTACCGGCGGGCACCCAAGTGGTCGACCTCAGATAAAAACGAAAAAACTATGGCTACAACAAAATGCCTCATCATAGGCTCTGGCCCTGCGGGCTACACAGCAGCAATCTACGCTTCGCGCGCGAACCTCTCCCCTATCCTCTTTGAAGGAATGCAGCCGGGCGGGCAACTCACCACGACATCAGAAATAGAGAATTTCCCGGGCTATCCCAACGGCATCGGCGGATTCGACATGATGGAAGAGTTGAAGGCGCAGGCTGAACGCTTCGGCACAGACGTGAGGAGTGGCGAAATCGAGAAGATTGACTTGTCGAAACGACCGTTCACGGCAGTCGACGACAGTGGACAAACCATCACCGCCGACACCGTAATCATAGCCACCGGAGCATCAGCCAAATACCTTGGCATCGACGACGAGCAGAAATACGCAGGTCGCGGAGTGTCGGCATGCGCCACGTGCGACGGATTTTTCTACCGCAAGAAGGTGGTAGCCGTAGTTGGCGGCGGCGACACCGCCTGCGAAGAGGCTTCCTACCTGAGCAATCTTGCTGCAAAAGTATATATGATCGTGCGCAAAGATCATCTGCGCGCATCCCACTTCATGCAGCAACGCGTGCTGGAGAATCCGAAAATCGAGATACTCTTCAACACCAACACCGTCGGGCTCTTCGGCGAGACGAAAATCGAGGGAGCGCACCTTGTGCGCCACAAAGGCACAGACAAAGAGGAACTGTTTGACATCGCAATCGACGGCTTCTTCCTTGGCATCGGCCACAAGCCCAACACCGAGATATTCAAAGGACAAATCGAACTCGATGCGCAGGGTTACATCATAACGAAAGACAAATCAGCAGCGACAAGTGTGCCCGGCGTATTTGCCGCTGGCGACGTTGCCGACCCCACCTACCGCCAGGCAATCACCTCTGCTGGAATGGGATGCAAAGCAGCGCTCGATGCCGAGAAATTTCTGATAAGCGAGGGATAGTCCCACACCGCTCAGCGGCAGTCATCGCTCGCCATCCACTCGATTTTCTCCAGACGTAAACGCAAGTTTTGGGCTTTTCTTGTGTAAAATAATTAAAAAATTGCTCAAAATTTTCTTTTTATTCCAAAAGAACCTATATTTGCAACCTGTAAACTATTCAAAATAACCACTAAAAAAGAAATTGCCTATCGAATCTACATTACTCGTTATTACCAAAATATTGATTAATGGAAGATATTAAAATGCTGTCAGACGAGAATTTGGTCTCCCTGTATGCAACGGGCGAAAACGCCGCATTTGATGAGTTATTGCAACGCCATCAGAATCGAATTTTCACCTACATTGTCAACATTGTAAAAGATAAGGACCTCGCAGACGACTTGTTTCAAGAAACGTTTGTCAAAGCCATCATAACCATAAACCAAGGCCGTTACACCGAAAACGGAAAATTTCTGGCATGGATTATGCGGATTGCACACAATCTGATCATCGACCACTACCGTCAGGAGAAGCAACTGGCGCAAGTGTCGAGCGACAACGAAGAGGTTGACATTCTCAACCGCAAGGAACTCAGCGAGGACACAATAGAAGATACGCTCGTGCGCCACCAAATACTCAAGGACGTGAGAAGCCTTGTCGAAGCCCTGCCCGACCTACAGCGGGAAGTGCTTGAGATGCGCTACTACATGAACCTTAGTTTCAAGGAAATCGCCGAGGCCACTGGAGTGAGCATCAACACAGCCCTTGGGCGTATGCGCTATGCGATACTGAATTTGCGCCGCATCGCCGATGAGCGCAACATAATTTTGACCGTGTAAGACTGCCGAATAATTGTCTGGCAGTCGGACACGAAGAAAAAAAGCGACGCAAATCTCTTTTTTTCAAAAAAATGGTAAACAAAAACATAAATAAGTTTGTTGTAGAAATAAAATTAAGTAGTAATTTTGTGAACCAAAACTTTTGAAATAATAAATATTAACAAATAATTGAATTGATTATGAAGAAATTTTTCTCTTTTTCAATCTTGGCAGCCGCTGCCCTTATGATGGCTCCTGCTGTTAATGCACAAGAAGCTGACGCTTGCTCAGTTCTTACAAAAGAAATCTACACACACTCTTGGCGTGACAACTGGTATCTCCAATTCGGTGCTGGTGCACAAATGCCTATCTTCGAAAAGAACGCCAACGAAAGCAACTTCGACCTCGACAAAGCAACTGCACTTTATGAGGTAGGTGTTGGTCACTGGTTCTCTCCATACTTCGGTTTCCGCTTCCGCGGTCAAGGCGGTGCAATGCACTGGGAGAACAGCAACCAATGGCACAAAGGCAAATACGCTAACTTGAACTTGGAAATCACTTGGGATATGTTCAACAGCCTTGGTGGTGTTAACGACAAACGAGTATTCAGCATCATCCCTTACTTGGGTGTCGGCGCTTCTTACGCTTGGGACTACAGCGTAGCAGGCAACATCCTTGACAACAAAGGCAATGCAATGGATCACCAATATGTGCTCAACGCAAACTTCGGTCTCCAATTCCGTTTCCGTTGCAGCAAGCGCGTAGACGTTTATGTTGACGCTCGTATGACTGGTACTGCAGACAACATCAACAACATCGCTTGGAAGACAGGTGTTGACCCTCTCTTCTCTTTGACTGGTGGTTTGCAAATCAACCTTGGCAAAGAAGGTCGTCACGCAACTAAATACGTTCCTTACGACTGCTGTGGTCAAATCCGCGATCTCAACAACCGCATCAACGACCTCCGTAGCAACCTTGCTGACACAGAAGCACAACTCCGTGCCGCACAAGCACAACTTCCATGTCCTGAGGTTAAGGAAGCAGAAACAACAGTTGTCAACAACGGTCTCTCTAACCCAGCAGTTCGTTTCAAATTCAACTCTGCAACAGTTTCTGACAACGACAAAGCAACTCTCTACGACGTAGCACAAAACTTGAAGGCTAACAAGGACACTAAGATTGTCATCAAGGGTTACGCAGACAAGAGAACTGGTACAGCTGCTTACAACAAGAAACTTTCTGAGCGCCGCGCTAACGCTGTTAAGGCTGTATTGGCTGGTTACGGTGTAGACGAGAGCCAGATGTCAGTTGAAGCAATCGGTGTTGATGAGCAACCATACGCTGACAACAACAACTGGAACCGCGTAGTAATCGTTTCTAACAAGTAAACAACTTACTAAACCAACATAGAAAGTCGCCGCTCGATGAGTGGCGACTTTTTTGTGCCCTATTTTTTGCGTAACTTTGCCACAAAAATTCAGAAATAATGAAAGAACAACTACAAAAGAAACTGAGTGACTCGGCGGCGGCGCGGTGGACAGCGCTGCTTGTTGTTTCATTCACAATGATGTGCGGCTATTTCTTCACCGACGTGATGTCGCCGCTCGAACCACTTTTAACTGCAGCAAAAGAACAAGGCGGCCTCGGACTGGGATGGTCGTCGGACGAATACGGATTTTTCTCGGGCTCATACGGATATTTCAATGTGTTCCTCCTACTCTTGTTTTTCGGAGGCATCATCCTTGACAAGTTCGGCATCCGCTTTACGGGCGTAATGTCGACAGTGCTAATGTTCGGCGGTGCCGTAATCAAATGGTGGGCAGTGAGCAACGATTTTGAAGGCGTGGTAACGCTTCCCTTCGGCATCGGCACCTACCACACTCAGGTGATGTGGGCAGTGCTCGGCTTTGCCATCTATGGCGTAGGTTGCGAGATTGCCGGTATCACGGTGAGCAAGGTGATTGTGAAATGGTTCACAGGTCATGAACTTGCCCTTGCCATGGGTCTTCAGGTGGCTTTAGCACGTATCGGCACAGCTGGCGCTCTCGCTCTCGCATTGCCATTCGCACAGAAATGCGGCGGCGTGGGAGCATCCGTTGGTCTTGGTGCCGCACTCCTTTGCGCCAGCGTAGTTGCATTCCTCGTGTATTGCGTGTTTGACAAGAAAGAAGACAAGACAGCCGCCGCAGCGCAGGCCGAACCCGAAGAAGGCTTCAAATTCTCCGACCTCGGCATCCTGCTCGGCAACAAAGGCTTCTGGCTCGTGGCAGTACTTTGCCTAATGTTCTACGCCGGAGTATTCCCATTCCTTAAGTTCGCAACGAAACTGATGGTATTCAAATACGGCGTCGACCAAGAAGTAGCCGGCCTCATCCCCGCGATGCTTCCTTTCGGCACCATCTTCCTCACCCCTCTGTTCGGCTTCGTCTATGACAAGTTCGGCCGCGGCGCAACACTGATGCTCATCGGCAGCGCACTGCTCACCCTCGTGCACATCGTGTTTGCCCTTCCACTGAACTCATGGATTGTTGCCATCATCGTGATGATTGTGCTCGGCGTAGCCTTCGGATTGGTGCCGTCAGCCATGTGGCCGTCAGTGCCGAAGATTATCCCGATGAAACTGCTCGGCACGGCATACGCCTTAATATTCTACATCCAGAACATCGGACTTGCTCTCGTACCAGTGTTTATCGGCAAGGTCAATCAAGCCAACACCGCAGCCGACGGCAGTATCGACTATACGCAGACGATGGAAATCTTCGCAGCGTTTGGCGTAATAGCAATCATAATCTCCATAATGCTTTTGCTCGAAGACAAGAGGAAAGGCTACGGACTGGAAAAACCGAACATCAAAGACTAACGTTCAAGAAAAGCCACTTTGCAAAAATGTGAAGTGGCTTTTTTATTTTAAACAACAAATATTAGGAAATAAGGAAATCTTTCCATATTTTTGTATAGCGAAAAGCATAACGAGAGCAACAAATACGACACCAAAAGAGCATTATTGCTTTCAGATTGCAATGCATTGAATTATAAATCAACACAAACCATTACATATGAAAAAGCATAATTTTTACGCTGGACCATCGATTTTAAGCGAGTTCACAATCAAGAACACGGCAGATGCCGTAATGAATTTCAACGAAACAGGATTGTCAATTCTCGAGATTTCCCACCGAAGCAAGGAATTTCAGGCAGTCATTGACGAAGCCAACGCCTTGGTAAAAGAATTACTCGACATCCCGGCAGGTTACGAGGTGTTGTTTCTCGGCGGCGGTGCCAGCATGCAGTTTTGCATGATTCCATATAACTTCCTCAAAAAGAAAGCAGCCTACCTCGACACAGGCGTATGGGCATCGAAAGCCATCAAGGAAGCGAAACTCTTCGGCGACGTTGAAGTTGTAGCATCATCGAAAGACGCCAACTACACATACGTGCCTAAAGACTTCACCGTACCGGCTGATGCAGACTATCTGCACATCACTACCAACAATACCATCTACGGTACAGAGTTGCGCAAAGACCTCGACGTAAGCGTTCCATTGATTGCCGATATGTCAAGCGACATCTTCTCACGCCGCATTGACGTTTCAAAATACGACGCCATCTACGCTGGCGCACAGAAAAACCTCGCTCCTTCAGGTGTAACAATCATCATCGTGAAGGAAGACGCCCTTGGTAAGGTTGACCGTGCCATCCCAACGATGCTCGACTACCGCACCCACGTAAGCAAGGGCTCAATGTTCAACACTCCTCCATGCTTGCCAATCTACTCAGCATTGCAGACACTGAAATGGTACAAAGCAAAGGGCGGCATCGACGCAATGGAGAAAATCGACAAAGAGAAAGCAGCCATCCTCTACGATGCCATCGACAACAGCAAAATATTCGTTGGCACAGCCAAGGAAGAGGACCGTTCAATTATGAACGTATGCTTCGTGCTCCGTCCTGAATACGCCGACCTCGACAAGAAATTCATCGACTTTGCAAGCGAGCGCGGCATTGTAGGCATCAAGGGACACCGCTCTGTAGGCGGCTTCCGCGCATCAATCTACAACGCAATGCCTATTGAGAGCGTGAAGGTGCTCATCGAGGCAATGAAAGATTTTGAAAAACAACTCTAATTTTCCGACAGGATGAAAATATTAGTAGCAACAGAAAAGCCTTTTGCAGCCGTTGCAGTAGAAGGCATCCGTAAAGAAGTGGAAGGCGCAGGCCACGAACTCGTTTTGCTTGAAAAAGGCACAAAAGACGACCTTATCAAAGCCGTTGCCGACGCAGAAGGACTCATCGTGCGCAGCGACATCGTTGACACAGCAGTGCTCGACGCAGCAAAGAAACTCAAGGTGATTGTACGCGCAGGAGCAGGCGTCGACAGCATCGACCTCAAGGCAGCGAAAGCCGCTGGCATCTGCGTGATGAACACCCCTGGACAGAACTCCAACGCAGTGGCAGAACTCGTGTTTGGCATGCTCGTGATGATGGTGCGCAACCAGTTTAACGGCACATCGGGCACCGAACTTAAAGGCAAGACACTCGGCATCCATGCCTACGGACAAGTGGGCCGCAACGTGGCTCGCATAGCCAAAGGCTTCGGCATGGAAGTGTCAGCGCTCGACCCATTCGTGAAGGACGAGGCTATGGAAGCCGACGGCATCAAACCCGTTCATTCCGTTGAAGAACTCTACGCCAACAACCAATATGTATCGCTCCACATCCCAGCCACAGCCGAAACAAAGGGTTCGGTAGGCATCGAGCAAATCAAGTTGTTGCCAAAGAATGGCGTGCTCATCAACACAGCGCGCAAGGAAATTATCAACGAGGAAAGTCTTGCTGAAGCATTGCGCGAAAGAACCGACGTGCGCTACATTGCCGACGTTAAGCCCGACATTGCAGCAGCCATGGCAGAAGAGTTTGGCGCAAGAGTGTTCTTCACACCGAAGAAAATGGGTGCGCAGACCGCCGAAGCCAACATCAACGCAGGCATCGCGGCAGCACGCCAGACGGTAGCCTTCCTCAAAGACGGCTGGAACAAATTCCAAGTGAACAAATAGCAGATACACACTGCATAATCATCAATCCCCTCTCCCCTTGCGGAGCGGGGATTTTTTATTTTAGCAGAAGCCACTGATAATGGTAAATCCAACAATTTTAGTTATCTTTGCAAAAGCCTTATCGGCAAATAATCTAAAAACAACATAAAGAATGTTTCAATATGTCGATACGGTCTTTGAAATGCCGCAAAAAATCATCAATTTTGCGCTTTGTATAAACAAAATATCCTAATTTAAGAAGAAAGATTGTGAAGATTAAGTATCTGTCAATAATAGCATTTGCGGTCATTGCCGCCTATTGTGCAATGGCGCAAAACAACATAGCGGAAGAATTGGTGTGGGTTGTAGGCGACGAGCCAATCTACAAGTCGCAAGTAGAGGAGCAGTACAGCCAACTCCAGTATGAAAAAACACCAATCAACGGCGACCCATACTGCGTCATTCCCGAGCAGTTGGCAATTGAAAAACTCTTCCTTCACCAAGCCGTTATCGACACCATCACGGTGGAAGACAACACCGTGGCACGCGAAGTAAATGCACGCATCAACTACTTCGTAGAGTCGCTCGGCTCGAAGGAAAAAGTGGAAGAATATTTCCGCAAGTCCATTCCCGAGATGCGCGAGCAGTATATGGACATTATCAAGAACCAGTACATCGTGCAACAGGTAAAGGAAAGCCTCACCAAGGACGTAAAAGTAACGCCAGCCGACGTAAGAAAATACTACAACTCGCTTGACAAGGACAGCATTCCGTTCGTGCCAATGCAAGTGGAAGCACAGATCATCACCATCAAGCCATTCATCCCTAAGGAAGAAATCGAAGAGGTGAAATCACGTCTGCGCGACTATGCACAACGCGTAAACAACGGCGAAGCAGAGTTCTCTACTCTCGCCATCCTCTACTCTCAAGACGGCTCGTCGGTGCGCGGCGGCGAAATCGGGTTCCGCGGACGCACAGAGTTGATGCCAGAATATGCCAACGTGGCATTCAACCTCACCGACCCCAAGAAGGCATCGCGCATCGTAGAGACCGATGCCGGCTACCACATCATCCAACTCATTGAGAAGCGCGGCGACAAAGTAAACACCCGTCACATCCTGCTCAAGCCGAGAGTTTCGGATAAAGAGTTGACCGACGGCATCAACCGCCTTGACTCACTCCGTAAGGAAATCAACAACGGCAAATTCACCTTTGAGCAGGCAGCGCAATACGTGTCGCAAGACAAGGACACCCGCAACAACCAAGGTATCATGTACAACGAGCAGACACGCTCCACCAAGTTCCAGATGAGCCAGTTGCCGCAGGAAGTTGCAAAACGAGTAGACAAACTGCAGGTGGGCGAAATCTCAGAGCCGTTCATCATGGTCGACGAGAAATCCGGTCGCGACGTGGTTGCCATTGTGAAACTCAAAACGCGTATCGAAGGCCACAAAGCCACACTGAGCGACGACTTCGAAGAACTGAAAGAAATGTATGAAACCAGCGCCAAGAGCAAGATAATAACCGACTGGGTTGAAAACAAGATAAAATCCACCTACGTCTATATCGAAGACGGTTGGCGCGACTGCAAGTTCCAGCACGAAGGTTGGCTGAAACGTTAACCAGTAATTTTTATGACTGACTATACGAATAAAAACTCACAAAATAAAGGCTTGCACGAGAGGCATAAGATTCTAACCAGTGTCTTATGCCTTTTGGCAATTTGGTTGGTGTCAATCATCTTCGGCGACAGCCTGGTTTACGCCGTGAAGCCCGTGGTGCCAACCGCCAACCGCCACCAGAAAGGCAAAATCTTCCTTGAATACGCCGACAGTCTGTCGCTCAACGAGTTGCATCCGGAATACCAAGTGCTCAACGGACACGTGAAATTCCGTAAAGGCGATATGTACATGTACTGCGACAGCGCCCACTTCTACGATCAGGACAACCGCATGGATGCCTTCGGCAACGTCAAGATGGAGCAAGGCGACACCCTGTTTGTCTACTCCGACGTGATGTACTACAACGGACAGCAGGAGATAGCCCGCCTCAGAAAAATCAACAACGGCGTGCGCATGGAGCACCGCAACACCACGCTGTTTACCGACAGCCTTGATTATGACCTCATTGCCAACGTGGGCTACTACTTCAACGGCGGCAAGATTGTAGATGACAAGAACACCATCACGTCGGTCTACGGTCAGTATGCTCCCGACACCAAAGACACCGAATTTCTCTTCAATGTGACCCTTAACAACGAAGAGAAAGGATTTGTGCTGAAAACCGACACATTGCTCTACAACACGCAGAGCCACATAGCCGACATCGTGGGACAGACCACCATCGAGTCGGACAGTAGCGTGGTCTACACCGACCGCGGATGGTACAACACCGACGAGGACATGGCGAAACTCTTCAACCGCTCGCTCGTGGTTGGCAAAGACGGACAGACACTCACTGGCGACACCCTGATTTACGACCGCACCAAAGGCTACGGCGAAGCCTTCGGCAATATGGTGCTCACCGACACTGCAAAGTCTGCCATCCTCACAGGCGGCTACGGCTACCACAACGAAAAAACCAACAGTTCGTTTGCCACTCGCCGCGCCCTTGCAATGGAGTATTCGCAGGGCGACACACTGTTTGTGCACGGCGACACCATACGCACCTACCTGCAGATGCCCGACTCTTCGCGAGTGATGTGCGCCTACCCCAACGTGCGCTTCTACCGCACCGACGTGCAAGGCGTTTGCGACTCGCTCACCTTCCAGTCGGCAGACTCGATGATATTTATGCACCGCCACCCAATAGTGTGGAACCTTGAGCGGCAAGTGATGGGCAACGTCATCCAAGTGCATCTCAACGACAGCACCGTAGACAAAGCCTACTTGCCCGAATACGGCATGATGGCGGAGCACATCGATGAAGAGTTCTACAACCAACTGTCGGGCAAGAAGATGACCGCATATTTCATCGACGGACAACTCCATCAACTCGATGTTGACGGCAATGTGATGGCAATAATGCTGCCACAGGAAAAGGACTCTACCTACAACAAACTCGTAGAGGCAGAAGGCAGTTTCCTAAAGGTGATGCTCAAGAACCAGCAGATGGAGAAACTCAACCTTTGGCCTGACGTGACAGGCAAGGTGACGCCGCTGTTTTTGGCAAAGAAATCGCAGTACTATCTGAAAGGGTTTCAGTGGTACGGCAACATCCGACCAAAGGACCGCTACGACCTGCTCGACATACCCGACGAGCAACGCGACCTATTGAGTTCGCCAGAGACCGTTGCGCCTGTGACGAGAATCAGAGAAGAACAAAATTAGAAAGCAAGAATAAGTATATGTCAGACATTATAAGACTACTTCCCGACTCCGTGGCCAACCAGATTGCCGCCGGCGAGGTGATACAGCGCCCCGCATCGGTAATCAAGGAACTCGTGGAAAATGCGATTGACGCCGGGGCAACCTCGATAGAGATTGTGCTCAAGGATGCCGGTCGCACGCTTATTCAGGTGATTGACAACGGCTCAGGCATGTCGGAAACCGATGCCCGCCTGTCGTTTGAGCGCCACGCCACATCAAAGATACAGAAAGCCGACGACCTCTTTGCGCTCCACACCATGGGCTTCCGAGGAGAGGCATTGGCATCGATTGCCGCTATCGCGCAAGTGGAACTGCGCACACGCAAGGCCGACGCTGCTATGGGCACGCACCTCTGCATCAGTGCTTCGCAATGCGAGTCGCAGGAGCCAGACTTCTGCCCTGCTGGCAGCAATTTCATGATTAAGAACATATTTTTCAACGTTCCTGCACGCCGTAAGTTCTTGAAAAGCAATTCTGTGGAACTCAGCAACATCGTGCGGGAATTTGAAAAACTGGCGTTGGTCAACTACCAGACAGAGTTTAAACTCTCCCACAACGGCAACCTCATGTATCAACTGATGAAGGGCGATTCTTTCAAGCAGCGCATAGTGTCGCTGTTTGCCAAGTCGCTGAGCGAACAGATGATACCGATTGAGGCAGAAACATCAGTTGTGAAAATCTTCGGCTTCGTTACCCGTCCAGAGAATGCCCGCAAGCGCAACTATCTGCAATATTTCTTTGTCAACGGTCGCCACATGCGCCATCCATATTTCCACAAGGCAATAATGCAGTGCTTCGACCAACTCATACCTGCCGACGAGCAGCCGAACTATTTTCTGCACTTCGTTGTCGACCCCAACACCATTGACGTGAACATCCACCCGACGAAGAGCGAGATAAAATTCGAGAACGAGCAGGTGATTTGGCAGATTCTGTTTGCCGCTGTCAAGGAGACGCTCGGCAAATTCAGCGCCGTGCCTACTATCGAGTTCGACACAGAAGGTGCCGTAGAAATTCCTGTGGGCGAAACTGGGGATATTTCGATGCCAAAGATTGATATTGACCCAACCTACAACCCGTTCACGCAGACGAAGAGCAGGACTTCTTCTGCAGCATCAGGGATGAGGACATCGGCAATCGGCGGCGGACAAAGCACCGAGCCACGCCATCGCATCGTAGACTCGCAACTCAACAACTGGGATGCGCTCTACCAAAACTTTGAGCAGAAGCGCAACGAAAGTCTTCAGCACGTGATTGCCTCCTCAGCCATCGGCAACGACAGTGCGCAAGCCCCCATGCAGACAGCAACACCAAATCCGTTTCAGGACGAAATGGCATACAGCGGCGGAGCATACACCCAACTGAAGAACAAATATATCCTCGTGCCTGGCACCAACGGGCTGATGCTCATCGACCAGCATCGCGCGCATATCCGTGTGCTTTTCGACAAACTGATAGCCTCGACCGACACCAATGCCATTGAGTCGCAGAAGGTGCTATTTCAGGAGGTAATCAAACTGTCAACGGCACAAAACCTCATACTCGACGAACTCAAGCCAGAGATGGAAAAGATGGGCTTCGAACTGTCGTTTCTCGGCGACTGTTCGTGGGCTGTCAATGCCGTCCCTGCTTGCCTCGACAATGTTGATGTCAAGGAACTGATTCTCGATGTAGTTGACTCTGCCGTCAATGGCGGACTGACGGTGACGAAGCGAGTGAGCGAACGCATAGCCCTGTCGTCGGCTCGCGCTGCAGCCATAGGCTACGGTCGCAAACTCACTGCCAGCGAGACTGACTCCCTGCTGGCATCGCTTTTCAAGAGCAAAGAAGCGAGCCTAACGCCCGACGGCAAGAAAATCATCACGACACTCACGTTCGACGAAATAAACAAAATGTTTTCATAAAAAAGGACAAAGACTATGAAACAGAAAGCCTTAATTCTCAGCATCGCCCTCGTTGGGTGCTCGGCAATGAATGCCGCAGTAACGCTGCAGCAGGCCAAGAAATACTACAACGACGGCTTGTTTGAAAGAGCGTTGCCCACTTTTGCCGACTTAGCAAAGAAGAACCCCGGCAATGCCAGTTACAACCAATGGTATGGTGCCTGTCTCTACGAGACTGGGCATAAGGAAGAGGCTAAGAAATATCTCGAAACTGCGTATGCCAAGAACGTGACCGACGCAGCACGCTATCTTGCGCAGTATGCTCTTGAGAAGATGGACTACGAGAAGATGACAGACTACACCGACGTTTTCGTAGAGCGCCTGGGCGGCAAAGAGTCTACCCTATCGGAAACTGCCGAAAAAGGCTACAACAAACTCAAACGCGTAAATGAGATGCTCAACAGCGTTGAGAAGATACAGATTTTCGACAGCATCAACGTCGACAAAAGTGAGTTTCTGAAATACTACAAACTGTCGAAGGAAACCGGCACGCTCAACACCGCCGACGCCCTGCCGCAAAGCCTGCGATGCAACACCCCAGAAGTGTTCATTCCGCAATCAGGCACACGCATGCTGTGGTCGATGGAAGACTCCGTGGGAGTGAACCGATTGGCTGAAACCTACCGTCTTGGCGATGGTCAATGGGATCACGCCACTCTGCTGCCAGCCGAACTCAACGAAGAAGGCGATGCCGCCTATCCGTTTGTCATGACCGACGGCACGACCATTTACTTTGCCTCCAACGGCGAAGGGAGCATCGGCGGCTACGACATCTTCATGTCGCGCAAGGACTTTTCGTCCAACGAATATCTCAATCCACAGAACATCGGACTGCCTTACAACTCGCCGTACGACGACTATATGTACGTAATCGACGAGATGACAGGCATCGGCTGGTGGGCATCGGATCGCAACCGCATTGACGGAAAGGTGACAATCTACATGTTCAAACGCAACGACGTGCGCGAGAACTATGACAGCGACGACGACAACATCTACAACCTCGCCGCCGTGCATAGCATCAAGGACACATGGGCTGACGATGCCGACTATTCGTCGCTGAAAGCCGCTCTTGAGGAGTTGGGCAACGAAACAGAGAAGCCTGCCGAAGAATTTTCGTTCTACATAGCCAACGGCGTGCGCTACACTCGCTACGACCAATTTCTCAGCAACGAAGCCAAGAGCCTGATGGAGAAGCGCGAACAGATGGCAGAGCAACTTGCCGACAACAAGGCTAAACTTAAGGAACTGCGCACATCCTACGCCAAAGCGGGCAGCACCAGCCGGCAGAAACTGGCGTCTACGATACTCCAACTGGAGAACACCGTTGACAAAGGCGCAACCGAACTGGCACGCATAGACAATCGCATCCGCTCGACGGAGCAATGTGCCATAGACAAATAATTGAACAATTTTATATGGTTGATTTTCAAGAAATAGCAAAGACATCGGAATTATACAACTTCCATAGCCACACGCAATTTTGCGACGGACATGCAGCGATGGCTGAATTTGCACAGAAAGCTGCCGAGGAGGGGTTCACCCATTATGGGTTCTCTCCCCACTCCCCTGTGCCCATCGATTCGCCGTGCAATATGGCTGAAACCGATGTAGCCCAATATCTTGAAGAATTTAACCGACTGAAAGAACAATATGCCGACAAGGTTGCGCTCTACGCTTCGATGGAGATTGACTATCTCGGCGACTTCTGGGGGCCGTCGAACCCCTATTTCGACACCGTTCCGCTCGACTACCGCATTGGCTCAGTGCATTTTGTGCCAAGCGGAGAAACGATGGTCGACACCGACGGCCGCTTCGAGTCGTTTAAAGTAAAGATGGCAACATTTTTCGACAACGACATCGTAGGAGTGGTCAACTCATTCTACGACCAGACCTTGAAGATGATTGCCGCTGGTGGCTTCGACATAATCGGACACTTTGACAAGATCGGGCTCAACGCATCGTATTTTGCACCAGGCATTGAGGACGAGCCCTGGTACCAGAAGCGCGTTGCCGAAGTGATGGAAGCAATCAAAGAGAGCGGTGTAGTAGCGGAAATCAACACTAAATCATTGTTTCAGCATCATCGGCTGTTCCCCCACGAACGCTATTTCCGACGATTGAAGGAAATGGCAATACCAGTGGTGTTCAACTCCGATGCGCATTATCCCGACCTGATAAACGCTGGGCGCAAGGAAGCAATGGAAATCTACAATAATCTATAAAAAGACTTATGCCAGTACGCATACCGAGTACACTTCCCGCAGTGGAAGAACTCAAAAAAGAAAACATATTTGTCATTGAGGAGCAGCGGGCATCGTCGCAGGACATCCGTCCGCTCCGCATCGCCGTGCTCAACCTCATGCCGTTGAAGTTGATGACGGAGACCGACTTGCTCCGCCTCATCTCCAACACGCCGTTGCAGATTGAACTCGACCTCGTGCTTCCTGACGGACACGAATGGACCAACACGCCGAAGGAGCACCTTGAAGAGTTTTACAAGTCGTTCAACGAAATCAAGGACAACAACTACGACGGCTTCATCGTAACTGGTGCACCTGTCGAGATGCAGAATTTCGAGACCGTAGACTATTGGCCTCAACTGCAGGAAATTTTCGACTGGTCGCGCACCCACGTCACGTCGACTGTGCACATCTGCTGGGCTGCCCTTGCAGGACTTTACCATCACTACGGCATCAAAAAGCATGTGCTCGAACATAAACTCTCTGGGGTGTTTGAGCATCGAGTGCTCGAAAAAAACAATCCACTGTTCCGCGGCTTCGACGACGTGTTTTATGTGCCCCACAGCCGACATTCCGAGGTGCGCAAAGAGGACATACTGAAAGTCAAGGAATTGACTATCGTGTCGGAAAGCGACGAGAGCGGAGTATACATCATCATGGCTCGCAATGGACGTGAAATCTACGTAACAGGACACTCAGAATATTCGCCGATGACGCTCGACTACGAATACCACCGCGACTTGGCGCGCGGCATGAATCCCCACGTGCCGAGCCACTACTACATTGACGATGACCCGAAGAAAGGACCATTGGTGCGCTGGCGCAGCCATGCCAACCTGTTGTTTTCCAACTGGCTCAACTATTTCGTCTACCAGGAGACCCCATACGACATCCACGACATCAAATAGCACAAGATGAAGCAACCGCACACAATCGAACTCCTGTCGCCTGCCAAGAATGCAGACATCGCAATCGCAGCCATCCAGCATGGCGCCGATGCCGTTTATATCGGGCCTGACCGCTTCGGCGCACGCTCGTCGGCAGGCAACACCGTAGCCGACATTGCAAGGGCGGTTGACTATGCCCACCGCTTCAACGCACGCGTCTATGCCACCGTCAACACCATCTTGTTTGACAACGAGTTGAAAGACGCAGAGCGACTAATCCGCGACCTCTATGCCATCAATGTCGATGCGCTGATTGTGCAGGACATGGGCATTCTTAGGCTCGACATCCCCCCTATTGCGCTCCACGCCAGCACGCAGTGCGACACGAGGACTGCTGAAAAAGCCAGATTTCTTGAATCCGTAGGCTTCTCGCAGATTGTCCTTGCCCGCGAACTCACAATGGAAGAAATCAGCGGCATCCGCAAAGCAACGACCGTGCCACTGGAATGCTTCGTCCACGGAGCGTTGTGCGTGAGTTATAGCGGACGCTGCCATGCCAGTTGCGCCTTGCGCGGACGCAGCGCCAACCGCGGCGAATGCGCCCAGTTGTGCCGTCTGCCCTACGACCTCATCGACGGCAACGGCAACACCCTGTTCCACCAAAAACATCTGCTTTCGCTGCGCGACTTCAACCAAGCCGACCGACTGGAGCAGTTGCTCGGTGCTGGAGCATCATCACTCAAAATTGAAGGACGGCTCAAGGATGCAGCCTACGTGAAGAATGTGACGGCGTACTATAGCCAGCGTCTCAACGAGATATGCTCCATGCATCCCGAACTTTATCGCCGACGCGCCAACGGCAACTGCCAATACGATTTCGTCCCCGATGCAACCAAGAGTTTCAACCGCGGCTTTACCCACTATTTCTTCGATTTGCGAAAAGAGCCTGGGAAATTGTCGTCGCCCGACACACCGAAATCAATCGGCGAACCCCTTGGCAAAGTCAAAGCCGTCCACGGCAACGCCATCGTGGTCGACACTCAAAAGACGATAGCCAATGGCGACGGACTAATATATTTCGACAACGGCAACCTCGTTGGCTTCCGCGCCAACTCCGTGTATGGCGGTCATAGCGTCACGCCGTTTGAGCGCATACATATAGCCAAAGGCACACCAATACGGAGGAATTTCGACAAGCAATTTACCGATGCCCTCGACAGCGAGAAGTCGGCAACAAGAGTTATCGACGTAGACATCAGGTGCTGGCAAGTGGCTGGCGGCATAGCCACTGAAATAGCCGACGACAGAGGCAACCGCGCCGTGGTGCGCCACGAAGTAGAAACAGTTGCTGCACAAACCGACCAGACGAATGCCCGACAGAAAGTTTTCTCAAAACTCGGTAGCACCGTTTATCGTCTGCGCCATCTCGACAACGGCGACACGAATATGATTTTCATCCCTGCCTCGGTGCTTACCGCAATCCGCCGCGATGCCGTGGACGCTCTTGACCGCGCTATACGTCTGAGCCACCACTACGACCACCGCCGACAGGAGCAAGCGGAGACCTACATCACCGACCGTCTGACCTATGCCGACAACGTGTCGAATCGACTTGCAAGGAAGTTCTACGAAGAACACGGAGTAAAGGAAATCGCGCCAGCAATGGAAACCACTGGAGGTGCACAGGTGGGCGATGTGCTGATGACCACACGTTTCTGTCTCCGCCGCGAATACGGGCACTGCCTCCGCACCCCGGAAGGCAAGAAATGGGACAAAAACCTTTCGCTCGTTTCTGGCAACATTGCTATGACGCTTGATTTCGACTGCGCCAACTGCGAAATGCTCTTGCGCAAAAAATAGTCAACAACTTTCAGCAACGCACACGAAAAAGGCTGCCGATGTGTATATTTTCCTCATCGGCAGCCTTCGTATAGACAATCAGTTTAAACAAATATGAATGTGCGCTCCAGCCAGTAGACCAAGATACCAGCAAGATAGCCGACGAAGCACATCAGAGAGATGTGGCGCATGTACCATCCGAAGGTAATCTTTTCAAGTCCCATAACAACCACGCCGGCAGCACTACCTATGATAAGCAGACTTCCGCCGACACCGGCACAGTAGGCAAGCAGTTGCCAGAACGGACCGTCCTGCACGAACATCAGCAGTTGCGGATCGGCAGCAGCCGCTGCTGCGGGCGCGATGTCGTACATACCCATACATCCGGCAACCAAAGGCACATTGTCGACAATCGACGAAACCACGCCGATAACGCCAGTAACCAAGTAGGCATTGCCGTTGGTGGCATTTTCGAGCCATTTTCCGAAATTCGACAATACGCCGATTTCGCTCAGTGCTGAAACAGCCATCAGGATGCCGAGGAAGAAAAGAATTGTTGAAAGGTCAACTTTATGAAGGATTTTCGACACGCGTCCAGTCATTGTGCCTTCCGCCTCGTGCGACTCTCTCAAGAAAATCTCCGTAAGCACCCAAACGATGCCAAGCACAAAGAGGATGCCCATGAACGGAGGCAAGCCAGTGAGAGTGCGGAAGAACGGCACAAACATCAAGCCACCCACGCCGACGATAAACACAGTGACACGCTGCCCATGGGTCAAGGCAGTCTTGGTTGTGTCGGCACTGTCGTCAATGTCAGCCAAGCGTCCTTTGAGTTTGTACTGCAGAAGGAATGTAGGCACGGCAATCGAAACCAATGCCGGGAGGAGCACCTCTTTAATAACACCGATGGAAGTGATGTTACCCTTAATCCAAAGCATGATTGTAGTGACATCACCGATTGGTGAGAACGCGCCACCGCTATTGGCAGCGAGGATAATCAGTGAGGCGTAAATCATACGGTCGTTGCGGTCCTGCACAAGTTTGCGGAGCACCATAATCATCACGATACTCGTGGTGAGATTGTCGAGCACAGCCGACAGGATGAACGTGATGAGCACGATGCGCCAAAGCAGCGAGCGCTTACCCGATGTGCGCAGACGGTCGCGCACAAAGACAAAGCCGCCGTTGGTGTCGACCACCTCAACAATCGTCATTGCACCCATCAGGAAGAACAGGATTTCGCAGGCATCACCAAGATGGCTGAGCAGGATACCCTGCGTCACATACTGGCGGGCAGCGGCAACAGTGTCGTCGAGACCGAAGGCCGAGAAAAACCTTGAGAAATCGTCGGCATGAAACTCCTTCACATAGTCCGGACAACCGACCATATAGAGCGACCAGCACACTACACACATCAACAAGGCGGTCGCAGTCTTGTTGATTTTCAAACCGCTTTCAAGTGCTATGCAAGCATATCCAATGAGAAAGACGGCTACGATAATTACAGTTAACATCATAGTATCTAAAAGGGCTTTAATAGTTTAGAATTTTTGCGTTGTAAATATAACAACAAACGGCGTTTTTGAGCGATTTTTTTTGCATGTTTTAAAACACATTTCAGCACTCTGTTTTGCATTTAATTCCTAAATAGATTAATTTCGCAGACAAAATGGAAACAGAAGAAGTAACTATGCTGGAAATCGGGAACGCATTGGTCAGTCTTGACCTCATTGAGCAGTTTTTCTGCTGCGACCTTGACAAGTGTTTGGGCGAATGTTGCATCGAAGGCGACGCCGGTGCTCCTATCACGAAAGAGGAATACAAGAAAATCAAGGAAATCCTCCCCATCGTGTGGGACGACCTTCTGCCACAGGCAAAACAGGTGATTGAGGAACAAGGCGTGGGCTATGTCGATGAAGAAGGCGACCTCGTCACATCGATTGTCGACGGCAAAAACTGTGTGTTCACCTGCTACGGCAACAACGGTATGTGTCTTTGCGCCATCGAAAAAGCCTACCGCGAAGGCCGCACCGACTTCTACAAGCCCATCTCCTGCCATCTCTACCCAGCACGGCTGCAAGAGTTTCCCGACTTCACGGCAGTGAACTACCACCGCTGGAAAATCTGCAAAGCAGCGGAAGTGATGGGACGCAAAAACCACATCCGCCTCTACCAGTTTCTCGAAGGGCCTCTCACTCGCCGCTTCGGCAAAGAATGGTACGCTGAACTGAAGGCTGCGTGCGAAGCCTACCTCGAAGAATACGGCGAATAATCGCTTTTGATGACAAAATATAGTGCAATGCCCCATTTTTGGGGCATTGTTTTTTGCACTTTAAAAATTTCGATTTATCTTTGCAATGGATTAAGGGCGGTCTTCCTTATTTACAATCTATCAGCCGCCAATAATCACACATCCTATACTTTTTTCAGAAAATAAATTCTAAAAATCGCATCTGGGGTCCAGACGCTGATTCATTATCGCAATATTCAACATACACGATATGTACAACTTACAGGAATTAAATGCAGCAACTCCTGAACAGCTGCAAGAAATTGCCAAAGCATTCGACATCAAGAAAGCCGACAAAATGGCTACCCAAGACCTAATTTTCACAATTCTTGACGAGCAGGCCATCAACCGTGCCAAGGAAACGGCGTCGAAAGTAGAGGCAAAAAAGGGCAAAGGCAGAACTAAGAAGCAGCCAGCCGAGAAACCGGTCAAAGAAAAAGAGGAAAAGCCTGCTGCCAAAGCCAAAGCAAGCAAAAAGGAAGAAAAGCCACAAGACAATCTCACTCCTGCAGCCGAAGCAGTGCCAGCCGCTGCTGAGGACAAGAAAAAAGCCGAACCCAAAAAGCCGGCACAAAAACGCACTTCAAAGAAGAAAGATGCCGAAGCAAAGGTAGCGGAAGAGGCTACCGCAGTTGCCACGGAGACAACAACCGCTCCGACTGAAGTACCTACGGCAGAAGCAGCAAAGCCTACCGAACTGTCGATTTTCGAAGCGCAACCTACTGAAAATACGGCGGAAAAGGCTGAAGCAACTGAGCCGAAAGAAGAGACTTCAACAACTGCGACTACAGAACCAGCAGAGGCGCCAGAAGCGAAGACTGCCGAGCCAGCAAAGAAGCCCGACAACGGCTTCAGTTCATTCTTCCCATTCAGCAACGGTGCACAGAAGTTCGTGCCACGCTCACAACGCCAACAGCAGGTACAAGCCGACAACGGCGAACAGGCTCAGCAAAACGAGCCACGCCAGCAACAGGCACAACAACAGCAGCCTAAGAACCAGAAAGGCAACCGCCGCCAACAGCAACAGCAACAACAACAGCGCAACAACAAGCAACAACGCCAACAACCTCAGCAGCCGCTCTACGACTTCGACGGAATTATCAAAGGCGTGGGCGTGCTTGAAGTGATGCCCGACGGCTACGGCTTCCTGCGTTCATCCGACTACAACTACCTATCGTCGCCCGACGATATTTACGTATCGCAGTCGCAAATCAAGCAAAACGGCTTGAAGACTGGCGACGTGGTTGAAGGTTCTATCCGTCCACCAAAAGAGGGCGAAAAATTCTTCCCACTGTGCAGCGTTGACTCTATCAACGGCAGAAGCACCGAGTTTGTGCGCGACCGCGTGCCATTTGAGCACCTCGTGCCGCTCTTCCCTGACGAGAAGTTCGACCTTACCTCAAGCCCCAAGACCTGCAACATCTCGACACGTATTGTCGACATGTTCTCGCCTATCGGCAAAGGTCAGCGCGGACTGATTGTGGCACCGCCAAAAACTGGTAAGACAATCCTCCTCAAGGACATTGCCAACGCCATCTCAGAAAACCACCCGGAAACCTATATGATTATCCTCCTCATCGACGAGCGTCCTGAGGAAGTAACCGATATGGCACGCAGCGTGAATGCCGAAGTCATTGCTTCGACCTTCGATGAGCCAGCAGAGCGCCACGTGAAGATTGCTGGCCTCGTACTCGAAAAGGCGAAACGCATGGTTGAGTGCGGACACGATGTTGTTATCCTTCTCGACTCCATCACCCGCTTGGCACGCGCCTACAACACCGTGTCTCCAGCATCGGGCAAAATCCTCACCGGTGGTGTTGATGCCAACGCCCTCCAGAAGCCTAAACGCTTCTTCGGTGCTGCCCGCAACATTGAGAACGGCGGCTCACTCACAATCATTGCCACTGCCTTGATTGAGACTGGTTCGAAGATGGACGAAGTAATCTTCGAGGAGTTCAAGGGTACGGGCAACATGGAGTTGCAACTCGACCGCAAATTGTCGAACAAACGCATCTTCCCTGCCGTCGACATCATCTCGTCGAGCACACGCCGCGACGACCTTCTGCTCAATCAGGACACCATCAACCGCATGTGGATTCTCCGCCGCTTCCTTTCCGACCGCACTCCAATCGAGGCGATGGAATTTATCAAAGACCGTATGGAGAAGACCCGCAGCAACGAGGAACTCCTGCTCTCAATGAACGACTAAAAAACCAAAACGATGTCAATAACTCTTTGTGGACTATCGACAATGGCCATAATGAACTTGGCAGCCATGCCTACCCATGCATGGTTGCCAATGCTCGTTGGCACATATACCGACACGACAAGCGCCGGCATTTACAGTTATCGCTTCAATCAGGAAACAGGCATTGCCGAACTCACGGCGACGACCGAAGCGACCAACCCCTCGTTTGTAATCTTTTCGGAGGACAATAGCATCGTCTATGCTGTTGACGAGACGGGAAGCGATAAAGATGCGGTGGTGGCGTTCGAGTATTGCGGCATCGACAAGCCCCTGAAGAGACTCAACACCCTTCCGACGGGAGGCAAAGCGCCATGCAACCTGTCGACCGACGGCAAGCATGTGTTTTCAGCCAACTACACGGGCGGAAGTGTCACAGAATTTTATCTCAACGACGACGGCAGTTTCCAGAACAAGACTACACGTCTTGACTTTCCACTCATCGGACCTGCTCCCGACAAGGACCGCCAACAGTCTGCCCATCTGCATTGCGTAATACCCACTCCTGACGAGAAATATCTCGTGGCATGCGACCTTGGTAACGACTGCATCTACACGCTTAGCACAGAAGCGGCTGAACGCCCGACTATTGTCGAGACAACCCACGTAAAGGCTGGTTCTGGGCCGCGGCACATAACCTTTGATGCCGACGGTTGCCACGCCTATCTCGTTACCGAACTGTCGGACGAAGTGATTGTGTTTGGCTATCGCGACGGACATCTCACTGAACTACAGACCATCAGAAGTAACAACATCAATGCCCGCGGAGCAGCGGACATCCACATCTCCCCCGACGGACGATTTCTCTATTCATCCAATCGTCTGCGCAACGATGGACTTACGATTTTCAGTATTGACCAAAAGACAGGACTGTTGAAATACGTCGGCTACCAACCTACTGCACGCCATCCGCGCAACTTTGCCATCACGCCCAACGGACGCTATCTGCTATGCGCAAGCCGTGACCTCGACTGCATCCAAGTGTTTGCAATCGACCAGGAGACAGGTCTGCTGACCGACACGAATCAGGACATCAACGTGCCGCGTCCTGTTTGCGTAAGATTTTAGCAACGTAGTCCTTAAACCGACTAAGGCCCTCAAGCATTTGCGAGCGCGGACACGCAATGTTCCAGCGCATAAATTTATCGCCATCAATGCCATACATTGAGCCAGCGTTGAGCCACAAATGTGCATTGTCAAGCAGTTCATCTTCAAGGGATAACGAAGATTTCATTTTAAGTGCACTGCAGTCCATCCAAACGAGGTAAGTGCCTTCGAGTTTCGTCAACGGAAAATCGGGAAGATTCTCGTCGCAGAAAGACTTCATCGCTATGTAGTTTTCCCCAAGATAGTCAATAAGTTGCGTCAACCACTCCTCGCCCTCGTTGTAGGCAGCAATAGTCGCCTCAATACCGAACGGATTGACATCGCACACCTCATTGACGTTGATAGCCTTGTCGATGCGGCGGCGAAGGTCGGCATCGTATGACACGATGTTGGCAATCTGCAGTCCGGCAATGTTGAAAGCCTTGCTCGGCGAGAAGCACGTAACCGACCGATGTAGAAACGCCTCCGACAAAGAAGCGAACGGAGTGTACTCATACCCCGGGTAGACCAGTTCGCAATGGATTTCATCCGACACGACAGTTACCCCGTTTTTCATACAGATATTACCCAGGTGCGTCAGTTCGTCGCGCGTCCACACACGTCCAACGGGATTATGCGGATTGCAAAGGAGCATCACCTTGGTGCGTGGGTCGGCAGCCTTACGCTCAAGATTGTCAAAATCCATAACATAAGTGTCACCCTCGCGCAGCAACGAACTCCTAACAACATTGCATCCATTGTTGCGGATTGACGAGAAGAAGCAGTTGTAGACAGGAGTCTGCACCAGCACGTTGTCGCCAGGCTCGGTAATAGCCTTGATCACAGCCGATATTGCTGGTACCACGCCAGAGGTGTAGAGCATCCAGTCCCTATTGATGGTCCATCCATGGCGGCGACTGAACCAATTGATTACGGCATCATAGTATTCGTCGGGCACTTGCGTATAGCCGAAAATGCCGTGAGCCACACGCTTCTGCAAGGCATCAATGATGGCAGGTGCTGTGCGAAAATCCATATCAGCCACCCACATTGGCAACACGTCGGCATCCTTTGCACTGTCCCACTTATAGGAATTTGTGCCACGGCGCGGCACTATCTCGTCGAAATCGTATTTCATAGGAAATTATTCTTTGTTTCTCAAAATCAACTGGCAATCAGCAGGTCCCTTGATGTTTTCATCAATAATCACTTCGCCGAAATCGTCAGCCACGATTCTGCCCGAACGTGGATTCTTCACGCCGCCGATACCGCCCACGATGGTGGCATTGACAGTGCTATACTCAAATGCACGGTCGCACGACTGGTCGAAAGTGCAGTTTTCAAGCACGAGGTTGTCGGCATAGCAAAGCGGCTGTTCGCCAGAGATATGGCAGTTGACAAGGCGCAAGTTGCGCGAATGCCAGCCAAGGTACTCGCCATCAAGCACGGAGTCGTAGACAGTCACGTTTTCCACCTCCCAAAAAGCGTCCTTCGTTGTGATTTTGGCATTGTGGAGTTCTACATTCTTGACATATTGGAAAACATACTTGCTGTCGGAAACAAGTCCGTCAATGATAATGTGGTGGCTGAACATAAAAGGATAAGTGCCGCCATGCAGTTTGAGATTTTTTGCACGGATTGACGCACAGCGCCAAAACACCTCGTCGGCATCCGTCATTTCCACGTTCTCTATGTCGATGCCCGACATCTCACGAAACATCTTCGGTGCCTCGATGCGGGTGTCAGTCATCTTCAGATGGTCAGAATACCACAAAGCGCTACGTCCGCCAACGGCGAAAAAGCAATCCTTGATAGTGAAACCGTGCACGTGCCAGAACGGATAATTGCCCTCGAAACGGCAGTTTGTAGCGACAATGTTGCTGCACTCCTTCAGTGCAGACTCCCCTTCACGAATCACCACATTGTCGAGATGAAGGTTGTGTGATTCAAAGAGAGGTCGCTCGCCTCCAAATTCTGCATCCTTGATAAGTTGCATTGATTTGCCTGTTTTATCTTTATTGTTTGTCATACTGCAAAATTAAATCAATCAAACCGATGCGGCGCTACCTGCATCACCTGAGTTATAACCTTTATTACCTGTCTGCCACCTTTAGCCAACGGCGAAGTGAAAGGTGACCGAGGAAAATCAACCCGCGAAACGTTAATTCGACGCACATCGCAATCCAAACACCCTTCAAGCCCATTGTCGGCGCAAGCCATGCTGCCAGAGTAAGCCGTACCATCCAGATGCTCAGGAAATTCATCACGCACGGCTTCAGCGTGTCGGCAGCACCTACGCACACACCGTAAGCCACTATCGAAGCGGCAAACATCGGTTCGGCAAATGCCTCAATGCGCAGCGCCATCGTGCCAAGTTGGCGGATCTCCTCGACAGGCGTCATCATGCCAATAATCTCGGGCGCAGCCACATACATCAGTACGCCCATCAAAGCCATCACCGCCATGCCCATGCCGACAGTGATTTTGGCGAAACTCCACGTCA
>CAVAPE010000014.1:0-8335 GCA_963590405.1 Eubacterium sp. CAG:180 | reverse complement strand
CAAGGTGGAAAGCCGCAACTGGACAGAGCGGAAACGCAAATACCACATCAGCCATGCCACTACTATAACTTCTGCAAAGACTGTGCCAAGAGCAGCGCCTTCCACGCCCAATCCAGCGCCGGGGACTGTCACTCCGATGCCGAACAGCGGCACAGTGCGTGTAGGAAAAATCAGGAAGAAATTGAGTATCACATCAAGGATGCACATCACCACGCCCGCCATGCTCGGCACATGCATATTGCCAGAGCAACGGAGCATGCCACAAGCCAGAAACTCCATCTGCAACGCTGGCAAGAAGCAAGACACGATAAGAAAATAGCGCGAAGAATCGTGCCAAATGGCCTCGCTGCCGCCAAGCCACCGCGGCAAAGGAAAACTAATGGCTGCACCGATAGCCGCAATGACCAGACTAAAGGCGAGCACCGCAACAACGCCCTGACGCATCACACGGTTGGCGCCACGCATATCGTTCGCGCCGATGCGGTGAGCCACCTGCACGGAAAAGCCCGATGCCGCAGCGCTGAGAAGTCCGCCAAACAGCCAAGTAGTGGTGGAAACAAGACCTATCGACGCCGAAGCATCAGCGCCAAGGCTACCAACCATCGAGGCATCAATATATTGCATCACAATCGACGACAACTGCGCCACCACGGCGGGCACGCTTAGCATCACGGCGAGGCGCACCTTCTGCATGGCGGACATCGATTGCCCGTTGCGAATCATTGCCAATAAATCTTCAGTTCCGGATTTAATGTTCATAGCAATTGCAAAATCTGCAACAAAATTAAGCAAAAAACACAGTTCTTTTGTGTAATTTTGCAGTGAATGAAAAAGATTTTATCTATGGCGGGAATTGGAAAGACCAACGTGGCAAGACTACTTGACCGCGCCAAAATAAAATATGAACTCGTGCCCTATGTGGTCGACGAAACTGACCTTGGTGCACAGCACATTGCCGACCAACTTGGAGAAGACATCAACCAAGTGTTTAAGACACTCGTGCTAACCGGCGACAAGACGAAGCATTTTGTATGCGTTGTGCCGGGGTGCATGGAGGTGGACCTCAAGAAAGCGGCGAAGGTGTCGGGCAACAAAAAGGCGGAAATGCTCCACATGAAGGAATTGTTGCCTACAACTGGCTATATCCGCGGCGGTTGCTCCCCTATCGGAATGAAGAAACCGTTTCCAACGTTTTTTCACTCCACATGCCTCGACTTCGACTATATCTATGTGAGTGCTGGGGTGCGCGGACTGCAACTCAAAATTGCCCCTAAAGATTTAATTGACTATGTTGGCGCTTCGACAGCCGACCTCACTATAACGACAAACAAACCCGATGACAATGAACAACTTTGGTGAAATCTTCCGACTTACGTCGTTTGGCGAATCGCACGGCGCTGCTATTGGCGGAGTAATTGACGGTATGCCGGCAGGCATTGCCATCGACCTCGACAAGGTGCAACACGAACTCGATCGCCGCCGTCCAGGACAGTCGGCAATCGTAACTCCACGCAAAGAAGCCGACCGGGTGAAAGTGCTGTCAGGACTGTTTGAGGGGAAGACAACCGGTACGCCGATTGGGTTTGTCGTTGAAAACGAGAACCAGCATTCGGCAGACTACGGAAACATCCGCCAGACGTTCCGCCCATCGCACGCCGACTACACATACACGATGAAATACGGACTTCGCGACCACCGCGGAGGCGGTCGCTCGTCGGCTCGCGAAACCATTGCCCGCGTGGTGGGCGGCGCATTCGCCCGTCAGGCACTCGAACAACTCGGCATAAGCATTTATGCCTATACTTCGCAGGTGGGCGACCTCGCCTTGGACAAGGACTACCGCAAATACGATCCGTCGCTGATTGAAACCAATGCCGTGCGATGCCCTGATGCCGAAATGGCTAAACGGATGTATGCGCTCATTGACGAGGTGCGCCGCGACGGCGACACCATCGGCGGCACAGTGACTTGCGTTGTAAAGGGTGCGCCCGTAGGACTGGGTGAGCCAGTCTTCGACAAACTCCACGCTCGCTTGGCATACGCCATGATGGGAATCAATGCTGCCAAAGGTTTTGAATACGGCATGGGCTTTGACGGCGTGGGCAACCGCGGCAGCGAAATGAACGACAATTTCATTGCCACCGACGGCAAAATCCGCACTGCGACGAACAATTCAGGTGGCATCCAGGGCGGCATCTCTAACGGCGAGGACATCTATTTCCGCGTGGCGTTCAAACCCGTAGCCACCTTGCTCCGCGACGTTGAGACCGTGGATGCCGACGGTAACCCTACCATTCTCAAAGCCAAAGGACGCCACGACCCGTGCGTGCTGCCGAGGGCGGTGCCAGTGGTTGAAGCAATGGCTGCTATGACGCTGCTCGACATGTATTTGCTCAACAAATCCACGCGCCTATAACGATGGACAAGCCATACCGCGACTTTGCCGACTTTCTGCACGATTGGTTTCCCAATTTCAAAGTGCAGAAAATTGCCATTAACGCAGGTTTCACATGCCCCAACCGCGACGGAAAGAAGGGAACAGGCGGCTGCACATACTGCAACAACCAGACATTCAACCCTGAATACTGCCGTCCGTCGCTATCGGTAAAGGAGCAAATCGACAAGGGACGGAATTTCTTCGGCAAGAAGTACCCCGAAATGAAGTTTTTGGCTTATTTTCAGGCTTATACCAACACCTACGGCGAACTTGAACATCTGAAATCGCTCTACGAGGAGGCAGTAGGCTGCGCAGATGTGGTCGGCTTAATCATTGGCACACGCCCCGACTGCATGCCAGATGATTTGTTGGCTTATCTCAAAGAATTGTCGAAACGCACTTTCGTGATGGTGGAATACGGAGCGGAAACAGCCAACGACGATACCCTTGCCACAATCAACCGCGGACACACTTGGGCGGACACGGTAGATGCCGTAGCCCGCACCCATGCGGCAGGCATTCCCTGCGGTCTGCACCTTATTCTCGGACTGCCTGGCGAGACAGAAGACGATATGCTCCGCTCCATTGACTGCTGCTCGCATCTGCCCATCGACACCATCAAACTGCACCAATTACAGATAATTCGCGGCACTCGCCTTGCCCGACAGGTGGCAGCCGGCGAGGTTTCCATCCGCCAATGGACGGCAGAGGAATATATCAGTCTGTGTGTAAAGGTTGTGGACCGCCTGAGAAAAGACATCGCCATTGAGCGTTTCGTATCGCAATCGCCCGACAATCTGCTAATCTCGCCACGCTGGGGATTGAAAAATTACCAGTTCACCAACCTACTGCACAATGCTTTGCGCAACAGCCACTAATCGTAGCGGTGCTTGTCGAGCCCCACAAGGCGGCGGATATGTGTAAATGCGCACATCTGAAGCCGATAAAGCACTGGACACCATTTGATTGGTGAATAGCCGAAGCGCAGATGTTCCGATAAAGAAATTCCGAAAGTCGATGCTTCCTTGTGGTAGCGACGAAGAGTGCGGCTTGCCTCTCGCCTGTCGGCAACCGAGAAACGGCGACGGCAAGCGTAATAGTACATATATGCGCCTTGGATGTTGTGCCAGATATAGCGGTTGAGTTCCGCAATGTCATCCTGTGTTACACGGCTATCGACAGACAAATCCTCTTTCATATTCAGCAACGACTGTAACAATAGAAACCGCGTCAATCCAGCCTTATGCGTCACCGACCCATGGCGCTGACGATAGAAGTAGGCAGCATCGCTGAATGCCACCTTGCGGCTGTCGAGATAGTGGAAACGGGTGGTGTTGTCGTCGCTGAACGAATGTAGAGAATCATCGTAAGGATTATGCTCATAGACGATGCGGCGCGAGGCGTAGACGCCATGGATGCGCCACGATAGACTTAAATGGAAAGCCTCATGGCCGCTGATGGTGTGGCTGACCTCGTTGCGGAACTGTTGCACGTCGGCATCCGAATGCCAAAGCAGCACTTTGAGTAGCACGCTGTCCACTTCTGCATCGGCATTGAACGCATCGGCGATCTTCTCCAGCGCATCGGGGGCGAGCCAGTCGTCGCTGTCGAGCATCATCACGATGTCGCCATCAGTATGGAGATATGCCTCATTGCGGGCTTTCGCCTGACCTTCGTTGTGTGCCTTGTGAAGAACCTTGATGCGAGAATCCTTGGCAGCATACCTTTCAAGTATCTCAAGCGAGCCATCGGTAGAGCCGTCGTCGACACACACCATCTGCCAGTCGGCATGGGTTTGCGCCAGCACCGACTCAATGCACTGCGGCAGATAGCCAGCAGTGTTATAGACCGCTGTCAGAATCGATATCTTCATCTCTTTTTCTTCTGAATTTAGCCTTCAGCGAGGCGATTATACCAGCATTGCGCTCCAAATGCCGCCACGAAACAAGTGCCGAAAAAGCCAGACAGACGGCAGTGGCGAGCCAGAACCAAATGCCACTGACAAATGCCGACACAAAATAGGAAGCGACAAGCGGAACAGTCTGCACAGCAAACACTGTCATTGCACTCCGCTCCAAACGCAATCCATAATAGTGACGGCAGACAGACAATACAAGCAGTAGATTGAGCACTGCGGCGGCGAGCAGTCCAAGACCAGCGCCAGAAAGACCCCACGCAACGTAGCCCACAAGGATTGCGCCAACCACAACAATGTCATAGACTGCCTCAGTGAACAGATAAATCCACGACCTGCCTTTTGCAAGCGACATATATTCAACGGGCAATGCCACCGCACGCAGAAGCATGGCTATCACGCCAAACTGCACCATCCCGATGGCTGGCAGGAACTTGCCAGAATAGAGCATCGGAATGATTATGGGCAATGCCGCCATAAACGCGACAAGCATCGGAGCAAGCAAAACAACCGACACCTCAATCTGACGGTTCACCACTGCGTTACTTTCCTCCACATCATGGTTTACAGCAGACAAGCGAGGAAAGAAGTCCGTTTCCATCGAGGCAAACACAAGCGAAGCGTAGGTCACAGTGAGCATATATCCAGAATTGTACAGCCCCACATCGTCGACCGAGCCATAGTTGGAGATAAACGCCCGCACGGCGAGTTCCACGCCTGCGCCAAGGATGCCAGCAAACACAAAAGCCAGTCCGAGTTTCACCATACCAGCACCATCCCTGATGGCAGTTGACATCGACGACGGCAGGCGGTAAGGAAACAGGCGAAGAGAGTGCCAACCGACAGTTGCCAAAGCAGCCACAGCAGCCGAAATGACGGCAGGCAGGATGCCATCGATGCCCCATAGCCAGAAGAATGGCAGAGTGACCACGATGCAAAGTAGCGCATTGGCGACCGACTGCGTTGCCACCTCCCTGAGCCGCCGCATACCCTTGAGCAATGCCAACTCGCCCGAAGCAAGAAGTGTCAAAGCACAGACGGGAGCAAGCCACAGAAATTCAAGCCAACGGGAAATGACGCCGAAATAGAAGTAACTAAACACTGGCGACAACACGGCGCACACCGCCACGCTCACTACGGCAGTGAGCAGGCTCCAAAAACGCACCGTGCGCACCATCTGCTGCGCCGCCTTGTCGTCGCTACATTCGGCGAGATAGCGCACGGAACTAACTGGCAGTCCGAGGTTGAGCGCATCGGTCACAAACTTCACGGCAGTGTTGTAGAGCGACATCAGACCCAGCCCTGCCGGGCCGAGCAGCACGGCAGCAATCTTGTTGCGCACAAGGGCAGCCAGAATGTTGAGCCCCTGCACGCCGCCGAAGCAACTCACATACTTCACAACGTTGCGATATTGTTTGCCTGAATCGTTTGCCAATGAGTTTGTCTTTACTGTTATTACCCACAAATTTAGAAAAAATCCCCGAAACGGCTACACCGACGTGCAACAAAAAAGGGTCGCGCGATGGCGACCCCTTCGGTTCTTTTCAAGAGTTTTCTTAATCTTCTTTTGAAGCGCGCTTGCTCTTGCTTGCTTTCTTTTCGTCAGAACTCTTGCCAGAGTCCTTGTTGTCGGTCACGTCAATTTCCTTGCGGTCGCTGTCGATAAACTTGTATTCAAGGAAAGCCAGCGCCTGGTTTGCCACGACCTTAAATTTCTTGCCGTATTCACTTCTCCAACTGCGGTAAATCGACTTAAAGAAGCCTTGCTTAATGTAGGCATAAACATAAGGATGCACATAGAGCACAAAATCCTGTTTGTTTAGAGTGTTGACCACATAGTCAATCTTTTCGTGCAGACGGTCGGTGAAGAGAATTGACGGTTGCACCAGACCCTTGCCGTAGCACGACGGGCAACTCTCCAGCGTCTCGATGTCGAGAGCGGCACGCACGCGCTGGCGGGTAATCTGCATCAGTCCGAACTTGCTCAGCGGCAAGATGTTGTGGCGCGCACGGTCGTTGTTCATCACCTCGCGCATGTGGTCATAGAGTTTCTGCCGATGCTCAGCAGTAGCCATGTCGATAAAGTCAATCACGATGATGCCGCCCATGTCGCGAAGGCGCAACTGGCGTGCAATCTCGTCGGCAGCACGGAGGTTAACGTCGAGAGCATTTTCTTCCTGATTCTCAACATTGCGGTTACGGTTGCCGGAGTTCACGTCGATTACGTGCAGCGCTTCGGTGTGCTCAATGATGATGTAGGCACCCGACTTGAACGACACTGCTTTGCCGAACGACGACTTTATCTGCTTTGTGATGTTGTAGAAATCAAAGATAGGCTCGTCCTTGGCATAGAGTTTGACGGCCTCCTTTCTCTCGGGAGCGATAAGGCTTACATAATTGAAAATCTGCGAGTAGATTTCCGCATCGTTCACAAATATATTTTCAAACGACGGGCTGAACACGTCGCGGATGATGCCTACGGCGCGGCTATCCTCTTCGTGGAGGAGCGCCGGCGACTCGGATTTCTGCAATTTTTCAATTGTCTCTTCCCAGCATCTCACCAGGGTGTTCATCTCGTTGTTGAGTTCCGCCACCCTTTTATTCTCAGCCGAGGTACGCACAATCACGCCGAAATTCTTTGGCTTGATGCTCTCGATGAGTTGACGCAGGCGCAATTTCTCTTCGGTCGACTTGATTTTCTGCGAAATCGACACCTTGTTGGAGAAAGGTATCAGCACCATGAAGCGGCCTGTGAACGACAACTCTGTGGTAAGTCGCGGACCCTTGGTGGAAATCGGCTCTTTCGACACTTGGAAAATGATGTGCTGCCCTACTGTCAGGGTGTTGGCGATGCTGCCCTGCTTGTCGATGTCGGGCAACAGTTTGAATTTAGAAAGTTGCGGAGCCTTCTGCGGCTCGGCAATAGCGCTTTGAACAAAAGTATTAAAACTTGAAAACTGAGAACCGAGGTCGAGATAATGCAAGAATGCCTCCTTCTCCGAGCCTATATCTACAAAGGCAGCGTTAAGTCCAGGCATCAACTTCTTTATCCGACCGTAATAGATGTCGCCGACAGCAAACTTGATGTTGCGCGCTTCCTTTTGAAGCGACATCAAGCGTCCATCCTCCAGAAGGGCGATGGATATTTCTTGCGGCTGAACATCAACTACCAGTTCACTTCTCATTGTTCGATTTTAAAGTCAATACTTAGAATAGTCTTAAAAAAAGACACAAGAACAAACTAAAGATTCCTCAAAAGGAGAATCAGGTTTGTTCTTGCGTTTTATAAATCCATGAAATTCAATTAAATTTCAGATTATTTCTTCTTATGACGATTCTTTCTCAGTCTTTTTTTACGCTTGTGAGTAGCCATCTTGTGGCCTTTTCTTTTCTTTCCGCTTGGCATAGTTGTATAAATTAAAGGATTAAACTATTAGTTATTATTTAACCTCTTCCATAAACACTTTTGCCGGTTTGAAAGCCGGGATTTTGTGCTCCGGAATGATGATTGTTGTATTCTTTGAAATGTTTCTTGCAGTCTTTTCAGAACGTACCTTAACGATGAAACTACCGAAACCGCGGAGATAAACGTTTTCGCCATTAGCCAACGAGTCCTTCACTACTTCCATGAATTTCTCAACTGTCTCAAGGACGGCAGCCTTTTCTACACCTGTAGATTTCGAAATTTCATTTACGATATCTGCTTTAGTCATTTTTATATATTTTAAATTAGTTATTTGATTGATTTTCTTTTTAGTACGAAGAGGAAATGGCGATGCGTCGCTCAATTTTCTCAAACGCGAATGCAAATATCGCATTTTTTTTTCAAATAACCTTTATCTTTACTTCGTTTTTTCTCTAAAATTGTAGAAAATAAGGATTTAAACCCCTTTTTCTCCCTCTTTCAGGTGTAATCCCATGCCATCAGCCACCTCAAGCATCAACTTGAAAGCCGCTTCTCGCTCGTTAGGGATCTGCCCGTC
>CAVAPE010000013.1:26061-38812 GCA_963590405.1 Eubacterium sp. CAG:180 | reverse complement strand
GCTCCCGCCCTCTTCCTTCGTCTTGTCTTTTTATCGCATCATTTCAATGTTCTCTGCGTCTCCCCCTTTTTGCGGGAAAGCGGTTACAAAGTTATTACCTTTGTTTTTAACCGCCAAATTTTTCGCGGATTTTTTTGAAAAAACTTTTTTCTAAGCCTTTTCAGCCGCTCCGGTCGACGCCCTCCGGCGTTTGCTTCAGCGTTGTGAGGAAGATCCCATTTCGCTTTTGCGAGTGCAAAGGTACAGACTTTTACCCTACTCTTCCAAATTTTTTCGCAACTTTTTTCTCCTTTTTTCGCACAATTTTCGTAATACACTGATACTCCATAGATTGCACAGAGTAACATTTCTTACTGGGCGCTCTATGATGGTGGATTAGTCCACTTTGTGAAGATCGTGGCCCATTCGGTCCTTCTTAGTGTGGAGATAGAAACGGTTGTATTCGTTTGGCTCTATTTCCAACGGCACATTTTCCACGATTGTAAGACCGTAGCCAGTAAGCCCGATGCGCTTCTGTGGATTGTTGGTGAGCAGACGCATCTTCGAGATACCGAGTTCGTGGAGGATGCTTGCGCCTACGCCATAGTCGCGCTCATCTGCCTTAAAACCAAGACAGAGGTTCGCCTCAACGGTGTCCATACCATTTTCTTGCAGTTTGTAGGCACGCATCTTGTTCATCAGTCCGATGCCACGTCCTTCCTGACTGAGATAGACCACAGCACCCTTACCCTCCTTTTCAATCATCTCCATAGCCTTGTGGAGTTGCGGGCCGCAGTCGCAACGGTAAGAGCCGAGAATGTCGCCAGTGGCGCACGAAGAATGCACGCGTACCAAAATCGGCTCATCCTTGTCCCACTTGCCCTTCACAAGAGCGATATGCTCCAGACCAGTGGACTTCTGGCGGAACGGAATAAGATGGAAATGGCCGTACTTAGTAGGCATATCCACCTCTTCGCCCTTCTCCACAATCGATTCCTCCTTAAGGCGGTAAGCCACGAGGTCGTTGATAGATATAAGTTTCAAACCGAATTCGTCAGCCATCTTGCGCAACTCCGGCAGACGTGCCATAGTGCCGTCGTCGTTCATAATCTCCATCAATGCCCCAGCCGGATAAAGTCCAGCAAGGCGAGCCAAGTCGACGGCAGCCTCAGTGTGCCCAGTGCGGCGAAGCACACCTTTGTCCTGTGCATACAAAGGATTGATGTGACCCGGACGACCGAAGTCGGCAGGCTTCATATTAGGGTCGGCAAGCGCACGGATAGTGGCTGCGCGGTCGTGGGCAGAAACGCCAGTGGTGCAGCCCTCAAGCAAGTCGACCGTTACGGTGAACGGAGTGCCGAGCATCGAGGTGTTGTCCGACACTTGCACATCCAAGTCCAATTCTTTGCAGCGCGACAGAGTTATCGGCGCGCAAAGCACACCGCGAGCATGCTTCAACATAAAGTTGACCTTCTCGGGAGTTATCATTTCAGCGGCGATAATAAGGTCGCCTTCATTCTCTCGGTCTTCGTCGTCCACGACAATCACGAACTTGCCCTGTTTGAAGTCCGCTATTGCATCTTCGATGCTGTCAAGTTTAATTGTATTGTTCATCTCTCACTAAATTTTCATTAATAATGTGAAGCATTTCGTCGCTCACCGACACCACCTTCTGCAAGTCGTGACGCAAGCGTTTCTGCTGTTTTATGCCTAACCAATAGACCACAACTCCGAGCGGCGCAAGAATCATCAGCACTTGCGACACCTTTTTATAGAGCGACGGCTGAATGAGTTTGTTGAACTTAATCACCGGATAGTCCATCAGTTTCAAAATCACCAAAGAATTTTTGGAGTTCGACAGATATTCAACCAGCCGTTCAAGATTAGCCGACAATGCCGCGAGTTTTTCGCAGTCGAAGCCTCGGCTCCAATATGTGATGTAGCGCTGGCGGCGCCGGTTGTGCGCAAGGAATGTTTCCGCCTCCGCCTTCAACTCCGTCAAGCGTTCTACGGCTACCGCATCAACAACATCCTCGATGGCGAACTCCTTCATCTCCACCTTGCGGAGTTCCTGCTTGCCGACAAGGCGGCGGAAGAACGCAAGATAAGCATCGGGATTGAACACCGCAGAATCATTGACGGCCTTATAAGTAAGGAACACACCCAACGGGAACAGCACCACCGTGCTTGCCCAGATGCCCTCCCACACAGCAACGCGGCCGTCGCGCGCAACTTTATAACCGAAGGTATCAATAATATAATAGACCACAAACAGAAGCACAGATATTACGATTGGCACACCGATGCCGCCCTTACGGATGATTGCGCCAAGCGGCGCTCCGATGAAGAAGAAAATAAGGCATGCGATGGACAAGGTGAACTTCTTGTGCATCTCTATCTGATGTCGAGTTATCACCTTCTTGTCTTCCGCGAGGGTGTAACTCTTAAATTCATATTCGCTCTTCATCTGCCGCGCGCGGTCGATGGCATAGGCGATGTAGCGCTGCTTGTCTGCCAACGACTTGCCGGCAAACACTGCATCGACATCAACAGGTTTCGACAAGCGCACCAGCGGGGCTGGCTGCTTGATGATGCCACCCTTACCGTCTGGCTTGCGGATGAAGTTGTCAACACCCACATACGACACGTCCTGAAGCGATTGTCCGAAGGTCGTACCCACACTGTCGAGGCGTACCTTCACGGAGTCGATGGTCTGCCGCAGTTCGGCGATATTCTTGCCCACATACTGCTTGCGCATCGTACTGTCGTCCATTCGAGTGAAATTGGCATCGAACGGAATCATAATATCTTTGCTCGAAAACGACTCGCGGCGATAAGGAGCACCAGCGCTCGCCACCTGTTGGTCGCGCAGATTTTCAAACTGCTCACCCTGCCACAGTTTCAAGAACAAATGTCGTTTGTCCTTCGTAAAACTCAGTTTACCAGAATCGGCAAGAATGATACTTGAATTGTTAAATCCCTGCGACACATCATAAATCATCAGGTCGTAGAGGCGTCCGTTTTCACGGTTTTTCTGCTTTACGAATACAGAATATCCGCTAATCTGGTCGTAGAACACCCCTTCCGGAATATCGAGTTCTGGCGACTTCTGTCGTACAGAGAACACCAGTGTCCACATCTTCACCTGCGCCTTCGGCAATACATCGTTCTGGAAGAAGAATGCGCCCACCGCCACAAGACAGATGAGCACCATCAGCGGCCGCATACATTTCAGAAGCGACACACCAGAAGCCTTCATGGCTGTAAGTTCGAAGCGCTCGCCTAGATTACCAAAAAGCATCAGCGACGCGAGCAATATTGACAATGGCAACGCCATCGGCACCATCGTCAATGCCGCATAGAAGAAAAGTTCCGCCACGACCGACATTTCAAGGCCCTTACCTACGAGGTCGTCGATGAAGCGCCACAGGAACTGCATCAGCACGATAAACAGACATATACAGAAAGTCATCATAAACAAGGGCAAGAACCCCTGCAGCATGAATCCGTATAGTTTTTTCAATCGTAGCATCCGCTTTTAAAAATTTCTGCAAAAATACGCTTTTATTGTCAATCTAACAATTTACAGAGGCAATCAGAATGCCTCATTGACATTGAAAGCAAATCCGATACCGTTTTTCGTCACGCCCACATCAAACCGCACATTTACATTTTCCTTGAACGCCCAACGATAGCCCACGCCAGCATTGAGAAGAGTCTTGCGCCATCGCATCTGGTCAAATTCCGGGAACACGTTGGCGGCAGCCACCCACACGGCGATGCCGTTGCGTCGCCAGATGTGCTGACGCAACTCCACTTGCATTTCCACGATACTCTTGTCGCGGTAGCGTCCCTCGTAGTAGCCGCGCATGCGGAACGGACCGCCAACGTAAGCCATCATAGGCCACGGCACATCCTGGAAATTGAGTTGCGAATGGAATTCTCCGGCGATTATTGCGCCCTTCCATGCCCGCTTGTAGGTGCAAACGGTGAGGTCGGTCATAATGTATTTGTGGTCGTTGCCAAAGAACGAAGGCATAAACATCTGATCGAGTTGGAAAAGCCATCCGCGCGAAGCGTTGGTAACCACATCGCGAGAGTCGTAATTAAGCGAAAGTCCTACGCCCACCGACATAAAGTTGGTCTCGTCCGTGCCGACAAGTTTTATCACTTCGTCTTTGAGACTGGTCATTTTCACATACTGAAAATAGACCACCGGTCCGACATAAGCCTTATCGAACACGCGAAATAGGAAGCGAGGTTTTGCCTCAAACTTTATGCGCGAATATTTCTGCTGGTTATTGTCGTTGTCCGCCGCATCGTAGCCTATACCCCAAATTTTCGAGGGGAAGGTGTAGAACGACAGACTATAGTCCAACTTGTAGCGCTCGTGGGGAAAGATGTTCGTGCCCTTTGCGCCGACAGTCATCATGCCCGTGGTCGAGATGTTGGCGAAGATTGACATATTTGACAGCGGTAGCGTCTCGTCGCTACGGTCTGTGCGATAAAGACCTGATGCCATCAAGCCGATGCCCACGCCAGTAGCCGACGAATAGAACGGACCGCCAATGATGCCGAAATCGATTTTCTTCGACGAGTCGAAATGGTTGGAATTTTTGAAATAGTTGCTTACTTTCTGGATTAATCCTACTCGTTTCTTCACGGAATCCGTTGCCAAAACGGGAATTGAGTCGGCAGTCAAGTTTGACACATCAACATCCGACACCTCAATCGGCTGGATGTCCGTCAATGTCTGCTGGGCGTAACCGCCAACAGTCATCAGCGACACAGAGAGCAAAGACAAAAGAAAAGGCTTAATCCCCTGCATGACTGCTATTCTGGCAAAGAGTTCTTGATAACTTCGAAACTCTTTTGGCGCAAATCATCGGTCAAGACATTCAAATCAACGCCCTTGTTGTCAAAATATATCGGCTTGTGGATTGTCAATGTAATTTTGCCCGGAGTGATGTTGAATGTGCTTTTAGGCATAACGTCGTACGACCCCTCGATGGTCATCGGCACAATAGGCAAGCCGAACTCCGACGCCAGCGAAAACGCGCCGCGCTTGAACTTCTTGAGTTTGCCGTCGGGTGTGCGCGAGCCCTCGGGGAACACTACCAGCGACATTCCCTCCCTCAGGATGCGCTTTGCGCTCTCCATTGTTTCCTGAATAGCAGTTGCCGACGAGCGGTCAACCATTATGTGCTTGGAAATGCGGCAGGCGGTGCCCACAAAAGGAATTTTCTCAAGGCTTTTCTTCATCATCCACTTGAAGTTGTGGTTGAGATAGCCGTAAACGAGGAAGATGTCGTAGGCTCCCTGATGGTTGGCGATGAAAACGTAGGAGGTTCTTTTGTCGATGTTCTCACGACCTTTCACCTCGACTTTGACAAACAGCAATATGCACCACATCTTCGACCAGAAATGAGCGGGATAGTACCCGCCGCGACGGCTCATACCAAGAAGGCTGAACACGATTGTCAACAAAGCGGTAATGATTGTCAACACCAACAAAATCGGAGCGGCAATGCACCATTGATATATGCCAAACAATATTTTCATAATTTCAATTATTTCAAATAAACCTATTTTTACAAAATTACTACATCATCGCCAATAACAAGCAATAAAATCATAAAAAGTGCAAGGCGATGCCAATAATAGCACCGCCTTGCCAATCTTCACTATAAACTTTTTCTATTTTGCCTTTGCCTCAACGTCCGGAGCAATAAGTTTGTAGCCCTTGCCGTGGATGTTGATGATTTCGATTGAAGGATCGTCCTTCAAGTGCTTGCGCAGTTTGGTGATATACACGTCCATGCTGCGGGCGTTGAAGTAGTTGTCGTCAATCCAGATGGTCTTCAAAGCAAAGTTTCTTTCGAGGATTTCATTGACATGAGCGCAGAGCAGGCTCAGGAGTTCCGACTCCTTAGTGGTCAACTTAGTAATCTTGTCGTCAATCATCAGCACTTGCTTCTGAGTGTCGAAAGTAAACTTGCCAATCTTGTACATGGTGATTTCCTTACCCTTCTTGCCCTTTACGCGGCGAAGGATGGCTTCAATTCTGAACACGAGTTCCTCCATGCTGAACGGCTTGGTGATGTAGTCGTCGGCACCGATTTTGAAACCTTCAAGGATATCCTCCTTAAGCGATTTAGCCGTAAGGAAGATGATAGGCACTTCGCTGTTGACGGTACGCACCTCTTGCGCCAGAGTAAATCCGTCCTTTTTAGGCATCATCACGTCGAACACACACAAATCATACTTACCCTTCAAGAAAGCCTTGTAGCCAGCCTCTCCGTCGGGAAACAAGTCGGCATTGTAGCCCTTAGCCTGCAGGTACTCTCTCAGAAGCATTCCGAGATTTTCGTCGTCCTCGCACAATAATATACGCAATCTTTCTTCCATAATACTAATCGTTTATTAATGGTAATGTTATTATAAATTTCGAACCTTTATTTATTTCGCTCTCAACGCGGATTTCGCCCTTGAGTTCGGTGACCATCTTGTGCACATAAGCCAAGCCGAGACCGAAGCCCTTCACATCGTGGCGGTTGCCAGTCGATACGCGATAGAATTTTTCAAACACTTTCTTCAAGTCTTCCTTCTTGATGCCCACGCCGTTGTCGGCAACAGTGATTTCCACCTTGTTGTTGGCGATGCAACGGGTGCTAACCATCAACTCCAGCGGAGTGTCGTCGCGACGATACTTCACCGCATTGTCGAGCAGATTGAAAATCACGTTGGTGAAGTGCATCTCGTCCACTTTCACGTCGGCAATTTCTGCATCCAAGCGGGCATCAATGCGACCTCCGTATTTCTCCACCTTCAACTTGAAGGTGCTCACAATGTTCTGAATCAACTGGTTGGCATTAACCTCCTGCAGTTTGAGGGTGGCTTTCTGCCGGTCGAACATCGACATCTGCAACACTTTCTCCACCTGGAAGCGCAAGCGTTTGGTCTCGTCGTTGATAACGGTTGATATGTGCTGCAACATCGTGCCGCTTTTGCGCACCGAGTCGTCGTTGAGCATCTGCGCAGCAAGCGAGATAGTTGAGATCGGCGTCTTGAACTCGTGGGTCATGTTGTTGATGAAGTCGTTTTTCATCTCCGACAGTTTCTTCTGGCGGAAGGCTATGACGATGGTAAACAGGAACACCACAAGCAACACAAACGTAAATCCGAACGACGGAATCATAAACTTGATTGACGAGAAAATATATTTGTCGCGCTCGGGGAAATACACATTCAAATAGCAACGGCGCGACTCTGGGTCGTTGGGGAACAAGGTCTGCGTGAACACGTCGTCCTTTTCAGCGTTCTCGTCGTAGCCATAGGTCTTATAGAGTATCTTACCATTGCGGTCGACGATGGCATATTCCCACTTCAAAGGAATACCGTTGTTGCCGAGTTCAGCACGCAGATAGTTGTTCACAAGACTGGAGTCGGCACGCTCCGTGATGGGGCGGTTGCTCGACTGATTGAGAATGGTGAGCACAACCTCGTTGAGAAGACCTTTCTGATAAAGGAATTGCTTGCGCAATGTTTCCTGAAACTTGCGCAACTGGTCCTGCTCGACGGCGGTGTGACCGCTTGTCAGCGAAAAATCGTTGCTATTGTTGTCAAGACTATTGGCAGCAATCGGATTGCCAGAGTTAAGAAACGAACTGCTATCAAACGCTCCTGGCTCCACTATGAGAAGTTCCTCTTCAAGATAATTCTTCGTTTCGTTCTTTTCCAATGAAGTCGACAAAGAGTAAAGGCTGCGCTTCACGCCTTCAGAGAAATGCTGCTCGCGCATCTTTACCATCTCTTCCATATATACGAACTGCATATAGAGCAAGCCGACAAACGTCAGCGCCATCACTATAGTCAGTATCCAGATAGTACTCTTCTTCATTGATTTTACATTTTTTTTGATAATGCAAAGATATGAAACATATATTAAAATCGGCTCGCAAATTTATTAAATTTTCGATTTTTAATTAAATCCAACACCGCAAAAGCATTTTTAACGCTATAATTGAAAAATTCCACAAATTCAACGCATTGCACAAATTTGCCCTGCAAAAATTCTAAAGCCGCAAGTTGAAAACAAGCATCGAATGCCCCGAAAAACAAATAATCTATGTAAATTTGCAATTTTGGAACAATGAAGAAACTACCGATATATATATACAAAGTTGCGAGGAGCATCATTGTCACCCTCCTCATAACTTTTATAGCAGTCTACACCACACTCTATGTGGTGCTGTCGGTTCCTTCTGTCCAAAACAAAATCCGCACTACCGCCGAGCAGGAACTGTCGAAACTGCTCAAAACGAGCGTGACAATCGGCAAGGTGGAAATAAACCCCATCAGCGAACTCACCATCTACGACGTGCGCATTCCCGACCAGAAAGGCGGCGAGATGATTTCAGCCGACAAAATTGGCGCAAGCATAAGCATCTCGAGCCTGCTTTTCTATCAGAAATTCGTCTTCTCCTACGCTGAGGTTATCGGGTTGGACGGGTGCATCACCAAGGCTACGCCCGATAGCGAGATGAACATCCAGTTCATGATTGATGCGCTGAAGCCAAAGCAAAAGAACAAGCCGCCGACGAAGTTCGACGTCCAACTCGATGCCGTGGTGCTCCGCAACAGCAACCTATCGTTCGACATCCTGTCAGAGCCGCACAAGAACAAAGGGGTGTTTGACAAAAACCACATCAGCATAAAAAACATAAACAGCGACATACGTATCCCTGAGTTGCGCAACGACTATTTCACATTCGACATCCGGCGCTTCTCGCTCAGCGAGCAGAGCGGTTTCAGCATCGAGAATCTCACCGCCCTTCTGCACATTGACAAGCATAATATCAATGTGTCGAACCTGAAGATCGAACTGCCCAGCACGCGCATCCAGCCAAACGACATTTCCTTGAAGTTCAACGACCTGAAGACGCTCAGCAAGGAGATTACCGCAATACCGCTCAGCCTAAAACTCAAGGAAGCACCTATCACGCCGTCTGATTTCAGTGCCTTCGTGCCCGACCTTGCGCGCATCAACATGCCACTGTTCCTTACCGTTGATGCCCATGGCACAAGTCAGCACATCGACTTGCGCAACCTGCAAATCCACACCGACGGCAATTGGCTTGAAGTAAACGTATCGGGCTCTGCCACCAACCCAGCGAAGCCGAAGGAGATGAGCATCAACCTCCCGAAAATCAAATTTTCATCCCACACGCCCCACATTGCCGACTGGCTGAGCCGCAACGGCTACATAAAGCCTAACGTTGCCGACCTGATTTCGCAGATGCAGTTCCTCACCATCGACGGGCGTTTCAACCTCAACAACAGCAAGGCTAACTATAAGGGTCTTATCAAGACAGGGCTCGGGCAACTCAACACCGACGGAGTATTCACACTCGCCGACACGAAAAACTTCACAGGTCGGCTGAACTCATCCGACCTCAACCTCAAGCCACTGCTCAAAGGCAAAGACTTCATCGGTAATGCAGCCTTTGACGTCAACACTAATATGAGCCTCAAGAACGGCAAGCCAAGCGGACACGTGAAAGGTGAAGTGAAATACATCGACCTGAAGGGCTACCGCTACCAAAACATATTGGCGGACGTAGACATAAACGACAAATCATACAAGGGTACTGTAACCATTGATGATCCGAATGCAAAGGTCGACATCAACGGCGATGCCGTGGTGAATGGGGCTAATTCACACTATAACGTGAGCGCAACGCTCGCCGACATAAGTTTCCACAATCTCAACCTCTACCACAAAAATCCTGGACACCGCTTCGGGCTAAATCTGGAGGCTGCGATTACAGGCAACACGCCTGACAATATTGCTGGTGATGTGATGATTTCCAACATCAACTTCACCGACAACGGCGACGACGGCATTAATATCGACCACATCGACATTTCTGCCCGCACCGACGAAAGCGACCACAGGACAATCACCATCAACTCCGACATTATCAACGGCAAGGCGGAAGGATTTATCAACTTTGCCGACATGGCGGCAGAAATTAAAACCATCCTCGGCGAATCGTTCCCGTCGCTGTTGAAAAACGGAGCGAACAAACCGACATCGCGGAAAAGCGACATCGAAAACAAGTTCGACTACAACTTCACCATCGCCGAATGCAACGAGTTGACCGAGTTTTTCCACCTGCCCATCACCATCGCCCACCCCATCAAACTGGCGGGACGCATCGACACACCAAACAAGCACCTATCGCTTGGACTTGAAGCGCCATATCTGTTGCAGAAGAACAAGGTAATAGAAAACACAAGTCTTGCCGTGAACATCGACAACCAAACGAAAGCGCTCACCGTCAATGCGGCAACGCAACTCGACAACAAGAACGGCAACATCATGCTCCTGATTAACGGCACGGGCGTGAACGACCGTCTCGACACCGACCTCGAATGGGTGTACGACCGAAAGAAGGACTTTTCGGGCAAAATCAGCCTTTCTTCGCTGTTCCGCCGACTTGCAGACACAAACAAGATGGAGGCTGACATCAGCATCAACCCATCGCAATTTGCCGTCAACGACACGATTTGGAACATCGAGAGTTCGCAAATACGCATCGCCGCCGACAAGAAGATATATGTAGACAGCATCAACGTGAACCGTGAGAACCAGTTTGTAAAGGCCAACGGCGTGGTTTCATCCGTCGCCGAGGACTCTTTGGCGCTGCAACTCAAGAACGTTGACCTCGAATATGTGTTTGAAACACTTAACATCAACCACGTGGTATTCGGCGGACGCGCTACGGGCAATGTCTACGCCTCGTCGCTCCTCTCTGGCGCACCACAACTCCACACACCCGACCTCCACGTGGAGAATTTCTCCTACCACAATGCACCATTGGGCGTTGCCGACATTGAGAGCCACTGGGACAACGAGAGCAAAGGCATATTCATCAACGCGGACATACTGCAGCACAACAAGCGGATGACCTATGTGCGCGGAGCGGTCTACCCTACCCGCGACTCGCTGGACTTCAAGTTTGACGCCGACCACGTGAACGTGCAACTCATCAAGCCGTTTATGTCGGCATTCTCATCGGATGTGGAGGGCGAAGCCACTGGTCATGCGGAACTCTACGGCACCTTCAAACTCATCAACATGAAGGGACGACTATTTGCCGACCGCTTCCGCTTGAAAATCGACCAGACCAATACCTACTATTCGGTTTCCGACTCAATAATTATGGATCCAGGCGTTATCCGCGTGAAGAATGCCACGGTCTACGACGACTACGGCAACACCGCCAAACTCAACGGCGCGATAACCCACACATATTTCAAGAATGCAGAGTTCAACTTTGCCATAACCGATGTGCACAACATGCTGTGCTACAACACCACAGCGAAGGACAATCCGCGATGGTACGGCAGGGTGTTTGGCAACGGTAGTGCATTCATCGTGGGCAAGCCTGGAGAGATAAAAATCGACGTAAATATGTCGGCAGCGCCGAAATCGTCGTTCACATTTGTGATTTCGGATCAAGAGGACGCTGGCGAATATTCGTTTGTCACCTTCACCGACCGTCGCAAGGCTGAAAGACTAGCACAAGAAGAAGCGAACAAGCCGGCTTTCCTGAAAAAGCAAGTAACCGACAACTCACAGTCGGCAGCATCAGTCTACCACATAAACTTGCTCGTAAACGCGAACCCGAACATTGCCCTGACTATGGTTATGGACCCCGAAGGCGGCGATCGCATTCGTTGTACGGGCAACGGCAACATGCGCATCGAGTACGACTCTGCCGACGGCATGAAGATGTTTGGCAGTTACACCGCCGACGAGGGGCGCTACAACTTCACGCTGCAGGACATCATCGTGCGAGAGTTCCGCTTGAAGCAAGGCGCGTCAATCACGTTCCACGGCGATCCTATGGCTGCAAATCTCGATTTGGCAGCAACTTATAGCGTGAATGCCAACCTCGTGGATCTCGACGAGTCGTTTGCCAACGACAAGGACCTCAACCGCACGCAAGTGCCAGTCAACGCCGTGCTGAAGGTCACAGGAGCGATGTCGCAGCCCGACATCAATTTCGACCTTGAGTTCCCATCGCTCACGCAGGATGTTTACCGCAAAGTGCGGAGCATCATCAGCACCGACGACATGATGAGTCAGCAGATCATCTACCTGCTGGCGCTCAACCGCTTCTACACGCCAGAATATATGCAAAATTCGCGTAGCGGCAACGGACTGGCATCGGTGGCATCGTCGACCATCACAAGTCAGTTGACCAACGTGCTTGGGCAGTTGAGCGACAACTGGACCATCGCGCCAAACATACAGTCGAGCAAGGGAGATTTCTCCGACACACAGGTGGAACTGGCGCTGTCGAGCCATCTACTCAACAACCGTCTGTTGCTCAACGGCAACTTCGGATATTCAGACAACGCGATGAACAGCAACAACTTCATCGGCGACTTCGACATAGAATATCTGCTCACCAAGAGCGGCAACATCCGCCTGAAGGCATACAACCGCTACAACGACCAAAACTACTATACGCGCAACGCCTTGACCACTCAGGGCGTAGGAATAATGTTCAAGCACGACTTCAACAACATCTTCAGGAAGAAGATCGTGAAGGCGGTAAAGACGACAAAAACCGACACCATTCCCGAGCGCAAGGACACTGTCGACAGCAAGCGCAAGCCAGTAGGCGTAAATCAGCAATAATCCTGCACGATTTCATCGCCCACAGAATGCGCCACAGATAAAGGAAAATGCTGAAAG
>CAVAPE010000013.1:0-26051 GCA_963590405.1 Eubacterium sp. CAG:180 | reverse complement strand
AATTATAGCCATGTCAAAAGTTTGTCAAATTACAGGCAGAAAAGCGGCCGTAGGTAATAATGTTTCTCACTCAAAGAGAAGAACAAAGCGCAAATTTGAGGTCAACCTTTTCAACAGAAAATTCTTCTGGGTTGAGCAGCAGATTTGGATTCGTCTTACTGTATCTGCAGCAGGACTCCGTACTATCAACAAAATCGGTCTTAACGCTGCAATCAAGCAAGCAGCTGAAAAAGGTTACTTAACAAGCATTAAAACAGTAGAATAAAATGGCAAAGAAAGCAAAAGGTAACAGAGTGCAAGTCATTCTCGAATGCACTGAGCACAAAGACAGCGGTATGCCGGGTACTTCTCGCTACATCACTACTAAGAACCGCAAAAATACTACAGAGCGTTTGGAGTTGAAGAAATACAACCCAATCCTTAAACGCGTAACAGTTCACAAAGAAATCAAATAATAGTATACAGCTATGGCAAAGAAAACAGTCGCAACCCTCCAAACAGGTGAAGGACGTACTTACAGCAAAATCATCAAGGCTGTGAAGTCACCAAAAACAGGTGCCTATGTCTTCAAAGAAGAAATGGTACTGAACGATGCTGTTAAGGAAGCTCTTAAGTAATTCCGAATATATTTTTCCTATCAATAAACAACGGCTTGTTGAATCCTTTCAGCAAGCCGTTGTTGCATCTCAACTAACCCCACGGTTATTTCACAAAAAAATTGAACGCTGCGGTTCGCAGGGGAAACGCAGCGTTGCTATACTAATAAATAGGGAAATGCTAACTAACAGCCTGTGCCGCCGAGGATGGCTTTGAGGCGCTTGCGAGCAAAGAAGATGCGGCTCTTGACCGTGCCCAAGGGAATGTTCATCTTCTCGGCTATTTCTTCATACTTATAGCCTGCCACAAACATAGAGAATGGTTTGCGATAGTCGTCGCTGAAAGAATTGATTACCGCTGATATTTCCTTCACATTGTATGCCACGTCTGGAGAATCGTAGCCCGACGACTGCGGAAGGTTAAGATGATACAAATCATCAGTGGTGTCAATCAACGTCTTACTGCGCGCTGTGCGGCGGTAGTTGTTGATAAAGATGTTTCGCATAATCGTAAACACCCAACCACTGAAGTTGGTGTTGTCAACATATTTGTCGTGATTGTCCAGAACCTTCAGATTGGTTTCCTGCATCAAATCCTCAGCCTCTTCCTTGTTCAATGTCAACGACATTGCGAAACTGCCGAGATGCTTTTGCAAGCCTAAAAGCCGTTCATTCAAACTCTTGTCCATACTTAAATATATTGAGGCTATAAAGCCGAATTACTCTAATTTATCTTTGCGTTTTGTTTTCGTACCTAAAAAAATCACTATTACTATGAACAAAATGCGTGCCAAACTCGTTATTACTTTATTCCGAACAAAAAGAAAAGCAAAACTCCCAGCGAAATCACTTCGCCGGGAGTTTTTGGCTTAACCATGTTACGCAATTATGATTAACAAATTTAAATCCTTACGATGCAAAGGTACTACCGTGAGGCTATTCCCACAATCGCATTTTTATGGTAATTTTCTCATTTATCACTGCTTTTGATACCTATTTTTGTGTATCAATTCCACACTTTGCGCTCTGCGCCCCAATTTGGGGAAATTTTCCACACCTTCCACACCACATTGGGGAAACGCCTCATTAGTCGAGTTTGAGCACAGCAAGGAAAGCCTTCTGCGGCACTTCCACAGAACCGATCTGCTTCATGCGCTTCTTTCCCTTCTTCTGTTTCTCAAGCAGTTTGCGCTTACGGCTGATGTCGCCGCCATAGCACTTTGCTGTCACATCCTTTCGCACCGCCTTGATTGTTTCGCGCGCGATAATCTTCGCACCGATGGCAGCCTGGATGGCGATGTCGAATTGCTGGCGCGGGATTAGTTCCTTGAGTTTCTCACACATACGGCGACCGAAGGTAACGCTATTGTCAACGTGGGTCAGCGTGCTCAACGCATCGACCGACTCGCCGTTGAGCAGGATGTCGAGTTTCACGAGTTTCGACTCGCGGAAATCATGCAGATGGTAGTCGAACGACGCATAGCCCTTCGAAATGCTCTTCAATTTGTCGTAGAAGTCAATCACAATCTCGCCGAGAGGCATATCAAACACCAGTTCCACACGGTTACCCGAGATGAAGTCCTGCTTCACCAACTCGCCACGCTTGCCGAGACAAAGCGTCATTATCGGACCGATGAAATCCGCAGTAGTGATGATTGACGCACGGATATATGGCTCTTCAATCTTTTCAATCAGCGTAGGCTCTGGCAATCCCGAAGGGTTGTGCACCTCTATCTCGTTGCCTTTTTTGTCGAACACCTTATACGACACGTTAGGCACGGTCGTAATCACGTCCATATCAAACTCGCGACCAAGGCGCTCCTGCACAATCTCCATGTGGAGCAAGCCGAGGAAGCCGCAACGGAAACCGAAGCCCAACGCCACCGAGGATTCTGGTTGGAACGTGAGCGACGCATCGTTGAGTTGCAATTTTTCGAGCGACGTGCGCAGGTTCTCGAAGTCCTCCGTCTCGATTGGGTAAACACCAGCAAAAACCATCGGCTTTACCTCCTGAAATCCCTCGATAGCACTGTCGCAAGGGTTTTCCACGTGGGTAATTGTATCACCCACCTTCACCTCACGCGATGTCTTGATACCACTGATGATGTAACCCACATTTCCCGCCGACAACTCGTTGCACGGTTGAAGGTTAAGTTTGAGCACTCCGATTTCTTCAGCGTTGTACTGCTTACCAGTGTTCACAAACTTCACAAAATCATTCTTGCGAATCTTACCGTTTACGATCTTGAAATATGCGATGATGCCGCGGAACGGGTTGAACACCGAGTCGAAAATCAGCGCCTGAAGCGGAGCATCAGGGTCGCCCGACGGCGCTGGGATGCGCTCCACGATAGCCTCAAGTATTTCTGGCACACCGATGCCCGTCTTGCCGCTGGCACGAATCACGTCTTCGCGGTCGCAGCCGAGCAGTTCCACAATCTGGTCTTCCACCTCATCGGGTTTTGCACTGTCGAGGTCTACCTTGTTGATTACAGGAATGATTTCAAGGTCGTTGTCAATCGCCATATAGAGGTTGGAGATGGTCTGAGCCTGAATGCCTTGCGACGCATCGACAATCAGCAACGCGCCCTCGCACGCCGCGATAGAACGCGAAACCTCATAGGAGAAGTCGACGTGTCCTGGTGTGTCAATCAAGTTGAGCACAAAGTCCTCACCATTGTGGCGGTAAGCCATCTGGATGGCGTGGCTCTTGATTGTGATGCCCCTCTCGCGCTCGAGGTCCATATCATCGAGCACTTGTGCCTGAAGGTCCTTTCCCGACACAGTGTTGGTGTATTCAAGAAGACGGTCGGCAAGCGTACTCTTGCCGTGGTCGATATGCGCTATGATGCAAAAATTCCTTATGTGATTCATCTATTTTCAATTATAGTGCGAAGATACTGAAAAATGGGCAAAAATTCAAATTGGGCATTCCGCGGCAACGTTAAGGCACGCCGATAATCTCCGTGTCGAAAGCCAGTTCCACGCCCTTTGGCAGCAGTTTCGAGGTCTCGGCATGCAGCCCGATGCCGTCACTTTCGTGGATGAGATATGCCTTTCGGGGCTTGACCGCAGCCACAACTGCAAGTGTCTCCTCCAAATCCATGTGCGACATGTGCGGCTCAAACCGCAGAGCGTTGATTATCAATGTGTCGACACCCTTGATTTTCTGCATCGTTTCCGCAGGGATTGTCTTGGCGTCGGTGATGTAAGCCATGTTGCCGATGCGGTAGCCGAAGATAGGCAACTTGTAGTGCATCACAAGTAGCGGCTCTACCTCGACGCCCTTAACGCTGAACTTTTCGTCCGTCAGCGCATGCAGGTCGAATGTAGGCACACCAGGATAGAGATGATCGAAAAAGCAGTAAGGTATGCGTGAACGGATGTCGGCAAGCACATTAGGCTGCGCATAGACTGGAAACGCCCCTCGCCGACAATATGGGCGAAGGTCATCCATGCCACCCACATGGTCGTAGTGGCTATGGGTGATGAGCAATGCGTCAAGATGCAAATCGGAGGCACGGAGCATCTGCTGGTGGAAGTCGGGACCGCAGTCAATCAGCAACGCCACGCCCTGCGTGCGCACTATCGCCGAGCAGCGCAACCGATTGTCGCGAGGGTCGGCAGACGTGCACACCTTGCACTTGCACCCCAACTGAGGCACGCCGGTCGATGTACCTGTGCCAAGAAACTCTACCTCAATCATTGTCTGAACCGTTCAAGTACTCCGTCCGCAAAAATGAGATAGACACCGTTGTCGTACACCCAACGCTCCACCAGTCCGGCGTGCGTAGGTATGCGTTCCACCGACTGAGGCGCACCGAGCGCCAACGTGCATTCTTCTTTGGTCATTCCTGCGACAACCTTGCCGCGGATAATCTGTTCCCAATTTTCGTCGCTTATTTGCTTGTGACTGTTGCGTATATCGGTGAACGAAAACAACTTGTCGAAGGTCATATTTTTAACCGACGAAGTTGAAGACGACATAAACACACCACTCTTGCGCCCTTCGTAGTCGAACGCCACATAAAACGGATAAACCGCATCGCCTGGGGCAACATTCGTCACCACCACAGGCACATAGCGCAAACCATTGTCTACCTCGCCGTTAGGCAGTCGCCACACCGACGTTTTCAGATAGAGTTTCTTGCCGCGAAGCATCGAGTCGACGCGCGCCACATAGTCGAGGTCGGTGAGAAACGGCACTATGTAGTCAGCCTTGAGTTTGTTGAGTTCGCCAATCGTCTTGTCCGTCTCGTAGCGATAAGTAGTGCCGTCGGAAGTGAACAGCATCACCACCTCGTCGGTGTTGTCAATCTCCTTCAGCGTTTCCGTTCCTACATAGGTAAAAGTCTTGCCCCTCAGCGAGTCGGCGGCAGGGCGAAGCACAAGGCGAATGTCGTTGCTTGCCACATGCAGTTGTTTGCCCTTACGCCATTGGGCAAACGGCTGTGGCTGAACGGTGTCGAAAAAAGCCTCTTCCTCCGTGGTCTTGTTGGCTTTCACCTTGGCTACAGTGCGGTCGGAAATGCGCCCAGTGTTCTCGATGCCGGTAAAGCACGACACCAGCAACGGGAGCAACATGAGTGCTAAATATTTAAGTCTTGAAGTCATCTCTTTCATAATCCACAAAGTTAATACAACTATCGGGGAAAAGACAACCGAACGGCTTAATAATAGACAAAACATCCTATAAAATCGGAACAACTTCATTAATTTTGCAGCAAATTTAGAAAGTTCAATGACCGACAATAAAAATTACTCGTTAACAATAACAAAAGAACAAATAGCAGAATTGCCCCGAGTTGAATTTCCTGGGACCATCAAGGTTGTCAACACGTCAGCCGAGGCAAAGAGAGCAGTGGAGATTTTGAAAAAATACCCCATTCTCGGCTTCGACACGGAGTCGAAGCCCACTTTCAAAAAGGGTGTGCCCATCCATGTGTCGCTGATACAGATTTCCGCCGACGACGTATGCTTTCTGTTCCGCATACGCAAGTTTGACGACCTCGAACCGCTCCGACAAATAATGGAAACGCCCAACATTCCCAAAATCGGACTGTCGCTCCATGACGACTTCAATATGCTCTCCCACAACTACAACTTCAAGCCGCAAGGATTTATCGACCTTCAGAAACTTGTGCCCGACTACCATTTCGGATGTTCAAGCCTGCAGAAAATCTATGCTATCCTTTTCGACATGAAGATTTCCAAGTCGCAGCAGTTGTCAAATTGGGACGCCGACGCCCTCACCGAGGCGCAGATGTCGTATGCGGCCATCGATGCCTGGGCGTGCATCCGCATCTACCGCCGCCTGCTTAGCGAGGCATTCTCCCCTGAAGAATCAAAATATGTAACCATAAAATCCGACGACGATGAAAACTAAAAAATCCACATGGCTGCCACTTATATTGTTGGTCTACCTGCTTGTAATGGCGTACATTGGCAGGCAGCAGTTAGTGGCTGGCAAATATCTGCAATACTTTGGAGTGCTCGGCGTTTCGCTCATTGTGATTGTGCTCCTGCATTTCGTGCTCAAGAAAAAGGAACGCATGCAAGAAGAGCGCGGCAGCGAAGATCAACTACCACAGCGAAACCGCAAAGAGGAGCAAAAATAAATTGCACTATTTTGCCAACATCTTTGGCTCAATCAACTATTTATAATAAATTTGTATGCGTCAGGACGAATTGTGCCGTCCCGCCACAGACAACAATCGAATGAAATACTAAAAAATTAAATATTATGGACAACGAACTTCTTAAACAAGTTACAGAGAAAGCCGAAAAATGGCTGTCTCCTGCCTACGACGAAGAAACACGCGCTGCCGTGAAAGCAATGCTCGACAGCGAGGACAAAACAGAACTTATCGAATCTTTCTACAAGGACCTCGAATTTGGAACAGGCGGTTTGCGCGGCATCATGGGTGCCGGCTCCAACCGCATGAACATATACACTGTCGGCGCTGCAACGCAGGGCTTGTCAAACTATCTGAAGGTCGCCTTCAAGGACCTTCCTGAAATCAAGGTTGTAGTGGGCCACGACGTGCGCAACAACAGCCGCAAATTCGCTGAAATCGTTGCCGACATCTTCTCTGCCAACGGCATCAAAGTATATCTTTTCGACTCTTGCCGCCCAACGCCGGAAATGTCGTTTGCCATCCGCCACTTTGGTTGCCAGAGCGGTGTAATCATCACTGCTTCCCACAACCCTAAGGAATACAACGGCTACAAGGCTTACTGGAACGACGGCGCACAGATGATTGCTCCACACGACGTGAACACCATCAAATACGTCAACGAGGTTACCGACGTTGCCGACATCAAATTCACTGGCGACCCATCGAAAATCGAGATTATCGGCGAAGAGGTTGACAAAATCTTCCTTGACAAAATCAAAACTCTTTCTTTGAGCCCTGAGGCCATCAAGAAGCACAGCGACATGAAGATTGTCTACACTCCTATCCACGGAACAGGCTTGAAACTCATCCCTCGCTCGCTTGCCAACTTCGGCTTCACAAACATCATCGGCGTGCCTGAGCAGGAAGTGCTCAGCGGCGATTTCCCAACCGTTGCTTCGCCTAACCCTGAAGAGCCTTCTGCAATGGCTATGGGTATTGCCAAAGCAAAAGAAACAGGCGCTGAGATGGTTATGGCTTCCGACCCTGATGCTGACCGCATCGGTCTGGTTATCCGCGACAACGACGGCGAGTACAAACTCATCAACGGCAATCAGATTGTGCTGATTTTCCTCTACTACCTGATGACTCGCAACACCGAACTCGGTCGCCTCACTGGCAACGAATATATCGTCAAGACTATCGTGACCACCGAAACAATCCGTTCTATCGCCGAAGCACAGCACATCAAGATGTACGACTGCTTCACCGGCTTCAAGTGGATTGCCAACGTGATGCGCGAGAACGAGGGCAAGGCTCGCTACCTTGGCGGCGGCGAAGAAAGTTACGGCTTCTTGGCTGAGGACTTTGTACGCGACAAGGACTCTGTTTCTGCTATCTCGTTGATGGCTGAAATCGCTGCATGGGCAAAGGAAAAGGGCTTGAACATGACCGATATGCTCATCGACCTCTATATGACCTACGGCTTCTCTCGCGAGAAGGGCATCTCTTTGGTGCGCAAAGGCAAATCGGGCGCAGAGGAAATCATCGCCTTGATGAAGCAGTTCCGCGAGAACCCGCCTAAGTCGATCGACGGCTCTGACGTGGTTATCGTGCGCGACTTCCAAGCACTCACCGAAACCAACACCAAGACTGGCGAAGTTAAGAAACTCGATATGCCAGCCACTTCAAATGTGCTCCAATACTTCACCGAGGACCGCACGAAAGTGTCTATCCGTCCTTCTGGCACAGAGCCTAAAATCAAGTTCTATCTTGAAGTTCACGACACTTTGAAATCAGCCGACGAATACAAAGCCACCGAGGCACGTGCCGACGAAAAAATCGCACGCATCGCTAAGGAACTCGGCATCTAAGATTAGGACCTTTTCATATAAACATCTCCATCTGCAAAAAGCGGATTGGAGATGTTTTTTTATTGATTTGATATAATAAACCGTGCAGTTTTTTCGTTAACAATATGTACGATTAAAAAACTTGTCTGCCTATGCAAAAAAATTCTACTCAATTACTTAACGAAAAATGTGATGGCACGATGACAGCGACCATCAAACCTAAAAAATCGACCATAGAGTTTTTGAAGCAGTTTGCTCGTACTTACAGTTACCAGCGGCAAATGCCATTCCAGTTGGGACATTTCATAGCAAACTGACTACGAAAGAAAAACGATGGATCTAACGCTTCCAGCCGAGTGCTGGAAGCGCGTTTTTTTACTTACTCGTATCTGTTACCACAAGGATGCGCCTTGTGGCTGGAGTAACTGCAAAGTCGCGCGATGCCCGCTCGCCCACTATCCACAATACTGTGCCATTGGCTTCGAGAATCCAAGCATTGCGCTTGTCTGCCAGCGAGAATTTATGGTCATTGAAATAGTCGCTCACCTTTTTCGACCCCTTCATGCCGAATGGGCGGAAGCGGTCGCCCGTATGCCAACGCCGCAACCTAAAACTGCTGCCCACAGCATCTGCATCGAAATATGCTCGCCGACCACTTTTGTCAAAATTAAAGTCTGGGGCGTTGTCCACCACACAAAAGTCAAGAAATTCCAAACGAGAGCCATCGCCAAGCGAAAGTTCGAAAGCAACGTCTGGCTCTTCCTTCCCCATAACGACTATTTCTTCACGTCCTATCTCGGCGATCCATTCGTCAGCCTCAAACAGTGCGCCTACCCTGTTTGCTGAAACTATTTCAGTGACTTGCTCGGCATTGAAGCCATACTCTGCCAAAATGGGGCGAAGATAGGTCACCGGTGAGGAGCAGACATCAAGCGCTTTGCGGCTGATGCGCACGCCGTCGGCACTTCTTTGGACAGCCGAAGCCTCAAAACTCCCTACGGCATCCTTCCACGCCGAGAAGTCGCCAGCAAGGTTATCGAGAGTGCGCTCAATACCCTTCATTGCCGCCGGGAAATACTTTTTTATCTCTGGCAAAATAACATTTCTGATTTTGTTTCGCGAGTAGTCGTTAGTAAGATTTGTGCTATCGGTCACAAAGTCCTGACCGAGTGCTTTCAGATAAACCAATACATCTTCCCTGCTTACACAAAGCAACGGACGGATTATCATGCCGTTGCGCGGTTGCATCCCGGCAAGCCCGGCAATACCTGTGCCGCGAAAAAGGTTGAGAAAGAGGGTTTCTGCATTGTCGTCAAGATGGTGGGCCACGGCGATTGACGAGCAATGCTCTTCCTTGCGCATCGCCTCAAACCACTCATAGCGCAATTCCCGGCAAGCCATCTCGGTCGATGCTCCGCGGTGAGTGCGCTTATAATCCTGCACGTCAAACCGCGTAGTGAGCAACTTCACGCCGAGCCTCTGGCTAAGGCTCTCCACGAAGTGCATGTCGCGCTCCGACTCGCTGTCGCGCAGCATAAAATTGCAGTGCGCAGCAATGCAGGTGCACCCCATCGACAGCAGGCAACGAAGCAATGCCACCGAATCGGCACCGCCGCTCAGAGCCACCAGCACACTTCCGCCGTCGAGCAGACGATGGTCGGCTGCAAAGCGCGCCACTTTGCCCTCAAATCCTAACATTTCAGTATCGTTCATCAAGGCAAATATATGGAAAGGATTTCTAATAATCAAAACATTTTCTTAACTTTGCGCTATCTTTAGAATAAGCAGTACTGAAATGTTAGAAAAAATTGAAAGTCTGAAAAACGCAGTCCAAGCATTGGCCGCAACAAAGAAGGAAGAGGTCGAGGCTCTGCGCATCAAATATTTGAGTAAGAAAGGTGAAATTTCCGCTCTTTTCAACGATTTCCGCAACGTGCCTAACGAGCAGAAAAAGGAGATTGGACAGAAACTCAACCAACTGAAGGAACTCGCCACAGAAAAAATCAACGCTCTGCGCGAAAGCGTAGAGTCGCACGACGAGGCAGACACGGCCATCGACTTGACCCGTCCGGCAGCCACTGCGCCTCTCGGCACACGCCACCCGATTTCGCTCGTCCGCGACGAAATCATCTCTATTTTCTCACGCCTGGGATTTACCGTTGCCGACGGTCCTGAGGTGGAGGACGACTGGCACGTGTTCTCTGCCCTCAACTTCGCCGACGACCATCCAGCGCGCGACATGCAGGACACCTTCTTCATCCAACGCTCGCCTGACGTGCTGCTCCGCACCCACACTTCGTCGGTGCAGACCCGCGTGATGACTACACAAAAACCGCCTATCCGCATCATCTGCCCTGGACGCGTCTACCGCAACGAAGCAATCTCTGCCCGTGCGCACTGCTTCTTCCACCAGATTGAGGCTCTCTATATCGACAAGAACGTATCGTTTGCCGACCTTAAGCAAACGCTGCTCTACCTTGCCCGCGAACTCTTCGGCTCAGAGACACGCATTCGTCTGCGTCCGTCCTACTTCCCATTCACCGAGCCATCAGCCGAGATGGATATCTCCTGCCACCTCTGTGGCGGCAAAGGCTGCGGATTCTGCAAGCACACTGGCTGGGTAGAAATTCTCGGTTGCGGTATGGTTGACCCTAACGTGCTCGAAGAATGCGGCATCGACAGCAAGGAATATTCAGGTTTTGCCCTCGGCCTCGGCGTTGAGCGCATCACCAACTTGAAATACCGCGTCAAGGACCTCCGTATGTTCTCCGAAAACGACGTGCGCTTCCTCGACGAATTCGAGTCTGTCCACTAACCCGCGTTAATGAAACAGCAAGAAAGATATGCCGGCATCATTGACTGGTTTTCCAGCAATATGCCCAATGCCGAAACGGAGCTTCACTACGAATCTCCGTTTCAGTTGCTTGTAGCGGTTATTCTTTCTGCGCAGTGCACCGACAAGAGGGTGAACATCGTCACTCCTGCCCTTTTCCGCGACTACCCCACGCCGGAGGCTCTCGCCGTGGCGCAACCAGCGGCGGTGTTTGAGTATATCAAGAGTGTCACGTTTCCCAACAACAAGACAAAGTCGCTCATCGGTGCAGCAAAGATGCTGGTGGAGAAGTACCACAGCGAAGTGCCTGCCGACTTCGATGCACTACTGAAAATTCCTGGAGTGGGCAGAAAAACAGCCAACGTGATGCTGTCGGTGGTGTTCGGCAAGGCTGCGATGGCAGTCGACACCCACGTGTTCCGCGTGTCGAACCGCATCGGGCTCACTAACAACTCCAAGACGCCCTTTGAAACGGAGAAAACGCTTGTTGCCCACTTTCCGAAGCATCTCCTTCCAGTGGCGCACCACTGGCTCATCCTGCACGGACGGTATGTGTGCACCGCACGCAACCCGAAATGCGACCAATGCGGCATCACCGCTTTTTGCAAGTATTACGAATCAAAACTAAACAACCGCCTTTAATGCAAACATCACTGTTTCTGCTTCTCGTGGAGATAGCCGGCACAATAGCCTTCGCCATCAGCGGCATACGCCTTGCCGCAGCAAAGAAATTCGACTGGTTTGGGGCATACGTCGTCGGACTTGTCACTGCCATCGGCGGCGGAACTCTGCGCGACACTCTGCTCGGCACCACGCCGTTCTGGATGCTCAACGGATGGTATATGGGCGTGACGGGGCTTTCGCTACTCTTTGTGATTGTGTTCCGACGCCAGTTGGTGCGCCTCAACAGCACATTCTTCATCTTCGACACCATCGGTTTGGCGCTGTTTGTGGTCATCGGTATGCAGAAGACGCTGATGTTCGGCTACCCGGTGTGGGTGGCAATAATAATGGGCACCTTGACCGGCGCTTTCGGCGGAGTGCTGCGCGACATCCTCATCAACGAGGTGCCGCTGATTTTCCGCAAAGACGTCTACGGCACGGCGTGCATCGCTGGCGGTCTGGTCTACTGGTTTGCAATGCTCCTCGGTGCAACGCCTCAGGTGCAGCAGATTGCCTGTGCGCTGACCGTGATTGGCATACGCCTCCTTGCGGCGAAATACAACTGGCACATCCCAGTAATTGAGAACAAATAAACAACGCTATAAATGGCTAACGAAGCAAAAAAGACTTTCGTACAACTCTTGAAATACGGCATCATCGGCGTGAGCAACACGCTGATTACGCTCATCGTGTTCTACATCATCAACACTTGGCTTGGAATGGGCTATGCCATTGCCAACACCATAGGCTACGTGCTCGGTCTCATCAACAGTTTTGTGTGGAATCGCACGTGGGTATTCCGCTCGGGCGGCAACCTGTGGCGCGAGGCGGGGCTGTTCCTCCTCGGCTTCCTGATTTGCTACGGTCTGCAGATGGGTGCAAGCCAGTGGCTGCTGTCCACTTCGCTGCACGACATCCAACTGTCGTGGCTGCCGATGAAGAACACTGGCGAAAACATAATCATGTGCATCAGTATGGTGGTCTACACGCTCGCCAACTATGCCTACAACCGATTTGTAACTTTTAAATAGACACAATGCACAAGGTCGACTCTGAATATTCCCTTCTCGCGCTGCTAATGGCGGCGGTTGCCATAGTGGTGTTTCTGCCACTTGGGGCAGTTGGGCTATATCCCGACGAGGTCGACATTCTCACTGCAGCAAAAGTAATGTCAGCCAGCGGCATCGGCGGTGTCTTCGCGCCGGACAATGTGAACAACTTTGCATCGAGCGCCTACGCCTATCTGGTGTCGGTCAACATCAATGTTTTCGGCATTGGCGACGTTCTTGCCGTGCGGTTTCCGGCGGCAGTAATCATCTGGATGCTCGCCATCGGTATTTTCCGTTTTCGCGGCAGCGATGAGCGAAAGGACATTGCCTTTCTGGCATCGCTGATTTTCGTGTCGTCGTATTCGGTAAGTGCCTTTGCCTACCACGCCTCTCCGCTCACGCTGACGGCTCTATTCCTGATTGCCACACTGTCGGCACTCTACCACTGGATAAAGGCTCCGTCGCGCCACAAATCGGCAATCCTGGGCATTGCTACAATCTGCGCATCGTTCTTCTTCGGCATCCTTGCGCCTATCACGATTGCTGCGACAGGCATCATCTTCCTCTGCATACAGAGCAACCGCCGCTGGCAGCACTTCGTCTGGCTTACTGCGCTGATGGCTGTTTCCGCCTTTTTGGCATACCTGCTGACGGCGTTCATATTCAACAGCACGGCAACAGCGCAACAGATTCTCGGCATGGGCAATCTTACAGAGCCGATTGCGGAATATTCGCGCCTCAACATCCTCTCACTGCAACTCGTGCTCTCCATCTTCCCGTGGTCAATCCCGATTATTGTGGCTTTGGGATGGATGGCTATCAATCCGCGTTGGCTCAAGGACCGCTTCCTGGCAATGAGCCTTCTGAAGCAGTTCGGCGTTGTGGTGTTTGTCCTGACGTTGCCTCTAATCACCGCCCTCAACGGTCTGTCGATAATCATGATGCTTGCCACCACCTACCTCAACGTGCCGCTGATTGCGCATTTTCTGCTTTCACAGTCGCACAACCATTCGGTAACGTGGCGCATCTCGGGCATCATCTTCGCCTCGCTTATCGGCTTGTTTGCCATAGCCTACGCCGTGGCGCATTTCGCTGGCAGTCTGAACCTTTTTGGCTTCTCATTCACGCCTCAAGGCGGTTGGCACATCGGCGCAGTACTTCTGCTCGGAGCGATTGCAATCAGCCTCTACTCGCTCACGCGCAACCAGCGCACCATCCGCTTCAACAACCGCTACATCTACAACATAGTTATTGTCTACCTCTTGGCGCAGATGCTTTATAAAGCATACGTCAACCCGTTTATTTCACTGATATGACAGAGTTTCTACAACAATACAATCTTGCCGGACTGGTCATCGGACTGTGCACATTTCTTGTCATCGGCACATTCCATCCCCTCGTAATCAAAGGAGAATACTATTTCGGCGTACGCATCTGGTGGGTATTCCTGCTTGTGGGCATCGTCTGCGGCTTCTTTGCTTGGTGGGTCGACGACCTATTCTGGTCGGTAATCCTCGGCGTCACAGGCTTTTCAGCATTCTGGGGCATAGGCGAAATCTTCGAGCAGCGAAAGCGCGTCGAAAAAGGCTGGTTCCCCCAAAACCCCAAACGAAAATACTAAAAAAAACGCATGCGCCGGACTCACTCCGATCGCATGCGCAACGTTAAAACCCAGTATATTATTATTTCTTGTCTCCGCTAATCTCGTCGAGACGTTTGCGGATTTCAGACAGTTCTTCTTCAACTTCAAGCACGTCGTTGTCGGCGAAATTGTATTGCTCATCGTGCTGACTGATGTCAAGTCCGACCTTCTCACTGCGAACCGATACGCGCAGGGTCATCAGTTTGTCGGTAATCCAATAGAGCGCAAGACTTACTACAAAGGAGTAGACAAACACCGCAACCACAGCGAGCACATGTGCGCCAAACACTTGCCAGTTGCCAACCACAAGACCACCGACAAACACGCCAGTAAAGATTGTGCCGACAATACCACCGACACCGTGGGTTGGGAACACATCGAGAGCATCGTCGATACGGGTCTTGTTTTTCCAGTGCACTGCCACGTTGCAGACAATCGTGGTAACGATGGAGATAAACAGGCTCTGTCCTACTGTTACATAGCCAGCACAAGGTGTGATTGCCACAAGTCCGACAACTGCACCAACGGCTGCGCCCATGCCCGACGGCTTACGTCCTTGCAAGCGGTCGAAGAAGAGCCATGCAAGCATTGCCACCGCACAAGCAGTGTTGGTGTTAAGGAAGGCTTTCACTGCTACTGCATCGGCAGCAAGCGACGAGCCGGCATTGAAACCGAACCATCCGAGCCAGAGCATTGCCGCACCAAGAATTACGAACGGAATGTTGGCAGGCGACTCGCTGCGGTTAACTTTTGAGCGACGTCCAAGATAGATTGCTCCAGCCAAGGCTGCGACACCCGAAGAGGCGTGCACCACAATACCACCGGCAAAGTCGACAACGCCCATCTGGCGAAACAGTCCGTCGGGATGCCATGTGCAGTGGGCCAACGGGCAATAAACCAAAAGACAGAACAGTACAATAAACACTATATAAGCCGAAAAGCGCATACGCTCGGCAAATGAACCAGTAATCAGCGATGGAGTGATGATGGCGAACTTCATCTGGAACAGTGCATACAACGCCAACGGAATTGTCGGCGCCAAATTCATGTCGACATTCGCGCCAACGCCCTTAAACATAAAGAACGTGGCAGGATTACCGAGCACTCCGCCCAAATCATCACCAAAAGCGAGACTAAATCCAACGACTACCCACAGAACACTTATCACCCCCATGGCAATGAAACTTTGCAAAATGGTGGAAATCACATTCTTCTTTCCGACCATACCGCCATAGAAGAACGACAGTCCAGGAGTCATCATCAACACAAAAATCGTTGCCGTAATCATCCAGGCAACATCAGCAGTATTCACGCTTGCAGGCAAAGACCATTCCCCAGTGCCCTCGGGCAAAATCACGCCCAACAAGCCTACAAGCAATACCACTGCCATAAACAAATACCAACGTTTTTTCATAATCTGTTTCTTTTTGCTTTTAAACAAACCTTTTAAAAATCTTTTTGCAAAGATATAAAGATTATCTCAAACAAATAGCAACAGAAACAACAATTTTTCAAACAAAATTGCACAGCACGACCTATCACCCACAGAAACAGACATCTGCGGATTGAAATATTTTACTGAAAAATTGAGAAATTAACCCTGTCCCTGCGATTTTGGCGAAAATGGAGGCATAGCAGGGTCGTAGCCGCTCACCTGCAACCGACGCACATAGACCACGCCGTTACTTTCCACATAAAGGCTATCGGACTTCAGCATCAGGCGATCGGCAGAGCCGCCCTTAGGAAGCGGCAGAATGGCTCGCACCCTGCCGTTCTGGTCGCACACCTGCACGCCCATGTTCGTGGCTACAAACAAGTCACCATTGGCATCAAACGCCATCTGCCGCACTGTCGCATCGGCGGTATGCGCCACATTGTGCAGCCAATAAAAACGCTGACGGCATGTAAGTGTGCCGTTGTCGTCGACAATGCTCGCAATGAGCCAGTCAGAATTGCTTTCCGACTCCACAACCGTCCTGTTGTCGGGGCTAATTGCCACAGAACAGTGTTTGTCGACCTTAAAGGTGCGACCCGTTGATGTTTTCACGATATTATGTTTCGGGAACTGGACATTTATGCCCGCCTCCGTCCAGTCTTCGCCATCAACGAGTAGCGACTGGAGCATATCGTTGGCAGACGTGCCAGCGGTCAGAGGCTTTTGCCAGTCGTTCCAGAGCCACGCCATAGCGGCAGGAAACTCACGGATGCCTCCCCTAATGGAGTGTCCGCCATCGTCCCACACGTGAGCCACTTGATAGCCAGCAAATTCGAGCGCAGAGAGCATCAACTGATTGTATTCAAACCAATGCCCGAATAGAGGATTCCAAGCATCATTGCGTCCATCATGAAGGAAGATTTTCAGCGGTTTAGGCTCCGTCTTGCGCACCAGCGCTGGATAGCCATCGCCTCCGCGCATCGCCACAAACGTGCCCACGCTGCAGTACACACGTCTAAACAGGTCTGGGCGTTGCCACGCAAGCGTGAAGGCGGCAATTCCGCCGCTACTGGCGCCCATCACGGCGTGCATGTCGGGATTTTCCGACACCTCAACGCCAAGGCTTGAAAGTCGCGCCCTCACCCTCGGCAGCAGTTCTGTCTCAATGAAGTCAGCCATCTTGCCGTCGATAGCGTCAAACTCATTGCTGCGGTTGTAGCGCATCACCTTGCCACGGGCATCAGTGACCGCACCCGGATTGAGAAACACCATCGCCACAGGGGGCATCTGCCCGCTCGCCACAAGACTGTCGACAGCCGCCCTTGATGAAAACACATCGCCGTCGAAGCAAAGCATCAACCCCACCTCGCCATCGTGCGGCTGCGACAAGCGGATTGAATATGCGTGGTTCGTGCCAGGAAACACCTGCGAATCGCAGATAGTGTCGGTTATCAGCGTCTCTGAAGCGGTCATATTGCAGTGAACAAAAAGAAGCGCAATGACCGCCATCAGATTTGTTAATATTGTTCTGACTCGTGCCATTGCGCTTATATGTTAAAAAGATATAGACGACGATTGTCAATGACGGCGCATCTTGCGCATCATGTTGAGCGACTTCATCGAAGTTGCCATCTTCATCATCTTGCGGGTGCTTTCAAACTGCTTGAGCAGGCGGTTAACCTCCTGCAGCGATGTGCCGCTACCTGCAGCGATGCGCTGACGGCGGCTACCGTTGATGATTTCTGGATTGCGACGCTCGTAGGGTGTCATCGATTGGATGATAGCCTCAATGCCCTTAAACGCATTGTCGTCGATGTCGATGTCCTTGATAGCCTTGCCCACGCCCGGAATCATCGACGCCAAGTCCTTCAGGTTACCCATCTTCTTGATTTGGGCAATCTGCGCCATGAAGTCGTTGAAATCAAACTGGTTCTTGGCAATCTTCTTCTGAAGGCGGCGGGCTTCCTCCTCGTCGTATTGCTGCTGGGCGCGCTCAACGAGTGAAACGATGTCGCCCATACCGAGGATACGGTCTGCCATACGTGCAGGGTGGAACACATCGATTGCTTCGAGTTTCTCGCCCGTACCTACGAACTTGATTGGCTTGTCGACTACAGTGCGGATTGAAAGTGCAGCACCGCCGCGTGTGTCACCGTCAAGTTTGGTGAGCACTACGCCGTCGAAGTCCAGGCGCTGGTTGAACTCTTTTGCCGTGTTGACTGCGTCCTGACCAGTCATTGAGTCAACAACGAAGAGTGTTTCCTGCGGATTGATTGCCTTCTTGATTGCCTCAATCTCATCCATCATCTGCTCGTCGACAGCCAAACGACCGGCGGTATCGACGATTATGAGGTCAAGATTATTTGCCTTGGCATGTTTGATGGCGTTCTGAGCAATCTCTACTGGATTTTTCGAGTCTGGCTCAGTGTAGACAGGCACGCTAATCTGCTCGCCGAGCACCTTCAACTGCTCGATTGCGGCAGGACGGTAGACGTCGCACGCCACAAGCAACGGTCGCTTGCCTTTTTCGCTCTTATATTTCTTCGCAAGTTTGCCAGAGAAGGTGGTCTTACCAGAACCCTGCAAACCTGACATCAATATCACAGTTGGATTTCCCGACAGATTGACGTCGGCAGCCTTGCCGCCCATCAACAAAGCGAGTTCGTCGTGGACAATCTTCACCATCAACTCACTCGGCTTCACTGCCGTAATCACGTTCTGACCAAGAGCCTTCGCCTTTACCGTGTCGGTAAACTGCTTTGCCACACTATAGTTGACATCGGCATCGAGCAATGCGCGGCGCACGTCCTTCAACGTTTCTGCCACATTGATTTCTGTAATCTTGCCTTGTCCCTTCAGCAGTTTAAACGACCGCTCCAGTCTTTCGCTTAAATTTTCAAACATATATAGTATCTATCTTTTCGTTTATGTATTACAGTTTATTTGTCAACGGTTCTGGGAATACCACCTTCGGCTTGAATGCCTTGGCTTCTTCCGCATCCATATGGGCATAAGCCATAATAATCACCACATCGCCTACATAGACCCTGCGGGCAGCAGCGCCGTTAAGGCAAATGGCACCCGAACCGCGTTCGCCCGGGATGGCATAGGTGTCAATGCGTTCGCCATTGTTGTTGTCCACAATGTAAACCCGCTCATTGGCAATGATACCAGCGGCATCCATCAAATCCTCGTCGATGGTGATGCTGCCAATATAGTTCAAGTCGGCACTTGTCACCGTTGCGCGGTGAATCTTCGACTTCAATACTTCAATCTGCATGTCTTTTGTATGTAGTCTCGTTTTTACGCCTTTTTGTAGGCAATGTTGTCAATCAAGCGCACATCACCGCAGTACACAGTAATGCAACCCGTGATTGCCTCTGCCTCTGTCCAGTCGTTGACTGGCTGCATAGTCAAGGCATTGACAACAGAATAATACTCCACCTCCATCTGAGGCAGCGCATTCAGACTGTCTACCACGAATTTCTCTGTTTCTGCCACGGTGTGCGACTGTGCAAAGGTACAACTTTCCTTTAGAATACGATATATATTAGGCGCTATTTGTCGCTGTTCGGGGGTGAGACGCACGTTGCGGCTGCTCAATGCCAAGCCGTCGTCTTCGCGCTTGATTGGGCATGACACAATCTGGAGTTTGAAGCCTTCGAGTTCCACCATCTTGCGGATTACGGCTATCTGCTGGAAGTCCTTTTCGCCAAAATATGCGCGGTCAGGCTCCACGAAAGCAAACAACTTGCTCACGATCTGTGCCACACCGTTGAAATGTCCAGGGCGATGTGCACCTTCCATCACTTCAGCAACGGCACCGAGTGCAAACTGGCGATTGTCGGGCTCTGGGTAAACCTCATCAACCGACGGCATAAACACCACGTCGCAGCCCGCTGCCTCAAGCAGTGCGCAGTCGCGCTCCTCAGTGCGCGGATAAGTGGCAAGGTCTTGTTTGTTATTGAATTGGGTTGGATTGACGAACACGCTGACCACCACAATGTCGTTCTCCTTGCGAGCACGGTCGACGAGCGACTTGTGTCCAGCATGCAGAGCACCCATCGTAGGCACGAGTCCAACAACTTTATTATCTTGCTTAAAGCCTCTTACCAAGGACTTTAACTCCGAAATAGTCTTAACAACTTTCATATCGTTTCATTTTAAGCCTTGCAAAGGAAATAAATATTTATAACATAGCGAAACATAACGCCATCAATTTTCACACTTCACCCACGAGCAGCATGCGCCGGAAAGTCGAAGAAATTTAGCATTCTATCGCTTTCGCCAACCGTTTGATTACTTTTTATCGTGCGTAATAGCCTATAAATTTAATATTCAAAGATTTTTTATTACCTTTGCAATTAGATAATTTTCAAAATACTATGAGTAAAGGTAAGGTATTGTTTGTCAATCAGGAGATTATGCCATATCTCCCAGAATCGGAAATTTCAAAGGCTGGTCTCGAATTGCCTAAGGGCATTCAGGAAAGAGGCTATGAAGTGCGCACGTTTATGCCGAAATACGGATGCATCAACGAGCGCCGCAATCAACTCCACGAAGTTATCCGTCTGTCGGGCATGAATCTCATCATTGACGACACCGACCATCCGCTAATCATCAAAGTTGCCACGCTGCAACCATCGCGCATGCAAGTGTACTTCATCTACAACGAAGACTATTTCCAGCGCAATGCAAGCAAAGGTCTTGAAACTGTCGACCTGCCAGAAAGCAACGACGAGCGATGCATCTTCTTCGTACGCGGCACAATCGAAACCGTAAAGAAACTGCGTTGGGAGGCAAACATCGTGCACTGCCAGGGATGGCTCTCTGCCCTTACTCCACTCTACATCAAGAAGGTTTATTCCGACGACCCATCTTTCCGCGACTCTAAGGTGGTCTATTCGCTCTACGGCTCATCGTTTAGCGGAAGCCTCGACCCTCGCTTTGAGGAGAAATTGAGAATGGAAGGGTTTACCGACGACGATTTGAAGTCGGTAGCCGGCAAGCCTATCGATTTCGTGGCGCTCGCCAAGTTAGCACTCGCCCACTCCGACGGCGTGATTATCCACACGGAGTCTGTTGCGCCTGAATTGCTCGACTTCATCAAAGAAAACAATATCCCTTGTCTTCCCTACGAGGGCAGTTTCGACGTTGACAAGTACGCCGAATTCTACAGTACATTATAATTCTACAATCAATGCGTAAATCCAATTGGATAGTTGCCACATTAGCGGCGCTTCTTGTGGCTACATCATGCGACGAAAACAACATTGGCATGTCGATTATCGACTCTGAGTCGGAAGTAATCAACGACACCACCTATATCGTCTGCTCACCAGAAATCAACGATAAAGTTCCGCCACGCACTTTGACCCACCTCCTCGGCGCTATCAGCGCAAAGGACTACGGTACACTGAAATCTGACTTCGTTACCGAGTTTATGCCGGCAAGCGAAATCGACACCACGGGCGTGAGCATCTCCGATATCGACTCAACGCGCCTCTTGTTGCGCATCCCTACAGGTTCATTTGTGGGCGACTCTATCACGCCGATGAAGGTGAACGTATACAAGTTAAACAAGAATCTCCCCTATCCTATCACAAGCAACTTCGATCCGAAGGACTACTACAACGAGTCAGACTTGCTTGGCTCACGCTCTTATGCGTTGACCACCATCAATCAGGACAGCGTAATGTATAAGGAATACGATTCTTCGTCAAGTTCTTACAATTATTACTACCTCGTTTCTGTGACAATGCCTAAGTCGCTGGGCACCGACTTGTACCAACTCTACAAGGACAACCCTGAGACGCTGAAGGACCCAGAGGCTTTTGCCAAGTTTTTCCCGGGCATCTATGCAACGACTAGTTACGGCAACGGTCGTGTAGCGAAAATCAGTTCAACAATGATTCGCACCCACTACCGCAAACACAGCACGAAGAGCGACGGCAGCGACACAATCTACACGCAGACAGCCAACTATCTCGGCGTAGCGCCTGAGGTGGTGACGAACAACAACATCACCTACACGCCGTCGGCAAACATCAAGTCGATGGTCGACGCAGGTGAGCCGGTATTGGTCGCTCCAGCGGGCTACAACGCAAAAATTACGTTGCCAATCACCGCCCTCGCAAACAAGTTCAAGGAATACGAAAAGAAAGGTCAGACGGTGCTCAACACCATCTCGATGACCATTCCAGTGGAAGAAATCAGCAACTCCCTCGACATCGACCCACCGACATACCTTCTGCTTGTCAAGGGCACTAAGAAGGACGACTTCTTCTACAATAGCCAGTTGCCCGACAGCAAGACTTCATTCTACGCCACCTACGATTCGAGCGAGAAATGCTACACCTTCACTGGCATGCGTGCCTACCTCAAGGGCGTGCTCGACGGCGACTACGCGACGGAGGATCAAGCCACATTGGAAGACTTCTATCTGATTCCAGTAGATGCATCTTTCTCCACCTCGACATCGTACTATTCGGGCACTACAACAACGCTGACCGAAATGACACCGCAATTGTCCATCCCAGCGATGGTGAAACTCGGCAAGGCGCAACTGATAACCACATTCAGCAAAAAAAGTTATTCAGAATAATTGGCAAGTGCAAAAAAAGCACTACCTTTGCACCGTTAAAAGTTTGACGAAAGTATAACCAAGCCTGAATAGCTCAGTCGGTAGAGCATTTCATTCGTAACGAAAAGGTCAAGGGTTCGAGTCCCTTTTCAGGCTCCAAGCAAAATAATAACTGTTTGAGAAAAGTCTGCAACGCGAGTTGCGGACTTTTTTTGTTTAGTTGATAATTTCCGCCGTAATGGTTAAGAATTTAAAAAAGGGCGCACTATCGGCTTAGAAATTGATTTTTTTATATACCTTTACTTATTGAAATAAAAGAATAAGAAACTACTGATATGGACAACCCTGAAAAAAAGCGGCTATCGGCAAGCAAAATCATGCGTGCCGTGTTTGGAATAATCATGATAATCATCTATTTCGGCATGGGTTATCTGATGCTCGCCAACTTTTTCGACGTGCCACGCTACGTGTCGCTGACACTCGGAATTGTGTTTATAGCCTACGGCATTTTCAGAGGCTACCGCCAATACAAAGGCATCGACTATACATTTAGAAGAGAAGAATAAAACAATGAAACTCAAAGGCATTTTCTTATTAGCAATTGTCTGCCTGCTCACTGCCTGCGGCAAATCGGACAAGCAGCCAAAGGAAACCGAATTCAAGTTGCTCTGCGACGAATCGGTGGAAAACATTCTGCGCCAAGAAGTACAAGTCTACGAGTTGAAATACCCGGATGTAAGAATCCACGCGGAATACATTGACGAGAAGGCTATCGACGACTCGATTTCAAACCTCACCCGCGGTGTCTATATCACAGCCACCGACATGACGCACGAGCGCCGCAAATATCTTGAGGCAAACCACCGCAACACCTACTGCGTGCCTGTTGCTGTTGATGCAGTGGCAATCATCACCCACAAGGACAACGACGTGGCAATGCTGTCGATAGAGCAACTCGGCAACATCCTCACGGGCAAGACGAAGAACTGGAACGAGATTTCACCGTCGAAGATGGGCGACATCTCCGTGGTGTTCGACAATCAGAACTCAAGTACCGTGCGCTATATGCTCAAAAACGTGACCAGCGGAAAGCCTTTCGGCAAGAACGTTTTTGCACAGAAAACCAACAAGGACGTATTTGAGATGGTGCGCACCCACAAGGGCGCAATCGGAATCATCGGCGTAAGTTGGCTGAGCCGCGACCTCAACAACATTGCCATCGTGGCTAACTACTCGAAGAGCGAACTCGATGCGATGGAGAACGCCGCCGAAGTAAACCACGACATGTATTCGGAAAACTCCGAATCCGACTACAGTCAGGCGATAAAGGTTGTGCCGATTCGCAAAAACGACTCGCCTTACGCCTACAAACCGTTCCAGTACGACATCTACACGGGCAACTACCCGCTGTTCCGCACCATCTACGCCGTGTGCACAAGTCCGTCGGGCAGCAAGCAGCACGCCTTCTGCCGGTTCATCACAAGCATACCTGGACAGAAAGTGATACTCAACACGGGCGTGATGCCAGCCAACGTGCCGCCGCAACGCGTAGTGTCAATACAAAACTAAAAAAAGAGAAAAAACAATTATAAACAGATTAACAACTCACTAAGATGAAACTGAAATTAATCCTATCAACCGCAGTCCTCGCCGGAACTACTTTCGCTGGTTTCGCCGACGGATACCAAGACGGCGTTGAGTACTACAAAGTAGGTCAGGACGAAAACGCAAAAATCGTGCTCGACCAGACTCTCAACAACGCCGGCACAGACAAGGCCGTTGCCTACTACTACCTCGGTAACATCGCCCTCAACGAAGGCAACAAAGCACAAGCAACAAAATACTTCGACCTCGGCATCCAAAGCAATGCAGAATACGCATTCAACTACATCGGTAAAGGTGCCGTTGCCTTGAAGGAGAACAATGCCAACGCAGCAAAGGATTTCTTCAAGCAGGCTGACAAGTACGGCAAGAAAGATGCTGCCAAGGTAAAGGTGGACATCGCCCGCGCTTACTACAACACTGACTCTGTGCTCTACAAGAAGGACTACCAAACCTACTTGAAGGACGCTAAGAAGAAGGACAAAAACGAATCGTCAATCTACGTGTTTGAAGGCGATATGCTTGCCGACCAGAAGGACTACGGCAACTCTGCTGGTTACTACGAAATGGCAACCAACTTCAACTCTAGCGACCCTATCGCATACGTGAAATATGCAAACACATATTTCCACATTGCACCGGCTGAGGCCATCAGCAAACTAAAGACAATCGCCGACCAACTTCCCAACTCACTGCTCTCGCAACGCGAACTCGCTGAGAAATACTACGAGAACAACCAGTGGACAATGGCAGTTGACCAATACAAGAAAGTGATTGAAAACCCGAACCACTTCCAGAGCGATGAGTCGCGCTACGCAGTGCTCCTCTACTTCGCTAAGCGTTACGACCAATCAACTGAATGGGCTAACAAACTTCTTGCTAAAAACTACCGTCCGTTCCTGATGAAGCGTATGCTCTTCCTCAACAAGGCCGACAACGAAGACGAGAAGGACTATGAAGGCGCTGTTGCTGCCGCTCAGGACTTCTTCAGCATGAAGGAAGACAAGACTTACACATTCACAGTAAACGACTACAAGACTTACGCCGACGTGCTCAAGAAACTCGGTCGCGACTCCGTTGCCATTGAGGCATACGAGAAGGCTATCAAGGTTAATCCTAAGGACTACAGCCTCTACCAGTTGCTCAGCCTCGCTTGCGTGAAGTCTGCATCGGTCAACAAACCTGAGAACTTCGTGAAAGCAGCCGAAGCCTACCAGAAATTTATCGACGGTCAGGAATACGGCAAGGACTACGACCTCAACAACCTCCTCACATTGCTCTCTCGCTACACCAACGCCTCTGCATTCAGCAAAGACCAAGCTACAAAAGACGAGATGTACAAGAAGGGTCTCGCCGTAGCAGCACAAATCGACGAGAAGGCCGACAAGACGTCAAACTACGCCGTAGTGCTCCAACGCAAGGCTCAACTTATGAATGGCTACTATGGTGCTCAATACAACGCTGACTGCGCCAAGACTTACCAAGACGCAATCAACGCTGCCGAAAGCGATGCCAACCTCGACGCAAGCCTGAAGGCAAACATCGAGTTTGAAGGCAACCTCTACATCGCCACCTACACTCAAGTAATCGAGAAGGATATGGCAAAGGCTCGCCAATACTACGAAAAGGCATACAACGCTAAGCCAAACGAAGCCCTCCGCAAATTTATCGACGGCCAGTACAAATAAGCCATCGAAGCGGAAAATACCCTACAAAGAGTGCGGATTTCAAAATCTGCACTCTTTTTTTGTGATTTTTTCGCCCAAAAAGTTGCCAGACAAAAATAGAAGCATTACCTTTGCACTACCAAATCAAAACAAGATTGTCCAGTGGTGTAATGGTAGCACTTCGGATTCTGGTTCCGCCTGTGAGGGTTCGAGTCCTTCCTGGACAACAATTAAGCCGGAGCGATTTAATCGCCCCGGCTTTGTTTTTTACCAACATTTCTATCATTAACGCGAGTTCGGATGGTTCTCCCGACAAACCAGGGTGAGCCCTTGTAAGATGCCACAACTTATAGTCCCTGGTTCCGTAGAGCACAGGGTTTTCCCAGCCGGGGACATCTTCGATGTAGCGCATCTTGCGGTTCTGACCGCTTGCCCTGATGACCGACATCATTGCCTCCTGCAAGCCGAGCATACTGTTTTGCAAGGCTTCCACGGTTTGGAACATGCCGCTCT
>CAVAPE010000012.1:0-44509 GCA_963590405.1 Eubacterium sp. CAG:180 | reverse complement strand
AATATATTTTTATGAGAAAGTTTACTTATTTATTAACGATTCTGGCTCTTGTTCTGGTGGCTACCGTGACGAGAGCAGAGACCGTTGCCCCTTACACCTATGGTTTCGACGACCTGGGCAGCGGTAAACTGACTTCGAAGTTCACCCCACCCGGTTGGGGGCACATCTCCGAAAGTTATCAAGCGTACTCGTGGTCTAACCCCGTCTACGTCGAGTACTATGCCAACACTGAAGGTGGCTACGGCGACAACGGCGCATGCCTGCAAATAGGTTCTCAGACCCTTCAGGCATCCTACGGAATCAGTGAGAAGGAAGTCAACGACATGATTGTCACCCCGGAGATTACTGGTACGGCAAGCATCTACGTGAAGTCGACCTACTCCGACGGCTCCATCAAGTTCTTTACCTGCACCTATGCCGACGGCACATACACTGCTGGCAACGAGTATGCCGTAACCATGCCAACCCTCAGCACTGAGGAGTGGACCAAGGTGGAAATCCCTAATGTGCCTGCTGGCACACGTCTGGGCATCCGCGGCAACAACGTGCGCATCGACGAATTTACTGTCGAAAGTGCAGAACTCAACCTCAAGCGCGGTGCTACTGTGCTCGCAACACCTACGATGGTTACCGACGCCGACCTTGTGCCTGATGCCGACGGCAACGTCACCATCACCGCAAAATTGAAAGTGAAGAACAGCGGCGAAAAACTCCTCACCCAAGGCGAGGACGATTTCTACGTGACAATCTACGACAACACTGCGAAGATTGACTATCCAGCAAGCAAAGTATTTGTGCCAGCAACATTGAAGATTTCGGAATCGTCCGACTATTTCAATGTTTCAGCAACTATCCCTGCAACCGAGAACCAACGCCACTGCTACCACGTAATGGAGCACGTGTCGGGCACCACCACCTATCTCGGCTGGGTGGAGATTTATCCTAACACTCCTGTGTTCACCGTGGCGGACGACCTCGACCACGACGTGAACAACGGCGACGCTATCGATTTCGACGCAATGAAGACTGCAACGTCGAAGACTCTCGTGCTCAAGAACACCAAGGGCGGCGCACCGCTCACCATCAACAGCATCTCCGTGCCAGAAGGCTTCTCCTATGTGCTCAGCGCAACGGAAAATGCTACTGCTGAGACCTTGCCTTACACTATCGAAGCACGCGGCAAGGCATACCTCAAAATCACTATGGACGCTTCAACCATCGGCAAGCGCAGCGGCGACATCGTCATCACTCCTGCCGACGGTCAAGGCGACGTCTACACTCTTCCGGTTTCTGGCGAAATCGTTGACCCATCGAAGGTCTACATCAACTTCTCCGACAAGAAATTCCCAGAAGGCTCCTACATTGAGCCACAAAACGGTTCAGCAAAATGGGCTGTCGACAACTTCACCTACGGCACTACTGGCTATGCTGCCCACAACAGCACCGTCGACCCGATGACCAAGTTTGTCCTGCCTAAGATCCACCTGGCTGAGGGCGAGACAATGACATTCGATGCAAACCGTTGCAATACAAGTTCGAAACTCAACGTCTACTACTCTGCCGACCGCAAGGACTGGACTTTGTTGAAGGAAATCACGACCGACAACACCGACGAGTCATGCTGCTTCAGCGCAGAAGAGTTCTCAGGTGGATACTACGACAACTACAAGTTCAAGACCTTTACGCTCGACAATCTTCCTGCCGGCGACTGGTATGTTGCCTTCGAGGCTGGCTACTGCCGCGTGGACAACATCATCGGCGGTACTTTGCTTGAAGTGCCTGAGCAGGAGGCTATGATTTACTCTTCGTCTATCCCTGCAACCGCAACAGTCAACCACGCTTCTACAGCCAAGTTTAGCATTGCCTCTTTCGGCAAGCAGGACATCGCTGAAGGCGCGCTCACTGCGAAACTCTACATCGACGGCGACGTTATTGCAGAGCAGACTCTTCCTGCCATCGCCACCGGCGACTACGAGACTGTTTCGTTCGACTTCACTCCACGCAAGGCCGGCGACGACATGGTTGCCAAAATCGTGGTTTCTGGAGCCCTCGACCTTGAGGTAGAATCGACAATCACTGTTGCTGCCGAGCAATCAATCGGCGAAGTTGTTGTTGGCGATGCTACGACCACTTCGGGCAACATTCCTTTGTGCCTCAACTACAAGAAGTCGCAGTCGGAGATCATCTATCGCGCTGAAGATCTCACCGCAATCCCTGCAGGTACAGCCATCAAGACTATCGCTTTCAAGGGTTACAAAAATGGTTACAGCAACAAGGAGTTGGCAACAACTCTCCAAGTCTTTGCCGAGAACACTACCGACACCGATCCTAAGACCGACGATTGGTACACTTCCGACAACATGACCAAAATCTACGATGGTGATTACACCTATGCCGCAACAATCGGCTCTTCAAGTGAACACACCGACGTGCTTTTGCTCACCCTCGCTGAGCCGTTTGTCTATACTGGCGACAACCTCCGCTTGACTTTATACTCGGTAGCAGACACTTATTCTTCTACTTATTTCGACATTGATGGCACCAAAACTGGTCGTTGCGCATACCGCAGCACTGACAGTGGCGACTTATCTGGCAATTTGTATAAAGTTGCTCTTCCTGTAACAGCATTCGGCTTCGACAAGGAAACATCCACATTGAGCGGTACGGTTACCGACCAAGCCAGCGGTGCTGTCATCGCTGATGCCGACGTGAAAATCGTCAGCGACAACGTTGAATACAGCGGTAAGACCGATGCTGAAGGCAAGTACAGCCTCAACGTCTACCAAGATGCCCTTGAGTATGCCATCACCATCAGCAAGGAAGGCTACTTCGCTTACCGTGGCAGTGTCGAATTTGCAAGCACTTCTATTGTAAAGGATGCTACCCTCAAGGTGGCTGAAGGCTTCAACCTGCTCAGCGTTGAAATCCCAGCCGAAGGCGAGGTTAACTCAGCCTACACTGCAACCGCTCGCATCGAGAACGGCGAAGCAAAAGAGGCCGACAGTTATACTGCCGAACTCTACGTTAACGACGGCATCGTTGCCACTGCCACTGCAGAGGCTCTTGAGGCAAGCAAGGAATACACATTCACGTTTACCTACACTCCTCACGAGGTTGGCACAGCAGAGACTTACATTAAGTTTACTGCCGAAACTGGCTATGATGCCAGCGAAACTGTAGGTGTCGACATAAAGGCTGAAACAGGAAACGCAGACGTGGTTGTCGGCAATAAGTCGGCCACCGGCACTGCCGGTCCTGTCTGGGCTTACTACAAGATTTCTCAGACGGAGATTATCTATCCTAAGGACAAGATTAACCTGCCGGCTGGAACAAAAATCAACAGCATCACCTTCTATGGCTCTTTGAACTACTCTAAGAGTTATAGCGCCTTTGTGGACGCTTGGGTAGGCAATGTTGATGAAGGCTCAAGCCTGCAAGGAAGCAACGACGGCTTGACTCAAGTTGCAAACCAGCAGGAATTGCCATTCAACAAATACACCAACGAGCCTGTCTTGACGTTCACAATGCCAGACGACTTCGTCTACACTGGTGGCGACATCCGCATCTTCACTTCTTCCACCTCAGACGATTATGCAAGCATCTACTTCGATGTTGACGAATCTGTAACAGACAAGGCTCAGCAAAAAGGTGCCGACAGCCAAGCAGCATTCGACTCAAAGAAATTTAATGCAATCTCTCTTCCTGTCGCTCACTTCTCCATCGCTCCTTACAAGACTTTGTCGGGAACAGTGAAGAACGAGGCTGGCGAGGCTGTAGCAGATGCCTACGTTACTCTGACAAGCGCTGACGACGTGATTTACGAAAGCGCAACAGCGGAGGACGGCACATTTGCTATCCAGGTGCTCAAATACGAAAAGGACTACACCCTCACCGTTGACAACGCCAACTACGATGCTTACCAGCACGCTGAAACCATCTCTCTCGCCAACGGCGACATCTCTGACCTCAACATCGTCTTGACTAAGACTTACGAGTTCAGCGGTCAAGTTGTTGATGCCAAGACTCAGGCTCCTATCGAAGGCGCTGAAGTCAAGATGACAAAGAATGGCGACAACGAGGCTACTGTAATCGTAACCACCGATGAAGAAGGTAAGTTTGAGGCAAAATTCAAGGCTCTCGGCACCTACACCATCACGGCTACGGCTACTGGCTACGACGAGGTTGTTTACGAGGACATCGTTGCTGAAGGCGACCTCGCTGGCAACATCATCGAGATGAACAAGACGGTCTACACCCTCAAGGGTATCGTCTACAACGCTTTCGACGGCACTCCTCTCGAAGGTGCAACTGTCTACCTCGACGATCCAAACACCGGCAACAACGTGGCTGAAACCACAACTGGCGCCGATGGTCGATTTGAAATCACCCTCGAGAAACTTGGCACTTATAGCATCCTCATCAAGTACACTGGCTACGATGACTATATCGACGACGTATACTTCACTGCCGACGGTCAAGACATCCCAGTACCAATGTTTGAGACTACCTACTCACTCACAGGTATCGTCTACAACGCTGCCGACGGTACTCCTCTCGAAGGTGCAACCATCTACCTCGACAACCCTGAAACAGGTGACAACGTGGCAGAAGGAAAGACTGGTGCCAACGGTCGATTCGAACTTATCGTAAGAAAACTCGGCACTTACAGCATCCTCATCAAGGCTGACGGCTACGATGACTATATCGACGACGTATACATGGAAGGCAACAATGACATCGCCGTGCCGATGTTCAAGACTGTCTACACTGTAAGCGGTCTCGTAAGCGACATCAAGGACAACTCTCCTATCGCCGGCGCTACCGTTTCGCTCATCAACGGCGAAATCGAGGCTTACACCACGACAACCGACGAAACTGGTGCATTCTCGTTCGATGTACGCGAGAAAGGCACTTACAAGTTTGTTGTCAAGGCTTCTGGCTATGAAGACTACGTATTCGACGGACTTGAGGTCAACTACTCTGTAGAGGGTCTTGAAGTTCAGATGACTCCAGAGTCTTCAGTTGGCACTCTCACTGCCGACGGTCTCCGCGTCTACGGCACAACAGGTGCAGTAGTTGTTGAATCGCCAAGCGATGCTCTTGTCCGCATCTACAACACAGCAGGCTCACTCATCCGCAGCGAGCAGGTTGCAGCAGGCAAGACTAAGATCGACTCCCTCAGCCGCGGCATCTACGTGGTTAACGGAGTGAAAGTGATTGTGAAATAACAGTAATCACTGAATAACCCCACGCGGGGGGCGGCCATCTGACCGCCCCCCGCTTTTTGTATTTGTGCGGACCAAAAGAGTATAAAAAGCGAGAAAATAACCATAATAAAAATTTTTCTTGCTAAATTTGTCGGATATATTGATAACGTTATGAAATATGCATTGGTAACGGGCGGTTCCCGTGGCATAGGTCGCGCTGTGGCTCTGCGGCTCGTCGCCGACGGCTACTGCGTGGTGATAAACTATCTGAGTAATAAGACAGCCGCCCAGGAGGTGGCTGACGAGATAACAGCCCTCGGAGGCTCAGCAGAATTGATGCCTTTCGACGTGGCTTCACCCACCGCCATCGAGGCGGCTATCGACAAATGGGAGGAAGAGCACCCCGACGGCTTCTTCTCGGTGCTGGTAAACAACGCCGGCATCCGCCGCGACAACGTGATGTTTATGATGCCTGAGGAGGACTGGCACAGCGTGCTCGACACCAACCTCAACGGCTTCTTCTACATCACGCGCCGTCTGCTCAAACACATGATGCCCCGCAAGCGCGGCGGACGCATCATCAATATGGCTTCGCTCTCGGGCATCAAGGGACTGCCGGGACAAGTGAACTACAGTGCCGCCAAGGCTGCGCTCATCGGTGCCACAAAGGCTCTGGCGCAGGAGGTGGCTCAGCGCAAAATCACCGTCAACGCCGTGGCTCCGGGGTTTATCGACACCGACATGACCAAGGAACTGCCGCAGGACGAACTGAAAAAGATGGTTCCCGCCGGCCGCTTCGGCAAGCCTGAAGAGGTGGCTGCCCTCGTGGCTTTCCTCGCTTCCGACGAGGCTGCCTACATCACGGGCGAAGTGATCAGCATCAACGGCGGACTTTACACATAGGAAACTGAAAAAGATGGAAAGAAGAGTTGTAATAACGGGCATGGGCATCTGGTCATGCCTCGGCACAGACCTGGAAAGCGTGAAGAACTCGCTTTTCAACGGCAAATCGGGCATCGGCATCCAGCCGGAACGTCTCGACTACGGCTACCGCTCTGCCCTGACGGGCATCGTGGAGACGCCGGTGATAACGAAGAAGATGCTCGACCGCCACACCCGTGCGGGAATGTCGGAAGAGGCGCAGTATGCCTACATGGCGAGCACCCAGGCTTTCGCTCAGGCGGGCATCACCGACGAATATCTGCGCCAGAACGAGGTGGGATGCCTTTTCGGCAACGACTCGTCGGCAAAGCCGGTGATTGAAGCATCGAAAATCATGGACGAGAAGCACGACTCGGCAATGCTGGGCTACGGCTTCATCTTCCAGGCGATGAACTCCACCGTGAACATGAACATGAGCACAATCTTCCACCTCCGCGGCGTCAACTTCACCGTGAGTGCAGCATGCGCCAGCGGAAGCCACTCCATCGGACTGGGCTTCATGATGATTAAGCAGGGTTTGCAGGACATGGTGCTCTGCGGCGGCGCCCAGGAAACGAACTACTACTCGATGGCGTCGTTCGATGCCCTCGGAGCATTCTCCGTGCGCATGGACGAGCCTACAAAGGCAAGCCGCCCATTCGACCGCGACCGCGACGGCCTCATCCCAAGCGGCGGCGCAGCAGCGCTGGTGCTTGAGGACTACGACCACGCTGTGGCACGCGGCGCTACCATCCTCGCCGAGGTGGTGGGCTACGGCTTTTCGAGCAACGGCGGAGGCATCAGCCAGCCGTCGGACGACGGTAGCGTGATTGCCATGACGCGCGCACTCAATGCCGCTGGCGTAGCGCCCGACGAGGTGGACTACGTCAACGCCCACGCCACAAGCACGCAGCAGGGCGACATGTATGAAGCAATAGCCCTCAACCGCGTGTTTGGCGGCAAGCATGCGCTCATCTCGTCGACCAAGGGCATGACGGGTCACGAATGCTGGATGGCTGGTGCTTCGGAGATTGTCTACAGCACACTGATGATGCAAAACAATTTCGTTGCGCCTAACCTCAACTTCGAGAACCCCGACGAGCATTCGGAGAAACTCAACATCGCCGCCCGCACCGTGGAGACGGAGATAAACACGGTGCTGAGCAACAGTTTCGGCTTCGGCGGAACAAACTCGGCGCTGGTAATCAAGAAATTCAAATAGACAATTCAACTTATCAATAACCAAAAACAAAACTAACGATGAAAAAGACTTTATTATTGGCGGTATGCATGATTTTCGCCGCACTATCAGCAATGGCAGGTAAAATTACAGTAGAAGAGGGTGACAAGGGCATCCTCAAAGAAGATGCAACAGCAACCTTCAAAATCGACTATACAAACGCCAAATGGGCAGACAAAGGCGACTTCAAGACTTGGAGCGGCAAGGACTACGACTCTCGCGTGAAGAAAAACACCGAGGGCTTCATCGCTGCTTTCAACAAGAACGCCAAACTGAAACTGCAGGAGAGTGGCGACGCTAAATATTCTATCACCTTCCACGCCGGCGACCTCGACCGCAAACAGAAGGCCACAGGCATGTGGGGACAGTTCTGCACATCAGTAAGCGGCACAATGGAAGTGGTGGACAACGCTACTGGCAACGTCGTGCTCAAACTTAACGTCAACGACATCCGCGGCAGCGTCGACTTCGACTACACCGACAGCATCACCAAAGGCTACGTCCAAGTCGCAAAAGAACTCAACAAACTGAAATAAAGACGACCAAATTGTTTTTAGTCATGAAAAAAGCATTGTTTCTTTTGACGGCTGTGCTTATTTCTTTATCGGCAAACGCCGTGGAAATTATCGATGGCTCAATACCTTCCCTGCTCGGCGAAACAAAAATCAACCTGAAACTAGACTATTCTGGCGTTATGATTGACAACAAAACTGTTGACGAGTGGCTGGAATACAGACAGGCTGACCAACCCATCTACGATGCCAAAGAGGAACTTGAGAAAGGAATCAAGGTAGCCGTCCAAGAAAAAATTGTCAAGGCTATAAACAATAAACTGAGGGAAAAAAGAGTATACGTAACCACAAACGGCTCTGCCAGATACACCATCCTTGTTTGCCCTCTCTCAATAAGCAAAAAGGGCAAAAACTCTAATTTCTGCTTCATTCAGGACGAAAAAGGCAATGTTCTCGTGTCGTTCACAGTGAATGGAAAAGGCGGAAAATGGGGCTCAATGGTAAACCTTGTCGGCGACGGCTACGGAGAAAGTGGCAATGACATAGCCTCGCTTGTGGCTGAATGCTTTAAATAACGAAACTGGAAGACTATATATGGAATTATTCAAGTCGGAGAGCGACAGATACACCCGTGATTATTATTCGGCTCGCGAAGCACAACGCATGGCTGAACTGATTGCGTGGGGTCCTGTCGCTTTTCAGGTGTCACGGCTGATGGTGAAATTCGGCATCCTCGACCTGCTGCACGACAACATCGACGGCATGACGCGCGAGCAACTGAAGGAAAGCACCCATCTGTCGGACTACGCCCTGAAAATCCTCCTCGAGGCATCGCTGAGCATCGGCACCATACTCATCGACAAGGACACCGACGTCTACACCATCTCAAAAATGGGATGGTTCATGCTCAACGACCCTGCCACGAAGGTAAACATGGCGCTCAACCACGACATCAACTACCGCGGCATGTTCTATCTGGAGGAATCGCTCAAGGAAGGACGCCCTGCCGGACTGAAGACCCTCGGCGACTGGCCTACCATCTACGAAGGACTGTCGCACCTCAAGGAGCACGAGAAGAAGAGTTGGATGGACTTCGACCACTTCTACAGCAACGAGTCGTTTGACGCAGCCCTTGATATTGTCTTCGCCAAGCACCCGAAACGGCTGATGGACGTGGGCGGCAACACGGGCTTATTTGCGCTGCAGTGCGTGGGCTACGACAAGGACGTGAATGTGACCATCGTCGACCTCCCCGGACAACTCGGCATGATGCGCGACAACATCGCCGGGAAGACGGGCGCAGAGCGCATCAGCGGTTACCCTACCAACATCCTCGACACCGCCAACCAGTTGCCCGAAGGCAAGTGGGATGCCATCTGGATGAGCCAGTTTCTCGACTGCTTCTCGGAGGAGGAAATCCTCACCATCCTTGAGCGCGCAGCAAAGGCTATGGATGCCGACACCACGCTCTACATCATGGAGTCGTTCTGGAACCGCCAGAAGTACGAGCCGGCATCGCTCTGCCTCACCCTCACCAGCGTGTATTTCACCGTGATGGCCAACGGCAACAGCAAGATGTACCACTCCGACGACCTCATCAGTCTGCTCGACCGCGCTGGGCTCACCCTCGCCGCCGTGCACGACAACATCGGACAGTGCCACACCATACTCGAAGTTAAATTGAAATAAGAACAATAATAAAACCCTATGGAAAGAAAAGAAATTGAAGAGAAAGTACGCAACTTCCTTATTGAAGACTTGGAAATTGAAGAAGAAAAGATTGCCCCAGAGGCAAAACTCAAGGACGACCTCGGCATCGACAGTCTCGACTTTGTTGACATCGTTGTGATTGTCGAGAAGAACTTCGGCTTCAAAATCAAGCCTGAGGAAATGCAGGGCGTATCCACTCTCAAGGATTTCTGCGACTACATCGAAAGCAAGGTGGCATAACAGCCACCTTTGCCATTGGCTAACAAGACTATAACGCAATTTGGCTGAACAGAAGAAAGCATGGGCTGGCACTACCTTCGGCAGTGCGTGGATGCACCGGTGGCTCATCGGCTCGCTGCGCGTCATCGACGTGCGGTTGCTCTATGCCTTCGCGTCGCTGTTTATCGTGCCGGTGTGCTTGGTGACCAACGCCAGCCGCCGCACCGCCTACCACTATTTCCGCCGCCGTCAGGGCTACGGCCGTCTGCGCGCAACGTGGAGCACCTACACTAACCACTGCAAGTTTGCGCAGGTGGTGATCGACCGCTTCGCGCTCTTTGCTGGCAAGCATTTCGACGTCAAGGTGGAAGGGCTGGAGCACTTCACGGCGCTGTCGGAGGCTGAACCGGGCTTCATGCTGCTGAGCGCCCACGTGGGATGCTACGAGGTGGCGGGATTTACGCTCGTCGCCGACAAGAAGCAGTTTAACGCCCTCGTGTTTGGCGGCGAAAAAGGCACTGTGATGGAAGGACGCCGACACGGCTTCGAGCGCAACCACATCAACATCATCCCCGTGCAGCCCGATATGAGCCATCTGTTCAAGGTCAACGAGGTGCTCGCCAACAACGAGATTGTGAGCATGCCCGCCGACCGCGTAATCGGGTCGCCGAAAACCATCGGCGTGAGCATCCTCGGCAGCGAGGCAAAACTGCCCATGGGACCATTCTCGGTTGCCACAATGCGCAGCCTCGACGTGCTGGCAGTCAACGTGATGAAATCGTCGGCAAAAGGCTACACCGCCTACGTCACTCCCTTGCCCTACGACAAGGAAGCGCCGCGCCGACAGCAGATGCAGCAACTCGCCGACGGCTATGCCGCCGAACTGGAGCGTCGTCTGCGCCAATACCCCACTCAGTGGTACAACTTTTTTGAATTTTGGTCATGACAGACATTATCAACAATATCGACCCCGAAAACCCTACGGAGGCGTTTCTCCGCAGCATCGACGTGCACGAACTCCTGCCGCAGCAGGAGCCTTTCGTGATGATTGGCACTCTCACAGGCTTCACGCGCACCGTCACGGTGACGGAGACCGAGGTGAAGGCGGACAACATCTTTGTGGACAACAACCACTTTTCGGCTTCGGGCTTGATGGAAAACATTGCGCAGACCTGCGCCGCACGCATAGGCTACGTGAACAAGTATATCCTGAAAAAGGGCATCCAGTTGGGCTTTATCGGTGCAGTGCGCAACTTTGAGGTTGCGGCGCTGCCGCAGGTGGGCGACGTGCTCACCACGACGGTGGTGGTGCGCGAAGAGGTGTTTGGCATGACGCTCGCCGACGCAACGGTGGCTGTTAACGGCAACACCTTGGTAACCACCGAGATGAAGATTGCCGTAAAGGAAATGGAGGAAAAATGACGATGGCGGCTAACGAACTCAAAGCATCAAAGACATTCGAGGTGCGCTTCAGCGAAGTGGACTCGATGAATGTGGTGTGGCACGGCTCCTACCCGCTCTATTTCGAGGATGCTCGCGAGGCTTTCGGCAAGAAGTTCGACCTCGAATACATGGGTTTCTTCGACCACGGATATTTCGCTCCGCTCGTGGAACTCACATTCCACTACAAGCGCCCTATCCGCTACGGCATGCAGCCGCGCGTCGACATCATCTACCGCCCTACGGCAGCCGCAAAAATCGTCTTCGACTACGAAATCCACGACACTGCCGACGACTCGCTGCTTGCCACGGGTCACTCTGTGCAGGTGTTTATGGACATGGACTATCAACTGGTCTGGGACAACCCACCGTTCTATCAGGAATGGAAGGAGCGTTGGCATCAGACCGATGAATTGTAAGAAATATGGCATACGTATTGGCAGACAACATAATATCTCCGCTTGGGACAACGTCCCACGAGAACTATCTGGCAGTGAAGAACCGCCAGACGGGTCTGCACGCCTATGCCCCGGGCAGCCTCGGCATCCCCGATGCCTTCACTGCCTCCCTGCTCGCCGATGGGCAGTCGCGCTTTGAAGCCATCGCCACGGCATCGGCGCAGCGTGCCATTGCCGATAGCGGCATCGACCCTACCGCCGACGGCGTTGTGCTGATTCTTAGCACCACAAAAGGCTCGATAGAGGACCTTGCCAACGGCGACTACCACATCAGCCAGTCGGCTGAAAAAATTGCCCACGCACTGGGCATCAAGGCGAAGCCGATAGCGGTGTGCAACGCTTGCATCTCGGGACTTTCGGCAATAATCCTCGCCTCGCGTCTGCTCGACGCTGGCGAGTGCCGTGCAGCCGTGGTTTGCGGCTGCGACAGTCCTGCGCGCTTCATCATCTCGGGCTTCCAGTCGCTCAAAGCACTGTCGCCAGAAGAGTGCCGCCCATTCGACATGGAGCGCTACGGCCTCAACCTCGGCGAGGCGGCTGCCACCATAGTGCTCACCGGCGATGCACGCGAGGGCGCATGGCATCTGGGCAACGGCTTTGTGCGCAACGACGCATTCCACATCAGTGCGCCGTCGAAGACGGGCGAAGGGCTCTACCAAGCCCTGATGCGTACCATCGACGGCATCTCTGCCGACGACCTCGCTTTTGTCAACGCCCACGGCACTGCCACACTCTTCAACGACCAGATGGAGTCGATGGCTATGAAGCGTGCCGACCTGCTCAACGTGCCGCTCAACGCCCTGAAGGGCTATTTCGGACATACGCTCGGCGCGGCTGGCGTACTCGAAACCATAATTTCGATGCACGCTGCCGACGACCATACGGTGCTCGGCACGCGCGGCTTTGAGGAACTCGGCGTGTCGGGCAAAGTCAGCGTTTCCGCCGACAACCGCCCCACCGACAAACAATGCTTCGTGAAGATGCTTTCGGGCTTCGGCGGATGCAACGCCACAATCCTCGCCGACAAGGCTCACCACGAGCCGATGGCTACCGCTGTGCAGACGGAGTGCCGCCACAGCGTGGTGATTACCCCGAAGGAAGCCACCGTCGACGGCAAGACTATCGCCACCGCTGGCGATGCGCCTCTGCTCACGTCGCTCTACAAGTCGCAAATCGGCGACTACCCGAAATACTACAAGATGGATGCCCTCTGCCGCCTCGGCTTTGTGGCATCGGAACTGCTACTGAAGGCTGCTGGACGCATCACTGACGGCGACTGCGCGGTGGTGCTGTTCAACCGCTCGTCGTCAATTGTGGCAGATAGGAAATATCTGGAGTCGATAGCCGACGCCGACAACTATTTCCCGAGTCCGTCGGTGTTTGTCTACACCCTGCCCAACATCGTCACCGGCGAGATAGCCATACGCAACGGCTTCCACGGCGAAACCTCGTTTTTCATCCTTCCCGACAAGGACCGCGAGGCTATCGAGCGCATCGCCGCAACGGCATTCGCCGACAGCACGACTTCGACAGTGCTCACGGGCTGGCTGGACTATGAGGACGATGCCCATTTTGAGGCTGACCTATGGATGATGGTCAGAAAAAACGTTTAACGATAAATCAGTAAGAAAAAATATATGGAAGAATTAATCAAAGAACTTAAAGAAGAGATTATCGAGGCCCTGAACCTCGAGGAAATGACTGCCGACGACATCAACGCCGACGACGCTCTCTTTGGCGACGGTCTGGGTCTCGACTCTATCGATGCCCTCGAACTCATCGTGCTTCTGGAGAAGAAATACGGCATCAAACTCACCAATCCGGCTGCCGCAAAAGGCATCTTCAAGAGTGTGGCAACGATTGCCGAATACGTGGACAAGAACCGCACAAAATAATCCGTTCCCCGACAACCCCTTTTTCAAGTCAATGATGAATATCGCGATAACAGGCGAAGGAATAGTGTCGGCAATAGGGCTCGACAAGGAGCAAGTGCTGCAGTCGCTGCGTTCCAAGACCACAGGTATTGGCACGATGCAGCATCTGCGGTCGCGCCACCACGAACTGCCAGTGGGCGAAGTGAAACTCTCCGACAGCGAGATGAAGCAACGCCTCGCCATCCCCGACAGCGTGATGATGAGCCGCACCGCCCTGATGGGCATGCTTGCCATCCGTCAGGCGCTTGCCGATGCTGGCCTCGACGAGGCTGCCTCGAAGGACAAGCGCATAGTGCTCGTTTCGGGCACCACGGTGGGCGGCATGGACCTCACCGAGCAATGCCTCGACAACACCGATCTCCCCGACAACGTGGAGTTTGTCAAGCACCACGACTGCGGCAGCAGTACGCAGATGATGGCTGACCATTTCGGCATCTTTGCCGACGTGGCAACCATCTCCACCGCATGCTCCTCGGCAGCCAATGCCATCATGCTCGGCGCACGCCTACTCAAGGCCGACGAAGCCGACATCGTAGTGGTGGGCGGCACGGAAGCCCTGTCGCGCTTTCACCTCAACGGCTTCAACTCGCTGATGATTCTCGACCACGAGCAGTGCCGCCCGTTCGACGCCACGCGCGCTGGGCTTAACCTCGGCGAGGGGGCTGCATTCCTTGTGATGGAGCCCGACACGGCAGCAAAGGAGCGCGGCGCAGAGCCCCACGCCTATCTCACGGGCTATGGCAACGCCTGCGATGCCTTCCACCAGACAGCATCGTCGGACAACGGCGAAGGTGCATACCTTGCCATGCGCGAGGCACTGGCGATGGCGGGCATTGAGGGCAGCGACGTGCAGTATGTCAACGCCCACGGCACCGGCACGCCCAACAACGACCAGAGCGAGAGTGCCGCGCTGAAGCGCATCTTCGGCGAAAAGATGCCTCCAGTGTCGAGCACCAAGTCGTTCACGGGGCATACCACAAGTGCCTCGGGAAGCATCGAGGCAGTAATCTGCCTGTTGGCGATGAAGCACGGTTTCATCCCTGCCAACCTCGGCTGGGCGAACCCTATGGACGGCGGCATCGTCCCAAGCCTCGGTGCAGACGGCGTGACGCTGACCAATGTGGTGTGCAACTCGTTTGGCTTCGGCGGCAACGACTCGTCGCTGGTGCTTTCCGCCGAGCCGAGCAGCAACGACACCGCCCTCATTGACAAAAACTTAAAGATAAAGACGCTTGCACGCGTGGAAATCGACAGCGAGGAGCAACTCGCCGACATCCGCAAATACGTCAAGCCCATTGAGTCGCGCCGCATGGGCAAACTGATGAAGAGTTCGTTGCTCTCGTCGCTCGAAGCCCTTGCGCAGGCAGGCATCGACGTGCCCGACGCCATCGTCACCGGCACCGCCTACGGCTGCCTCGACAACAGCGAGCAACTGCTCAACCAGATACGCGAAGAAGATGAGGGTCTGCTGAAGCCTACATACTTCATGCAGAGCACCCACAACACCATAGGCAGCAACATTGCCATCAAGACCCGTTGCCACGGCTACAACGTGACCTACACTCAGGGCAACCGCTCGCTGCAGTGGGCGCTCCACGATGCCGAACTGCTCCTGCGCTCAGGACAGTGCCGCACCGTGCTCGTGGGCTGTCATGACGAGTCAACACCATTGTTCAACTCCCTGCTGGAGAAAGGCGGCGGCGAGCCGTTGCCGGCAATCCGCTCCGTAGCCATCGTACTGACATGTGGAGAGTAGTATTGTTGGGGTTGACGCAGAGTGCGCTACTGGCTGGCGGACAGGTGTTTCTGAAGTTTGCCCTTCAGAAGATGCACCCCTTCGGCTGGACGCGCGACTTCTGGGTGTCGCTGCTTCTCAACTGGCAGTTTGCCTGCTGCGGAGTGCTGTTCGGCGCCAGTTCGGTGCTGTGGATGTACATCGTGAAGCACTATCCGCTGAGCGTGGCATACCCGATGATAAGCCTCACCTACGTGTTTGGCATGCTCTCGGCAATGTTTTTCTTCCACGAAACGGTGTCGGTGTGCAAATGGGCAGGCATAGCACTAATAATCATAGGATGTTGTTTAATAGCAAAATAGCGATGAAAAAGTTATCAGCATTTATTCTCGCCCTCCTTGTCGCCGCAACGGCCTTTGCTGCGCAGACCAAGGAAGAGCAGAAAATCATTCAGCAAATCAATGCCGTAGCATCGTCGATGAAGACCATGCAATGCGACTTTGTGCAGACAAAGACCATCAAGATGCTCAACGACAAGATGGTGTCGAAAGGCAAGATGTACTATCAGCAGAGCGACAAACTGCGTTGGGAATACACCTCGCCCTACACCTATACCTTCGTGCTCAACGGCTCCAAAGTGCTCATCCACAAGGGCAACCGCAGCGACGTGATCAACGTGGCACAAAGCAAGTTTTTCAAGGAAATAGCGCGCATCATGATGAATAGCGTGGTGGGCAAGTGCCTCACCGACACGAAGGACTTCCAGACAAGCATCCAAACCACCACTACGGAGTACGTCGCCACCCTGCTTCCGCAACAGAAGCAGATGAAGCAGATGTTTCAGAAAATCATCCTCCACTTCAACCGCCAAAAGTCGGTCGTAACCACCGTGGAACTGGTGGAGAAGAACGGCGACCGCACGGTGATTGAACTGAAGAACATAAAAACAAATTCTGCCATCAATGCAAAGGTTTTCAGCATTAATTAGCGCATTGCTGCTCTGCCTCGCGGCGCACGCAGCCACCTTCCCCACCGCCGACGGCGAGCGCACTCGCTACAACGCCGTAATCGAGATGGGGCGCGGCTACGTCAGCGGCGTGTGCATCCTCATGGCTGACGGCGACGAGGTGAAGGGCTGTCTTGTCAACGAGTTTGGCATCTCTGCCCTCGACTTCATCTACTATCCCCAAAAGGAGAAGGTGAAACTGGTCAACGTGGTGAAGATGCTCGACAAGTGGTACATCCGCCGCACTCTCCGCGCAGACCTCGCCAAGGTGATGCACAACCTCGCCAACGGCATAATGACCTACCGCAACGAGAAACGCAAGATTGACTATAAATTTACTGTCCTACAAGAAGATGCAACTGAAGAATAATCTATACACTGTGGTCCATAGCGACGAAACGGGCGGCTTCGAGATTGCCCTCAACCCCGAATGCTTCATCTATCGGGCGCATTTCCCAGGCGAACCCATCACTCCGGGCGTGTGCATCGTGCAGACGGTGGCTGAACTGCTGTCCGACTTCGTGGGCAAGCCATTGGAAATCAGCACGGTGAAAAACGTTAAGTTTCTCTCCGTAATCACTCCCGACGCTACGCCGCGACTGCTCGTGCAACTGAAAAAGATTGAGACCGACGGCTGCACCGTCAAGGCGCAAGCCACGCTCACGGCGGGCGACGAAGCCAAGGCAAAGATTTCTTTAGTGTGCAACGCATTATGAACGACGAAGAACTACAACGGCAACGGCACCTCCTCAGGGCGCGCGGCATTTGCGTGGTGATACCCACCTACAACAATGTCGGCACCATCCGCAGCGTGGTTGAAGAAACGCTACGCCACTGCGACGACGTGATTGTGGTGGCTGACGGATGCACCGACGGCACTACGGAGGCGCTGCAGTCTGTAAAGGGCATCACCCTCGTGGCGTATGCCACCAACCGCGGCAAGGGCTACGCCCTCAAACAGGGCTTCCGCAAGGCTCTATCCATGGGCTTTGCCTACGCCATCACGCTCGATGCCGACGGTCAACACTATCCCCACGACATAGCGAAATTTCTCCGCGCCAACCAGGAGCATCCTGGCGCAATGATTATAGGCTGCCGCCGCCTCGACGGAGTGGAACGCTCCAAAGGCAGCAGTTTTGCCAACAAATTTTCCAACTTTTGGTTTTATGTGCAGACGGGCAAAGCCCTCACCGACACGCAGACGGGCTACCGCCTCTATCCCCTGCGCAAACTCCACGGCCTCTCACTGCTCACGTCGCGCTACGAGGCTGAACTCGAACTGCTGGTGTTCACGGCATGGCACGGCGTGAAAATCTATGGCACGGACATCGACGTCTACTACCCTCCGCGCGAGGAGCGTGTGAGCCATTTCCGCCCAGCGAAGGACTTTGCGCGCATCAGCGTGCTCAACACCATTCTGTGCCTTCTGGCGGTGGTCTACGGACTTCCTCTGCGCCTTTTGCGCATCCTGATGACGGTGGCACGCTCCACCTATTCGCTACTTTTCTTCCTGTTTTTCTCGCTCGTGATCTTCACCCCTGCCGTGTGGCTGTATGTGAAAATCGGCAAGATGACCGAGAAGAAGCGGTTCAACCTCCACCGGCTCATCTACCACGCATCGCGCATCGTGATGATACACCACGGCGTGCCTGGCACGCATTTCCGCCAGAAAGTGCCCAAAGATCTTGACTTCAACAAGCCCCGCATAATCATCTGCAACCACCAGTCGCACTTCGACCTGATGTGCATGCTGGTGTTCACCCCGCGGATAGTGTTTCTCACCAACAACTGGGTGTGGAACAACGCCTTCTACGGTATGCTCATCCGCAACGCCGAATATCTGCCTGCCGAGGACGGCATTGAGCAGATTTTGCCGCAGATACGCTCGCTCGTGGAGCGCGGCTACAGCATTGCCGTCTTCCCTGAGGGCACACGCTCAAAGGACTGCCGCATAGGGCGTTTCCATCAGGGAGCGTTCCACCTTGCGCAGATGTTCAACCTTGAGGTGCTGCCGATGACGCTCTACGGTCCCGGCAAAATTCTCCCCAAGCACGCACGCCACCTGAACAAGGGGGTGTTCTACGTGGAAGTGGCAGAACCGCTCACCCAGAAGCAACTGCAGGCCATGGGCACACCGATGCAGCAAGCCTCGGCGATGCGCCGCCGCTATGTGGAGCGTTACGAAGAAATTGCTAACGAGATTGAAAAAGATGCGTAAGAGAGTAGTGGTAATAGGTAGCGGGCTCGGTGGACTGTCGACGGGCGTGGTGCTTGCCAAAAACGGCTGGCACGTGACCGTGCTCGAACAGGGCGACCAGATTGGCGGATGCCTGCAATGCTTTTCGCGCCGCGGCGTGAAGTTTGAAACGGGCATGCACTTCATCGGTAGCGCCGCCCCAGGGCAGACGCTCGACAAACTGATGCGCTACATGGAGATTGACCGCACGGTGACTCTTTCGCAACTCGACCCGTCGGGCTACGACGTGGTGGCTCTCGGCGGACAGACCTACCGTTTTGCCAACGGCAGGGAGGCGTTCATCAACCAGATGACGGAATATTTTCCGCACCAGCATGCCAACCTCGTGCGCTACTACGACCTCATCGAGGAGATTGCCAACGCCTCGTCGCTCCACTCGCTGAAGTATGCCGAGACCGACAAGGTGCTGATACCCGAATACCAGATGCGCTCAATCGACGGAGTGCTCAACGAGATAATCTCCGACCCTCTGCTCGCCAAAGTGCTTGTGGGCAACCTGCCTCTCTATGCGGCAGAAAAGGGCAAAACGCCTTTCTCCACCCACGCCTTCATCATGGACTTCTACAACCAGAGCGCATTCCGCATCCGCGGAGGCAGCGACAATGTGGCTACGGCGCTGGCTGACACCATACGGCGCTACGGCGGCGAGGTCTACTCCCGGAGCAAGGCCACGCAGATTGTGTGCGACGACACGCACGCCGTGGCAGTGGAAATCAACGGCAAGGACACCATACCCTGCGACTGCGTGATTTCCGATGCGCACCCAGTGCGCACCCTCGAACTCCTGTCGGACACGCACCTCATCCGCCCTGCGTTCCGCAAGCGCGTGTGCTCCATTCCGCAGACCGTGGGCGGCTTCTCGGTGTATCTCCACTTCAAGGAGAACGAGGTGCCCTACATGAACTACAACTACTATGGCTATCAGGGCGACACGCCGTGGAACTGCGAGAACTACACCGAAGCCTCGTGGCCTGAGGGCTTTCTCTATATGCACTTCTGTCCAGAGGGCGAGCCGAAATGCACCACCACGGGCGTAGTGCTGTCCTACATGCGCATGGACGACGTGGAGCAGTGGAAAGGCACCCACGTGGGGCATCGCGGACAGGACTACAACGATTTCAAGGAGCGGAAGGCGGAACGCCTGCTCGACGTGCTTGAGCAGCATTTCCCTGGCATCCGCAGCAAGATAAAGCATTACTACACCTCAACGCCGCTCACCTACCTCGACTATCTCGGCACGGAAGGCGGCTCGATGTACGGCAATGCCAAGGACATCGCCCAGAGTTCGGCATACCGAGTGCCTCAGCGCACAAGGATTCCCAACGTGCTGCTCACGGGGCAGAACATCAACTCCCACGGCATGCTCGGCGTGCTGGTGGGCACCATAGTGACCTGCAGCGAACTGCTGACGGCACGCACCATCTACTCACAAATACAGGAGGCAAGCAAATGACAACGGCAGTAATCATAGGAGGCGGACTCGGAGGACTTTTCACAGGGGCTATCCTCGCGCGTGAGGGCATCAAGGTGACGGTGCTCGAAAAAAACGCCACGGCAGGCGGTGGACTGCAGTCGTTCCACCGCTTTGGCGTGAGTTTCGACACTGGCATGCACGTGATTGCTGGCATGCAGCCGGGCGGCAACATTCGCCGCATCTGCGAATATTTGGGCATTGCCGACCGCATGAGCCTGATGGATGTGGACGACGACTGCATCGACAGCCTCTATTTTGCCGAGGATCGCACCACCTACCGCATCCGCAAGGGGCGGAAGGGGTTTGTCGACTCGCTGGCGGAGCATTTCCCCGACCAGAGGGCGAACCTTGAGGCGTATGTTGATGCGGTGTTTGCCATCACGGAGGAGGTGGATTTGTTCAACCTCCGCCCGTCGGACACGCTGTTTCCTGCACATTCCGAAAACTTCCTCATGGCTGCCGATGCCTTTGTGGCAAAGTATATCAGCAACGAACAACTGCGCAGCGTGGTGGCTTACATGAACCCCCTCTACGGTGGTCGCCACGACGAGACGCCGGCGTTTATCCACGCCATCATCAGCACGCTCTACATCCGCGGCGCAAGCCGTTTTGTGGGCGGCAGCGACCGTTTTGCCAACCTGCTGGCGGAGGTCATCACCTCGGCTGGCGGCTCGGTGGTTACGGGCGACGCAGTGGAATGGATTGAGGTGGCTGACCGCCACATCGACCATGTGCGCACGCGCAAGGGGCGCGAATACCGCGCTGACCGCTACATCTCTGCCATCCATCCGTGTTCGCTCTTCGCACTGATGCCTGAGAAGGCGTTGCCCAAGTCCTACAAGGCGCGCCTCAACTCCATCCCCAACGCATATTCGGCGTTTTCCGCCTACATCAAACTCAAACCTGAGTCGTTCCCCTACATCAACCACTCGGAGTACTACATGACGCGCTACAGCGAAATCTGGAACTTCGGCGAGCACCACGACATCTGGCCGTTGGGCTTCCTCTTCATGACATCGCCCGACGACAATCAGGGCAAATATGCCTCGAAGGTGCTCATCACTGCGCCGATGCTCTTCGAGGAGACCGCGCAGTGGGAAAATACCACCGTGGGGCACCGCGGCGCGGACTATGAGGCATGGAAGGAGCAAAAAACACGCCAACTGATGGCTAACATCGAGGAGATGCACCCAGGATTTATGGACTGCGTGGACCGCATCGTTGCCTCGTCGCCGCTGACCATTCGCGACTTCTACGGAGTGAAGGAGGGGTCGCTGAGCGGTTTCAGCAAAGATTACAAGAACATGGCGTTGTCGCAGGTGCCTATCGTCACCAAAATCGACAACCTGCTGCTCACCGGGCAGAACAACAACCTGCACGGCTTCTGCGGCGTGCCTCTCACCGCCATCACTACGGCGGAGGCTATCCTCGGGCACAACTATGTGCTTGAGCAAATAAACAAGATGACTGAAAAAGAATGAAAAAAGCGAAAATACTGACTGTGGCTCTTTGCCTTGTCCTAAGTCTTGCTTCCTTTGCAGGGAGCAAGGTGAACATCTGGGAAGGCACTGGATGCAAGACGAAGGTGAAGATGACGTCCTACCTCGCCCCAGGCAACGGCAACGTGGCTGTGGTGGTGTGTCCCGGCGGCAGTTACTTCTGGCACGACACGGAGGCGGAGGGCACGGCTGTGGGCGAATGGCTGCAGCGCAACGGCATCTCGGCTTTCGTGCTCAACTACCGCACTGCAGGATGGTGGGCGTTTTTCTCGGGCTGGCGATGCCTGTTTCCGGGCGCGCAGCACCCCGACGCCATCAACGACCTCCAGCAGGCTCTTGCCCACGTGCGCCAGCATGCCGACGACTACGGCATCGACCCGTCGAAGGTGGGTGCGATGGGCTTCTCTGCGGGAGGACATCTGGTGATGTCGGGCGCCGAACTGCTCAACGCCGATGAGCGCCCGGTGTTTGTCGCTCCCATATATCCGGTGGTCTCGATGGCTGAGCCATGCACCCACCGCCGCTCGCGCAGGGCTCTGCTCGGCGAGAAGCGTGTGCGCAACCAGCAGATGCGCGACTCGCTGTCGCTGGAGCGCCACGTGCCGAAGGACTGCCCAGCGGTGTTTCTGGTCAACTGCAAGGACGACCCTGTGGTGAAATGCCGCAACTCCGAACTTCTCGACTCGGCTCTCACCGCACAAGGCGTGAACCACCGCTACATACAGTATGCTACTGGCGGACACGGCTTCGGCGCTTCCGAAAAGAAGGGCACAGCAGAATGCCGCCAATGGAAAAACGAATTTTTGAACTGGTTGAGGCATCTCAACGACTAAAATATTGCAGAAAATGGAGACATCAATTTTCGACGACATCCGACCATACTACGAGTCGGAAATACCGGCTGCCATGCAGCGCATTGCCAACAGCCCGTTTTTCCCCATCCTCGCTGCCTACGTCTATCCCGACGAACCGCTTGATGAGGTGCGCCGCCGCATTGCCGGCTACCGCACCGTGCGCGACTTCCAAACGGAGACGATGAGCATGGTCAACAAGCGTGTGATTGAAAACACCATCACGGAGTTCTCGTGCTCGGGTCTCGACAAACTGAGCCCCAACAAGCACTATCTCTACGTGTCGAACCACCGCGACATCATGCTCGACTCGAGCCTGCTGCAATATTTCTTCGTTTCCAACGGCTTCGACACCACGGAAATAACCTTCGGTGCGAACCTGATGATGAACCAGTTGGTGGTGGACATAGGCAAAAGCAACAAGATGTTTAAGGTGGAGCGCCCGGGTGGCAGCATCAAGGACTTCTACCGCTGCTCACGCCATCTGTCGGACTACATCCGCCACGTCATCACCGAGAAGGGGCAGTCGGTGTGGATTGCCCAGCGCAACGGCCGCACGAAGAACGGCAACGACGCCACCGACCAGGGCATCATCAAGATGTTCTGCATGTCGTGCCCCGACGACAAAATCAAGGCCATCGGACAACTCAACATCGTGCCTGTAGCCATCTCCTACGAGTGGGAGCCGTGCGACGTGCTGAAAACACTCGAACTCTACGAATCGCAGTTCGCCAAATACACCAAAAAGCCAGGCGAGGACCTCAACAGCATCCTCACGGGCATAGTGCAACCGAAGGGACGCGTACACATCGAACTGTGCGACCCAATTTCGCATGCCGAACTGTCGAAATTCGAGCCTATGACCAACAACGAGTACCACCGCGCCGTGGCACATCTGCTCGACAGTCGCATCAACAAGGCTTACCGCCTCTACCCCAACAACTACATTGCCTACGACCTGCGCTACGGTGTGCAGAAATACCGCGATGCCTACACCAAGGAGGAGCAGGAGGCGTTCCTCAACCACCTCAAGGAACTGGAGCGCTACGACACCTGCGACATTGAAAACCTCGTGGACATCTTCCTCGGCATCTATTCCAACCCAATAAACAACAAATAGCAATGACCAACTTCATTCTCCGCATATTCGATTTTCTGAGGCGGCACCGCCTCGTTGGCGTGCTGTCGTTTCTTGTGGTGACGGCGCTGCTGGTGCTGTCGCTGATGCGTTTGGGCTACAAGGAGGACATAGCCGACTTCATGCCTGTCGATGCCGAGCAGCAAAACGCTCTGAAGGTGTATCAGGACATATCGGGCGCTAACAAGATTTTTGCGGTGTTCCAGTACCGCGACTCGCTGAAAGCCGACCCCGACGCAATGGTGGCAGGCGTGGATGCCTTCGTGGAGAAGGTGGAGAAAGCCGACACTGCCCACTCGCTGAGCAGCATCCTTGCGGAGGTCGACATGGAAAAGATGACCGAAGTGGCTGACTTTGTCTACAACAACATCCCCTATTTCCTCACCGAAGCCGACTATGCTCGGATGGACAGCCTGCTGGCATCGCCCACCTTCGTTGCCGACCAACTGGCGCAGGACAAGCAGATGCTGATGTTTCCTGCCGGGAGCATCCTATCCGACAACATACAGCGCGACCCACTGAACTTCTTCACCCCGGTGGTGATGAAACTGCAACCAGCGGAGTCGGGAATGAAATATGAACTCTACGACGGGCACATCTTCTCGCCCGACATGCAGCGCGCCATCGTGGTGATGGAGTCGCCCTACGGCTCAAGCGAGAGTGAGAACAACGCCCGTCTGGCAGCGATGCTCAACGACTGCGGCGAGGCGGTGACGGCAAGTAATACGAACATCGAAGTCCACATCATCGGCGGTCCAATCATCGCCGCCACCAATGCCAGCCAGATAAAGGCAGACAGCATCCTCTCGGTGGTCATCGCCGTGATTCTCATCCTGGCGCTGCTGCTGTTCTCGTTCCGCAACGTGCGCAACCTGATGCTCATCGTCTTCTCCATTGGCTGGGGATGGCTCTTCGCTATGGGCGGACTGGCGCTGTTCCACGACAAGGTGTCGGTAATCGTCATTGGCATCTCGTCGGTGATCCTCGGCATCGCCGTCAACTATCCCTTGCACTTCATAGCCCACCTGTCGCACACCCCCGACAAGAAGCGCGCCCTGCGCGAAATCGTGATGCCGCTGCTCGTGGGCAACGTCACCACCGTGGGCGCATTCCTCGCCCTCGTGCCGCTGCAGTCGGTGGCGCTGCGCGACCTCGGACTGTTCAGTTCCTTGATTCTCGCCGGCACAATCATCTTCGTGCTCGTCTATCTGCCCCACCTCGCCAAGGCGCACCACCAGGAGCGGCACACGTTCCTCGACCGCATCAGCGACGTGGCACCCGAAAACAAGCCAGTGTTTGTCGCCATCGTGGTGGTGCTCACCCTCGTGTTCGGATATTTCAGCCTGCAGACTCAGTTTGACACCAATCTGGCGCACATCAACTATATGACCGACCAGCAGAAAGCCGATATGGCTTATTTCCAACGCACTATGCTGCCCAGCGGCGGACTGCAGAAGGTCTACGCCATCTCGTCGGACACGACGATGGACGGCGCACTCGACAAGAGCCGCCTGCTGCAACCCGACATCGCCAAGATGGTGGCAGAAGGCAAGGTGCAGAGCGCAAGCGGATGCAGCCAGTTTGTGGTGTCGAAGGCGGAGCAGCAGCGCCGTCTCGGTCTGTGGCACGACTTCGTGGCACGCAACCGCAACAAAATCCGCTCGGCTCTCGACCAAGGGATGCGTGCGGAGGGCTTCGCCGAGGGGTCGTTTGACGACTTCTACGCCCTGCTTGACAACGACTGCCAGCCGCACGACATAACCTACTTCGCACCGCTTGTGAAGTCGCTCTTTGCTGGCAACATCAGCACCGACACTGCCGAGGGGCGCTACAATGTGGTCGACGTGCTTGCCGTCAATGACGGCGACATCGCTGCCGTGGAGGATGCTCTCTCGGCACGCGACTGCCACAGTTTCGACGTTGTGGCGATGAACAGCGCCATAGCCAACCACCTCTCCGACGACTTCAACTACATCGGCTTTGCCTGCGGATTTATCGTGTTCTTCTTCCTCTGGCTATCGTTCGGCAGCCTCGAACTGGCACTCCTGTCGTTCGTGCCGATGGCGGTAAGTTGGCTGTGGATTCTCGGCATTATGGCTCTCTGCGGCATGCAGTTCAACATAGTGAACATCATCCTCGCCACCTTCATCTTCGGACAAGGCGACGACTACACCATCTTCATGACCGAGGGCGCAATGTATGAATACGCCTACCGCAAGAAGATGCTCGCCTCCTACAAGCACTCAATCATCATCTCAGCCCTGATAATGTTTATAGGCATCGGCACCCTCATCGTGGCGCGCCACCCTGCCCTGCACTCGCTGGCGGAGGTGACGATAGCCGGCATGTTCTCGGTGGTGCTGATGGCATACGTGTTCCCGACGCTGATTTTCAAATTCCTTGTGCAGTCGCGCCGCGGCTACCGCTACCGCCCCATCTCGCTGCGCCCGCTTGCCGTGATGGCTCTCGCCACGGTTGTGTTCCTCGCGCAGTTGCTCACGGTGCATGTGCTTGGCTTCGTGCTCTTTGTGGTACTGAAGTCCACTCCGCGCCGCCGCGCCCTGTTCCACCGCTACATCCAGCGGCTCTACCGCTACGACCTCAACCATATCCCTACGGTGACATACCGTGTGGACAACCCTTCGGGCGAGACTTTCGCCAAGCCGGCAATGATTGTTGCCAACCACCAGTCGATGCTCGACGCGGCGGTGTTTATGGCTCTCAGCCCGAAAATCATCCTTGTGAGCAACGGACGCCCAGCAAACTTCAAACTCGTGCGCGCCGTGTACCGCTGGCTGGGCTTTGTGTCGCTCACGGGCGATGCCGACGCCAACCTCGAACTGTTGCGCCGCCATGTGGAAGAGGGCTACAGCCTTGTGGTGTTCCCGGAGGGTATGCGCAACGACCATTCGTCGATACTGCGCTTCCACAAGGGGGCGTTCCACTGGGCTGAGCAACTGGGGCTCGACATCGTGCCAGTGTTGCTCCACGGCTTCAACCATACACTGCCACGGAGCAGCACGGCGGTCTATCCCGGCGAACTGACAGTAATCGTGGGCAAACGCATAGCGCCTGAGACTTTGGGCAGCACCTACGTGGAGCGCACACAGGCGGTGCACCGCTACTTCATCGGCAAATACGCCAAGGTGCGTGCAGAGCGCGAAACGGCGACCTATTTCCACAGTCTGGTGCTCGACCGCTACCGCTACAAGGGCACCGACCTCTATGCCGACGTGCGCCGCTCCTTGCGCCGCACGGGCGACTTTGCACAATGGATTGACAATGCGCCGGAGGCTGATGCCATCATTGTGACGGGCGGCGGATGGGGCGAATTTGCGTTGCTCTATGCACTCGTCCACCGCGACTGCCTTGTGGTTGCCGTGGAGGGCGACGACGACCACCGCCGTGCGCTGACCTATGCCCATGAGGGGCTCGACGGACATCTGGTTGTGGTGGGCAGCGACGACGAGGCGCGCGCCACTGTGGCATCGCTTGCCAAGGTCCGTGCCTACGCCATTGGCAGTGCTGCGCCCATTGAGGGCTTCCCTGCCACAAAAATTGAAACGAAATAAAAACTTATACGACGATGAAAGAAAAGATTAGAGAACTCTTGGAAGACGCTCTTCCATTGGTTGATTTCGACTCCGATTTCCTGTTTAACGAACTCGACTCGCTGGGCATCACCAACATTCTGATGATTCTCTCCGAAGAATACGGCATTGACCTCGAATCGAGCGACGTAACGCCGAAAAACTTCAAGTCGCTCGACTCCTTGGTGGCACTCGTTGAGAGTAAGTTGGCTAAAAAATGATGCTCGAAGACCATCTCAGCCGCCTCGCCGGGGAGGTGGGAGGCAAAGTGGCTGTGGCTTGTGGCGACAGCCGTCTCACCTATGCCCAACTGCTTGAGGCAGTGGAGAATGAGGCGCAGCAGATTGGCTGTGGGCGGCTCGTGGTGTGGCGCGCCTCGCAGAGCATCGACTTCCTCACGAAGTATCTCGCCATCCACAAGGCTGGGAGCGTTGCCGTGCCGATAGAGAGTGGCGCGCCAGAGGCGTTTGTGGAGGGCGTGGAGCGGCAATGTGTCGAGGCGACGGTGCCTGAGGGCGTTGTCGACGTACTTTTCACCACGGGCACGACAGGCAAGCCCAAGGGCGTGATGATAAGTCACTCCACAATCATTGCCAATGCCGAAAACCTCATCGGCGCACAGGGCTACCACCGCGACCTAACGTTTATCGTCAACGGTCCGCTCAACCACATCGGGAGTCTGTCGAAGGTCTACCCCACCATCCTCGTTGGCGGCACGGTGGTAATCATCGACGGGATGCGCGACATCGACGCGTTTTTCCGTGCCATCGACAACGCCCCGGGAAAGGTGGCAACGTTCCTTGTGCCGTCGGCTATACGGATGCTGCTGGCGTTTGCCGCCGACCGCCTTGCCAGATATGCCGACAAAATCGAGTTTATCGAGACTGGCGCAGCGCCAATAGCCGAAGCCGACATGCAGCGGCTCTGTCAGGCGTTGCCGTCGACACGCCTCTACAACACCTACGCATCGACCGAAACGGGCATCATCGCCACCTTCGACTACAACGCTGGCGAGTGTCTTGCCGGCTGTCTCGGCACGCCGATGCGCCATTCACAAATCATTATCACCGATGGCGGACACATAGCCTGCCGCGGCGCGACACTGATGAGCGGCTACCTCGGCGACGAGGCACTCACGCAGACCGTGCTCAGGGGCGACACTGTCTACACCGCCGACCTAGGGCATCTCGACGACAAGGGGCGGCTGCGCCTCACGGGTCGCGACGGCGACGTAATCAATGTGGGCGGCTTCAAGGTGGTCCCCACCGAGGTGGAGGATGCTGCCTCGGCACTGCCACAGGTGGCAGACTGCGTTTGCATCGCAGCAACCCACCGTGTGCTCGGCACGGTGCTTAAACTGCTTGTTGTCCCCGCCGAGGGGCACAGCCTCGACAAGCGCACCCTCGCTCGCGCCCTCGCCCAGCGCCTCGAACCCTACAAAGTGCCGATGCTCTACGAGCAAGTCGCCGCCGTGGAACGCACCTTCAACGGCAAAATCAACCGCAAAGCCTACCGCCCAGAATAACCAGTGGGCAAAGTGCTGGTGGCGCCCCGAAAGGGGCGCAAATAGGCTGAAAGCCTTACTCTACCATAGCCCTAAATTTGCAAAGCAGAGAATAAGTTTAGGCTGAAAGCCTTACCCTACCATAGCCCAGGGCAACGCCCTGGGTAACAAATGGTTGCGCGTTTGCGCCCTGAAAGGGCAATACAAATCACCAACGTCGCCGTTTTAGTGTTGCCCTTACAGGGCGTTCTTGTTAACGCACTGCTACCCAGGGCGTTGCCCTGGGCTATGGTAGAGTAAGGCTTTCAGCCTATTTTTTTGCAATTTACATAAATCGGGCTACGGTTCGGGAAAAATCGAAATGAATTTCATTTTTCCTCTCACCTTGCGCCGATTTTCCCTCGGCTTGCACTATCTTTGGATAAGATAGGCTGCATCTCGGAAATGAAAATTGGAACAAGTTCCTTTTCATTTCCCTCGATTTGCACTACTTTCAATAAAATAGGCTGCGCCTCGGAAATGAAAATTGGAACAAGTTCCTTTTCATTTCCCTCGGCTTGCACTATCTTTGCAAAAAATTTCTATGACCAAAGGTAAATTGGAGGGGGTGAAGAATCTCCTGTTTGATTTGGGCGGTGTCATTATGGACATTCGCCGGGAAAATTGCGTAAAAGCACTTGAAGAACTGCAAGTGAAGGGCGTAGGCGAGTTGCTCGGCGACTATTGCCAAGTTGGCGCATTTCTCGAACTGGAGGAGGGCAAGATGTCGGCGGAGGATTTCCGCGACTACATCCGCAGCCGCTGCGACCAACCTCTCACCGACGAAGCAATCGACAAGGCACTTAACGCCTTTCTCGTGGGCATCCCCGTGGAGCGTCTGCGCGCGCTCGAAAGCCTCCGCAAGGACTATGGCATCTACATGCTGTCGAACACCAACCCGATAATGTTCAGCCAGCGCATCCGCACCGAGTTTGAGAAGGACGGCAAGCGTCGCGAGGACTATTTCGACGGCATCTGCACGAGTTTTGAAGAGGGTGCAGCAAAGCCCGACAAGAAGATTTTCGATGCCGTGGTGAGCAAATACGGCATACGCCCAGAGGAAACGCTATTTTTCGACGACTCACAAGCCAACCTCGACGCAGCCTCAGCCCTCGGCTTCCGCACATGGCTCGTGGCTGAAGGCACAGAATTTACCGACGCATTCAACGACTGATGACAACCATCGACAACAGCACCGACATCCCGAAGTTGCCGCCCATGGCTGCAACGGTGGGAATGTTTGACGGGGTTCACCGCGGACACCGTGCTGTAATCGATTTTCTTAAACGCGAAGCAACGGCGCGCCATCTGGCTACGGCGGTGATGACCTTCGCCAGCCATCCGCAGTTGCTATTCCATCCCGACAGCGACCTGCGGCTGCTCACCGATGCCGACACGAAGTTAACCCTCCTGGGCGCTACGGGCATCGACTACACCGTGCTGTTTAACTTCACACGCGAGTTTGCCGCCATGACCGCACGCGAGTTTATGGCGATGCTCCGCAAGGACTACAACGTGCGCCTGCTCGTGGTGGGCTTCAACCACCATTTTGGCAAGAAGAGCAACGAGTCCTTCGACGACTACCGCCGCTACGGCGAGGACCTTGGCATCGAGGTCGTTGCCGCACCCGAACTGGCAGGACAGGAGCATGTGAGTTCGTCGGCAGTGCGCCGACTGCTCAACGCTGGCAATGTGGCTGACGCCGCACGGATGCTCGGACGCTGCTACTCGCTCACGGGCACAGTGGTTGCCGGCAAGCGCAACGGCAGACTGATAGGCTTCCCCACAGCCAACATCGACTGCGGCACGCAGCCACTGCTCATCCCCAAGGACGGCGTGTATGCCGTGCGCGTAACCATTGACGGCATCACCTACGAGGGCATGCTCAACATCGGTGCGCCCTCGGTGCGCAGCGACAACAAGCACACCGTGGAGGTGAACATCTTCGGCTTCGATGCCGACATCTACGGCTCTCGGCTCACGGTGGCATTCATTGAGCGCGTGCGCGACTGCCGACCGATGGCCGACCTCGCCGACCTGCAGCGCCAACTCACTGCCGACAGGCAGACAGTTACACGAATACTAACACAATCTTTTTCATATGAAAGTCATTAACTTTGCCGACAAGCGCTCGCTTGTCAACGTGTTTATGCGCGAACTGCGCGACGAGATTATCCAGAAAGACATGTTGCGCTTTCGCCACAACATTGAGCGCATCGGAGAAATCGCTGCCTATGAAATTTCGCAGACCCTCAACTACAAAGCCATCGAAACTCAAACCTGCCTCGGCACGGCTGAGAGCCACATCGTTGACGACAAGGTGGTTGTAGCCACTATCCTCCGCGCCGGACTACCGTTGCACCAGGGCGTGCTCAACTATTTCGACAGCGCAGAAAACGCTTTCGTGTCTGCCTTCCGCAAATACGACTCGGAAAGTGAATTTCACATCCATATCGAGTATATAGCCTCGCCGCGCATCGACGACAAAGTGCTCATCATCACCGACCCGATGCTTGCCACCGGCTCGTCGATGGAACTGGCCTACGAGGCGTTGCTCACCAAGGGCACGCCAAAGAAAATCCACATCGTTTCGGTTGTGGCAACGCCCCAAGCCATCGACTTCATCAAGGATAAGTTTCCTGCCGACACTACCCTCTGGGTGGGTGCCATCGACAAAGGGATGAACGAACACAAATACATCGTCCCAGGGCTCGGCGACGCTGGCGACCTTGCCTACGGCGAAAAAGAATAGTGCAATAATCGCAAATTAGCGGAAAAAGATTTTGCCTTTTCGGAAAAGTGTAGTAATTTTGCTCCACTAAAACTTGACACCCGGGTGGCGAAATTGGTAGACGCGCTAGTTTCAGGTTCTAGTGGTGTAACAACCTTGTCGGTTCGAGTCCGATCTCGGGTACACAAAAACGGCTGATAATCGAAAGATTGTCAGCCGTTTTTGTGTGTTTCAGTTGTCTATCTAACCACCTTGAACGATGCTGCGCCGATGCGCACGGCGTAGACGCCACGCGGCAAGGCTATCGTCTGGCTGTCGATGCCTGAAGCGTCGGCATACACAAGGCGGCCGTCGAGGGTGTAGACCGCAACGCGCTGGTGCAACGGATTGCTCACGAGGATGCCGCCGTCGACGGTCTTTGCCGATGCTCCGTAGGCAGCAATTTCAGCCACTGCGCCGTCGCCTTTCACCTCCACAAGGTCGCTATATTCAGAGTCGTTGACGAGTTGTCCGTTGGAGAGCGTCTTCATCGCCGCCACCTGATACCAAAAGACATCGCCCGCCACCTTGTCGGAAGTGGCGATGCGCTCGCTCGTGGTGTTGCCCACCTCGCGGTAGTCGTAGACGAGCATCGTCTCGTCGTCCTTGGCAAGTTGCTGGCTGATGGTGAGATTGCTGAAATATGCGTTGCTCGTGCCGTCGACAATATCAATCTCGATGTAGCATCCCTGCACGCCGCCGTCGATCTCCACCGAGTAGTCAGCCCAGTCGGCGGTGAGCGCCGTCTTCGACACCTTGCCGAGCGCATAACTCTGCCCAGCCATCAGATATTCAGTGGCATAGATAGCCACCGTAGCCGTGCCCGTGGTGCGCGCGCGGAAAGTCACGGTAGCCTTGCCGCCGTTGTTTTTCAGGTCGTACATCGGCGACATCAGCATACCCCTTGTGGTAGCCGACTTGTCATTGTAGAGCCCCATCACCCCATTGCAGGAATATGCGCCGTACACATACCAGTTGGTGCGGCTCATATAGCCGTCGAGCCAGCCGTAGCCGAGGTCGAACGGGCTGTCGATAGAGCCATATTTAAATCCGCTGAAGTCCTCGTTGCAGAAGTAGTACTGCTCGTCGGCAGTAGCCTTGTGGCGGATATAGGTGTAAATCATATAGCCGTTGGCATCCGTCACCGCCTCCCAGTTGGCAGTGAAGCCAGCGTCGGTGACATCGGTGGCAGGGTTGACCGTCGGCACCGTCATCGTGTGGCTCGACTTTAGCGAGCGGTGGCTGGCAGTGACCGCCGCCCCGGCAGGCAGCACGGCGGCGGCAAGAAGCAAGAGAGTAAAGATCTTTTTCATACGCTTTCGATTTTATTTTAAGATAATTGCAAATTTATAAACATCACTGCATATTTCAAAAGAAATCCCCCCTTACCACCCCCTCCATTCCATAAAACTGTCACAAATGACACTTTTATGGAATGAAAACGAGCGCGCCGGGGGGCGCGCTCGTCTTGGATTATGATGGGTTAAGGTTATTTCACTACCGCCTTGATGGCTGTTGCTGAGGAGCGGACGATGACGAAGCCGTGGCAGTTGACGGCGTTTTCGCCTTGGTGGGCAACAAACGAAGCCACTGTGCGGCCGCTTGCGTCAATCACGTCAACAGGCATCGCCTCGGAAGCCACTACGATGAGTTGTCCGTTGCGGGCAAACGCTTTCAAGCCGTTGGCTGCAACGCTTTTAACGCTGGCATCGCCTACCACGATTTCGTTTGACGTGTCGGAATAAACCACTTCGTCCATACCGATTTTCGAGATGGTGTTGACCGAAGCCGTCACCGTGTAGGAGTATTCCGTGTTGGCTGCTGGAGCATAGTCGAAATCGGCAGAGAGAGCATTTGTTACCACCTGCTTCACGGCAGTGCGCACCTTTGAGCCAGCCTCGAGTTTCTGGGTGATTACCACGTCGTCGAAGTGAGCCTCGTTAGTGCCGTCGTAGGTGAAGCGCACAAACGCCCCCTTGAAGCCCTCGGTAAACATCACGCCGTAGTTCTTGAACGCAGCCTCGTCGATTTCTACCTCCTGCGAGTCGACAACCGTCGTTTCGTTGTTCTCCTGCTTTAGGAGTTCTACGGTGATTTTGTCGCCAGTCTTATACTTGCCGTCGCTACCCACCGCTAAGGTGAAGTCCACGAAGGCAACACCCTCGTTAGCGCTGAGGTCGAGCGCTGGAGTGACAAGGTAGCCAGCAGTGAAGAGAGGCCACAGCACGAGGCGACCGCCGCCGAAAGCATAGTTCTTGGCATACCATCCAGCATTCTTCGTGTAGTCGTCGAGGTTCGATGGGTCTTCGTCAGGCAGACTGATAAGGTCCCAAGCGCCACTTGTGATGCCGCTGAAATCCTCGTTGAGCACCTCAATGTTCGACTCCTCCTGCACGGTCACCGTTTTGTAGAGCGTAGCGGTGTAGGTGTCGGCATCGTCGACCCCCTGCCAGTTGGCAGTGAAGCGGTTGTCGGTCACGTTGGTAGCAGGCAATGCCGTTGGCGTGGCGAGCGATTCGACATATTTAATCACCTCAGCCTCACCCGACTGCGAGCCGTAGCCCGAAGCCGAGCGGGCAATAACGTAGAAGTAGTATTTGAGCGAGTTGTCGTCAACGGTAACAACAAGGCGGTTGCCCGAAGTGTCGCCCTCTGGGAGAGGGTCAGCCTCGTAGGTCTTCTTGTTGATAAGGTTGCCCTCGGCATCCTTGTTGTAGACCACAATCTCGTATTTTGCGGCGTTGGCAACGCTGAGCCAGCGCGCAGTGAAGGTGTTGCCATCGTAGTCCACTGGACGCAGCGCCGTAGGCGGCATCAGGTAGTCGCTACTCTGCTCCACCTTCAAGTAGTCGATGAAGAACGGCGTAGAGAAACGGCTTGCCGAATAGATTTTCAAGCCCTCAAGCACGTCCTTGTCGGTCATGATGGTGAAATCGTGCCAATCGTCGTCCTCGAAATAGGGAGTGTCGAGTTTTGTGGAGCCCGAATACACATAAATCATATTTCCGAAAGCCTCCGTAGAGCGCACGCGAAGAGTGATGACCACAGGGCCGTTGGCCTTGTCGAGGTTGAGCGCAGGAGTCTGGATGTAGTGGTCGTCCACATCGAAGAGGTCCGTTGAGCCCACAAGCACCTTTCCGCCAGCGGCATAGAGCCCCTTGCCAGTCCATCCTGGCAGCACCTCAGCCAACTTGCCCGATTCTACCAGTTCGTCGGTGTCGGGGGTTTTCTCACTGCCGGCTGTGAAACCGTCGAAATTCTGTTCCAGAGCCACGGTCGACGTAGCCCAAAGCGAGTTGCTCAGCATCGAAATTGCTGCAAGGGATAAGGATAGTAAAAGTTTTCTCATATAATGTAAATTTGTTGTGATTGTCTACAAAAACACGACAAATATACGCATTAACGCCAACCAAAGGCGATGTTTTGATAGAAAAATTGCGATTTTTGTAGATTTTAACGCTGGGGATTAAACCAGATTAATCGGCGAGGCAGGATTTGCTAAATTTTGCCGCTTGTTAATAACTTTTTTCCAAAGCATAATTCATCTTCCCTAAATAATGGCTACCTTTACCACCTAAATTGCATATAATAGCGAAAGTAGCATAATTTCTCGACGAAATGAAGGAAGAACGGACAGTTTACCACATCCCAGCCTTGGCTCCGGAAACAATCCAGGGGCTCGACATAAAGGGCGACGGCACGTATGTCGACGTCACTTTTGGCGGAGGCGGCCACTCGCGCGCCATCATGGCGCACCTTGGGCGCAACGGCCGACTCCTGAGTTTCGACCAGGACATGGATGCCTACGCCAACCGCATCGACGACGAGCGTTTCACCTTCGTGCACGGCAACTTCCGCTATCTGAAGAATTTCCTGCGCTACTACGATGCTCTGCCAGTCGACGGCATCCTTGCCGACCTCGGCGTGTCGTTTCATCACTTCGACGACGGCGAGCGCGGCTTCTCATTTCGCTACGGCGACGGGGTGCTCGATATGCGCATGAGCCGCGACAACAGCCTTGACGCACGGCGCGTGGTGGGCGAATACGACCTCGACCGCCTCACCACCATCTTCCGCCTCTACGGCGAACTGAAAAATGCGCGCCGCATAGCCGACAGCATTGTGCGCCGCCGCGAGAGCAAGGAGATAGTCACCATCGCCGACCTACTCGAAGCAATCCGCCCCCACATCAACCCTCGCCAAGAGAAGAAAGAACTGGCGCAGGTGTTTCAGGCACTGCGGATGGAGGTGAACCACGAGGTCGACGCACTTCAGGAATTTCTGACACAGACACTCACCGCCATCCGCCCCGGAGGCCGATTGGCGATAATCACATACCACAGCATCGAGGACCGCATGGTGAAGAACTTCATGCGTAGCGGTCGCATCGACGGCAAAGTGGAGACCGACTTCTTCGGCAAACGCCTCTCGCCGATAAGTCCGCTGTCGGGCAAACCCATCGTGCCCAGCGACGAGGAAGTGGAGCGCAACCCGCGTGCTCGCAGCGCCAAACTGCGAGTGGCAGTAATCGGAAAGGAGGACGAGCGATGAGCGAACAAGAGCCTAAGAAACGCAGCAACCTGATTGTGCGCCTGTTCCGCGGACAATGGCTGTCGCTCGCCACCTACAAGCGCAACCTCCCTGCCGTGGTTCTCGTGGTGATGGTGTTGGTTATCTACATCACGTTCAAGTACCAGACGCAGATGAAGATTACCACCATTATCCGCCTCAACGACGAACTCGCCAACTCTAAGACCAACATGGTCAGCGCCTCGTCGAAATACGCGAGCGAGATACGCGAGAGCGAACTCACCGAGAAACTCGACACGCTGCACCTCTACCTGAAAGTAGCCGAACAACCCCCATATTATCTTGACAACAATGGAGAAGGAGAAGAAAAATAGGAGTCGAATTCAGGAGGGGATACTCAACCGCTACCTGCGCATCTACTTGGCAATCTTGCTGTTTGCCATACTGATTGTGCTGAAGTTGGGCAAAACCACCATCATCGACGCTCCCCATTGGAACGAGAAAGCACGGTTGTCGCTGCTCGGAGGCGACACCATCATCCCCGAGCGAGGCAAAATCCTTGCTGCCGACGGCTCCATCCTCGCCGTGAGCGTGCGCTACTACCAAGTGCGCCTCGACCTCCGCTCTCCCAACTTCAAGGACAAGGATTTCGAGCCGCTGATGCCGAAACTCTGTAACCAACTTGCCGCCATCCACACTCAGCCGCAACGCACCGCCGAGCAATGGAAGGCCATGTTTGAGAAGGAATTGAAGAAGGACAAGAACAAACGCACACGCATCTTCTTGATTTCCAAAAAGATGTCGAAAGAAGAACTTGATTCACTCAAGACACTCACATACTTCAACACAAAACACGGCAAATCAATCATCACCGCCGAGGCACTCGCCTACCGCGAGAAGCCATTCGGACGCATGGCGTCGCGAAGCATAGGCAAGGTCAACGACCTCAAGCACGGCACCTCCGGGCTTGAGATGGAACTCGACTCCTTGCTCTACGGCACGCCGGGCATCGAGAAGAAAGTGCAGACCACCAACAAATTCTCGCGCTGGACCGAGGTGGCAGCCATCAACGGCTACGACGTGCGCACCACCATCGACGTGCAGATACAGGACATCCTCGAAACAGAACTCTACAACATGTGTGTGGAGCAGGAACCTGAATGGGCAACCGCCGTGCTGATGGATGTGCACACTGGCGACATCAAAGCCATCTCCAACCTGTCGTGGGACAACACCATCCACGACTACACCGAGACCGTCAACCGCGCCGTGCAGACGTGGGAGTTAGGCTCCGTGATGAAACCTATATCGCTTGCCTTGGCCATCCAAGGCGGCTTCGTGCATTCCACCACGCCCGTGGCAGTGGGCAGCAGTTTTGCCTACGCTGGAGCGCGCCCCATCACCGACACCCACTCCATTGGAGCCAACCCAACGGTTACCGACGTGCTTGCCGGCTCAAGTAACATCGGCACCGCACGCATCATCACAAGCGCCTTCGGCAACAAGCCGTGGGAGTTCCGCAAGCGGCTGGAGGAGATAGGCTTCTTCGAGCGCCTCAGCATCGGCATCTCCGGCGAGTCGCGCCCCATCCTTCAGGACCTCGGCAGCCCCGACAAGAAATTTGAGAACGCATGGCGTATCAACCTCTCGCGCAGTTGCTACGGCTACGCCCTGCAGACACCGCCAATCCTCAACCTTGCCATCATCAACGCCTTCGCCAACGACGGTAAATTTGTAAAGCCACGCCTCTACAGCGAACTGTGGCACGGCGACTCGCTCATCCGCCAGATACCAGTGACATATATCCGCGAGCAGGCATTCAAGCCCGAAGTGGCAAAGGAAGTACGCGAGATGCTCCACGCCGTGGTGTGGAGCGAGAAGCAGCACGTGCCCACCGCGCCACGCTTGCAAAACAACTTCGTGGAGATTGCAGGCAAGACCGGCACCGCACGCATCTTCGAGCCCGGCAAAGGCTACTCCACCCGTCTGCGAGTTACCTTCACTGGCTTCTTCCCATACAGCAACCCGATGTATTCGTGCATCGTGGTGTTTAATGCGCCACGCATCCGCAGCGCCCAACTGGTCAGCGGACGCGTGCTGATGAACACCGCCCTGAAGATGTATGCCCGCGGCATGCTCGGCAACGTGTCCGACTACCGCAAGGAGGCTGACAACACCAAAGAGTCGCCCACACTGATGGCGATGAGCAGCGACGCCACCAACCTGATGCTCAGCGACCTGCGCATCCCCAAATATTCGCAGTACAAGACGCCGAACCCCACCAAGGGCAAAGTGCCGCAGGTGGTAGGCATGGGACTGCGCGACGCCGTAGCCACCCTTGAGCGCCACGGCATCGTAGTAACACGCGCCACTGGCGCAGGTGTAGTGACCCGTCAGACACCCGAAGCCGGGACACCGATAAAGAAAGGAATGAAAGCAACATTACAATTAAATAATTAGAAAGAAATGAGTAAGCCATTATCACAATTATTGTCAGTAATAAAGCCGGTCAGCGTCAACGGATCGGTCGACAAGGAAATCTCCGGTGTGGAGAGCGACTCTCGCAAAATCACCACGGGAGGATTGTTTGTGGCAGTGCCCGGCGTCAATGTCGACGGACACAAGTTCATCCCCGATGTAATCAAAGCAGGAGCCACAGCCATCGTGTGCCAGACGCTCCCCGAATCACTCGTCGACGGAGTGACCTATATAGTTGTCGAATGCTGCGCGTCGGCACTCGGCTTCCTCGCCTCTGAATGGTACGACAACCCCACGTCGAAACTCACGCTCGTGGGCGTGACCGGCACCAACGGCAAGACCACCACTGCCACCCTTCTCTACGAAATGATGCGCATGATGGGCTTCAAGACCGGACTTTTCTCCACGGTGTGCAACTACGTTGACGGCCGTCCTGTGCCAGCAACGCAGACCACGCCCGACCAGATTACCCTCAACCGCCTGATGCACGAGATGGTGGAAGAAGGTTGCGAATACGCCTTTATGGAAGTAAGTTCGCACGCTGCCGACCAGCACCGCATCGACGGTCTGCGCTTCCGCGGCGCCATCTTCTCCAACCTCACGCGCGACCACCTCGACTACCACAAGACCGTCGAGGCATACATGAAAGCCAAGAAACGCTTCTTCGACCTTCTGCCAGCCGATGCCTTCGCCCTCGTCAATGCCGACGACAAGGCAGGACAGTTCATGCTGCAGAACACCGCTGCGAAGAAGTACACATATTCCCTCCGTTCACAGGCCGACTTCCGTTGCAAAATCCTCGAAAGTCGCCTCAACGGCACACTTCTGGAGATTGACCGCCACGAAGTGGAAGTGCTCTTCACCGGACGCTTCAACGCCTACAACCTGCTTGCCGTCTACGCTGCGACACGCCTGTTGGGCTTCGACGAAGAGACCACGCTCGTGAACATGAGCAAACTCATCCCTGTGGCAGGACGTTTCCAGACCTTTGCCTCGCCGCGTGGCTACACAGCCATTGTGGACTATGCCCACACGCCCGACGCCCTGGTCAACGTGCTGACGACCATCCGCGACGTGGTAGGCAACAGCGGCAAGGTAATCACCGTGGTGGGTGCTGGCGGCAACCGCGACCGCGGCAAGCGACCAATCATGGCGAAAGAAGCCTCGCGCCTCAGCGACAAACTCATCCTCACCTCCGACAATCCACGCTTCGAGAACCCCGACGACATCCTCAAGGATATGTTTGAAGGTCTTGATGCCGACGACCGTCGCCACACCATCCGCATCACCGACCGCCGCGAAGCCATCCGCACAGCAGCGCAGTTGGCGCAGAAAGGCGACGTGGTGCTGATTGCAGGCAAGGGTCACGAGAACTATCAGGAAATTTGCGGAGTGAAGCACCATTTCGACGACAAGGAAGTGGTGCAAGACATTTTCAACGAAGAAAAAGAAATCTAAGGCACAATGCTATATCATCTATTCGACTATCTGCAACAGTTCAACGTGCCTGGCGCACGCCTGTTTGAATATCTCACCTTCCGTTCCGGAATGGCGCTGATACTGTCCATCCTGATAGCCACCGTGGTTGGCCGCCGCATCATCGACCGCCTGCAACTGATGCAGGTGGGCGAGATTGTGCGCAACCTCGGTCTTGAAGGACAGATGAACAAATCGGGCACGCCTACGATGGGCGGCATCATCATCATCGTGGCCATCATCATCCCGTGTCTGCTCCTCGGCGACTTCACCAACGTCTATATGATTTTGATGGTCGTGTCGACGCTGCTCTTCGGTCTGCTCGGCTTTCTCGACGACTACAAGAAACTCGCCAAGCACAACAAGGACGGCCTTGCCGGCAAGTTTAAGATTATCGGTCAGGTGAGCGTAGGTCTGCTCGTTGGCGTGACCATGTACCTCAGCCCCGACATCGTGGTGCGCGAGAACATCGAGACACGCAGCCAGAGCGACAGCCACCAGATTGAAGTGACCTACAAGTCGCAAGAAGAGAAACAGCCCATCACCACCATTCCGTTTGTGAAGGGCAACAACATGAATTATTCGTGGTTCACCCAGTGGATGGGCAAGCACGCCGAGACCGGCGGATGGATACTCTTCATCCTCGTGACCATCTTCGTGGTGGCAGCCGTGTCGAACGGCGCCAACCTCACCGACGGCATCGACGGACTCGCCACGGGCACCTCGGCAATCATCGGCGTGGCGCTCGCCGTGATGTGCTATCTAGGAGGCAACATCATCTACTCCTCCTACCTCAACATCATGTACATCCCCGGCAGCGGCGAACTGATGGTCTATGCAGCAGCATTTATCGGCGCACTCGTGGGCTTCCTGTGGTACAACGCCTATCCAGCGCAAGTGTTTATGGGCGACACCGGTAGCCTCACCCTCGGCGGCATCATAGCAGTGTTCTCCATCCTCATCCGCAAGGAGTTGCTCATCCCAATCCTTTGCGGCATCTTCCTCGTTGAGAACCTGTCGGTGATACTCCAAACAGCCTATTTCAAATACACCCGTCGCAAGACCGGCACCGGGCGGCGCATCTTCAAGATGGCACCGCTCCACCACCATTTCCAGAAGCAAGGCACCGGCGACAAGGGAGTGCTTTGGCAGCACCCGTTCAACGCCATCCCTGAATCGAAAATCACCGTGCGTTTCTGGATTATTGGGATATTTCTTGCTATATTGACATTCATAACTTTAAAAATACGATAATGACTCGAAGAATTGCAGTGCTTGGCGGAGGAGAGAGTGGCGTAGGAGCCGCAGTCCTCGCAAAAGTAAAAGGAATGGACGTTTGGCTTTCCGACATGGGAAGCATTGCCGACAAATACAAGGCACGTCTTGACGAGTACGATATCAACTGGGAAGAAGGGCACCACAGCGAAGAGCGCATCCTCAGCGCCGACGAGGTGGTGAAGAGCCCCGGCATCCCCGACACAGCACCAATCATCCAAAAGATAAAGGCGAAGAGCATACCGGTAATCTCCGAAATCGAGTTTGCCGGACGCTACACCGACGCCAAGATGGTTTGTATCACCGGTAGCAACGGCAAGACAACCACCACGATGCTCACCTACCACATCCTCAAGGACGCAGGCCTCAACGTGGGTCTCGCTGGCAATGTGGGTATGAGCCTCGCCTATCAGGTAGCCACCGCGAGCCACGACGTCTACGTGATCGAGTTGAGCAGTTTCCAACTCGACAACATGTACGACTTCAAGGCCAACATAGCGGTGCTGCTCAACATCACTCCCGACCACCTCGACCGCTACGACCACAAGATGCAGAACTACGTGAACGCCAAGTTCCGCATCATCCAAAACCAGACGTGGGCAGACTCGTTCATCTTCTGGGAAGACGACCCCGTGATAGCCGAGCAACTGAAGCACATCAACGTTACGGCAAAGATGCTCCCGTTCTCCGAGCACAACGAGGAAGGCGCGAAGGCATACTGCGAAAACGGCGAACTCGTGTTTAACGCCGAGGGTGCAACCGACTTTGAGATGCCCGTAAGCGAACTTGCGCTCGACGGCCTCCACAACCTCTACAACTCGATGGCAGCCGGCTTGTCGGCATCGCTACTCAACATCAAGAAAGAGGTGATACGCAAGGCGCTGTCCGACTTCCAGTCGGTTGAGCACCGCCTCGAATACGTCGACACCATCGACGGCGTGCGCTACGTCAACGACTCCAAAGCCACCAACGTGAACTCCTGCTACTATGCCCTCGAAAGTATGAAGACCCCTGTGGTGCTCATCCTCGGCGGCAAGGACAAAGGCAACGACTACTCCGAGATTGAGCCGTTTGTGCGCGAGAAGGTCACCGCCATCGTGTGCATGGGCAAGGACAACGAGAAAATCAAAACATTCTTTGCCGGCAAGGTGCCCGTAATCGCCGACACCCACAGCATCGGCGATGCCGTGAGCGAAGCCACTCGCCTCGCCAAGGAAGGCGACACCGTGTTGCTGTCGCCCTGCTGCGCAAGTTTCGACCTCTTTAAGAGTTACGAGGACCGCGGACGGCAATTCAAGGATGAAGTAAAGAAACTGAAGAAATAAGTGCGAAAGGGACGCAGACCATGGCAGAAACAGCAATAAAGACGAAACCCAAGGCCGTCGGGAAGCCTGACACCTACATCATCGGCATCTACATCACCTTGTTGTTGGTGTCGATTGTGGAGAGTTACAGCGCATCGAGCCGCGAAATCGTGGGCAGTGCGCTGGGACCGATGTTCAAGCAACTGGCATTTTTGGCATTGGGTGTAGTAATCATGGTGATCTGCGCGCGGATGAACTATACGCGCTATCTGAGAGGAGGCATCCTGTTCAGTGTCATGACCTTTGCACTAATGGTTTATGCCGCCGTCTTCGGCAAGACCATCAACGGCGCCAACCGCGCCGTGCACGTGCTGGGAATGACGCTGCAGCCCGCGGAGTTTGCCAAGTTGTCGATAGTGTTTGTGCTGTCGCTGGTGATGGCAAGCAACATCGACCGCAAACTCGGACGCATCAAGAATGCAGGCTTGGTCATTTCGCTGATTATCGTAGCGGCGTTCAGCGTCTTGCTGGTGAAGCAAGGCATGACCAACACCCTGCTGTTTATCTGCATCAGTGCATCCCTTCTGATTATCGGTAAAATCAATTACAAACCCTTCTGTTTGGCATTGATGGGATTTGCGCTCATCATTGTTAGCGTCTATGCCATCCAGAGCAAAATCGAAGCCTCATCGCTCGACGACCTCGACAAGACCGAGCAAGTGGTGGACGACAGTAAGGGACAACTGCGCGACAAGACATGGAAGGCGCGCATCGACCGCTATATGCAGCGGTGGAAGACTCCAATGTACCTCGAACCGATAACAGGCGAGAACGACCAAGAGATGTATGCCTACATGGCGCAGGCCAACGGCGGCATCACAGGCGTGATGCCCGGCAACTCGCGCGAGTGTAGCCGACTGCCGCTGGCATTCTCCGACTATGTGTTCTCCATCGTCGTCGAAGACCTTGGATTTTTAGGCGGAGTGTTTCTCATCGGGCTCTTCTTCACGTTGCTGATACGCGCCGGCGGAATAGCCCGACGGTGCAGCCGCGCATTCCCAGCCTTTCTGGTGATGGGCGCGGCGGTGATGGTGGTGCTGCAGGCATTCTTCCACATCGCCATCAACACCGGAGTGTTCCCCGTGTCGGGACAGCAGTTGCCGCTGATATCCAAGGGCGGCACGTCGGTGATAGTGACCAGCATAGCCTTCGGCGTGATGCTCAGTGTGAGCCGCACAGCCACGCAGAGCGACAAGGCCAAGGACGCACGTCGCGAGGACGAAGCATTGCCAGAGCGCATGCGTGTGGCTAACCCTACAAAAGACAAATAAGAAACTACAGGATATGAAGAAAAAACTGAATGTGCTGATTAGTGGAGGCGGAACCGGCGGACACATCTTCCCCGCCCTTTCAATAGCCAACGGCATCAAGGAGCGCCGCCCCGATGCGGAGATACTCTTCGTGGGTGCCGAAAACCGTATGGAGATGGAGAAAGTGCCGGCTGCAGGCTACAAGATTGTGGGTCTGCCCGTGAGCGGCTTCGACCGCAAGCACCTGCTGCGCAACGTCAAGGTCGTGGCGCGCCTGCTCAAAAGCATGCATCTGGCGAAAAAGATACTCAAGGACTTCAATCCCGACATAGCCATCGGCGTGGGCGGCTACGCCAGCGGACCGATGCTCAAGGAGGCGCAGAAGCGCGGAGTGCCTACCCTTATACAAGAGCAGAACTCCTACGCCGGAGTGACCAACAAACTGCTGGCACAGAAGGCAGAAGCCATCTGCGTGGCATACGACGGCATGGAGAAATTCTTCCCAGCCGACAAAATCCTCGTCACGGGCAACCCCGTGCGCCAAAACATCCTCAACTGCCCACTGTCGCCGCAGGAGGCACGCAGCAAGTTCGGCCTTGACCCCGATAAGCGCACCATCCTCGTGGTGGGAG
>CAVAPE010000011.1:0-44732 GCA_963590405.1 Eubacterium sp. CAG:180 | reverse complement strand
GTTGGGGATTGGGGGCGGTGGAAAATGTTGCGGAAAATGGGGGTGGGGTGATTGGGTTTGGCGAAAAATAGTTACTTTTGCTGATGATAGGTCCTGCCTTGATGGCTAATTAACATTAATGCGAACTAAAAACCAACCACAAAACCGTGAAAATTAAATACTTGACCACTATCATAATTGTTTGGCTGGCACTTTGTGCCAACGCCAATGGTAAGTTTTGCCTTGACGAAGATCTCGCTCGTTTGGATCAGGCTGTGGCTCAGAAGTCGAAATATGACCAAGCCAAGCAGAAGGAAATTGCCCGCCTGCGCTTGTCGGAGGGTAATTATCTCACGCCTGTAGAAAAATACACTTACCAGGAGTCGCTCTATCGTGAATACCTGAAATGGAATCCCGACTCTGCCATTACCCATGCACGCGAATGCGAGAGGATTGCGCTCGACAATGGGTTCAGCGACCTCTACAAGAAGGCGTGCATTCAGGAGGCGTATGTCAAGACCATCTGTGGCGAATTGCTCGATGCGGCTTTACTCATCCAAAATATCGGTAAGATTGAGGAGTTGAATGATGAAAACAAGGTGCAGATGAGCATCCTGATGTTGGAGTTCGGACTTCGGCGGAAGATGGTGGGTTTTGACGCTACCGTTACAAATGAAGTGCTCGAAATCTGGAACAAATATAGCGCTTACATGCCTAAGGACAACTGGCGATACGACTACTACAATGCGATGCTCACACGCAGTGGTAGCGCTGACGCGCTTTTGGCGCAACTGAAGCGCTGCAAGCAGCCGTCGTTTGAGGCTGCCGCTATCTCGATAGGGCTTTCGGTGCTCTACAAGCGGCAGAAAGACAAAAACGCTTGTTATCACTATCTGATTCTGTCGGCTATAAACGATATTGAGTGCGCCAACAATGAGGCTTCGTCGTTGATTTACATTATCAACTCGTCGTATCTCAAACTCTCCCCGAAGCAAGCCTTCGGCTATGCGATGGTCTGCACGGAGAATGCCAAATACTTCAAGGACAAGGGCAGGAGCCTCGATGTGGTCGATGCCTATGCCAAGATAGCGAAGGACTATCAAGAGGCAAGCGAGCGGCGGATGTATATGCTCTACGGCATCATCGGCTTGCTGGCGGCTGCCATCATCGTGATTTGCCTCCTTTCGGCGAAACTTGCCAAGCGCGAGAAGCAGCAGAAACTTCTGCTGCACCAGTTGGCTGAGAGCAATGCTTCGTTGGAAGAGATGGTCGTCAAGGAGAAAAGCGACCACGAGAAACTGCAGGAGAGCAACCGCAGACTTCAGGAAGAGATTGGCTACCGCAACCGCAATTTCTTCAACGTCTACCAGTTGCTGAGCAAATACATAGCCGACGTGCAAGAGTTCAAGAAAAAGGGTGCGCCAAGAACTTGGGTCGAATGCCCATACCGACAAGTATTTGAAGGAATTTTTCGACCATTTCGACCAGTCGTTCCTCGTGTCGCATCCCGACTTCGTGGAGCGTTTCAACGAGTTGCTGCGTCCGGAGTGCCGCATCACACCGCCGGCAAAAAATATGCTAACGCCGGAGTTACGCATCTATGCATTGTTGTGCTTAGGCATAACCGACAGCGTTAGCATTGCCCAGTTCCTGCATTATTCGCCTCAGACGGTCTACAATTACCGGTTGAAAGTGCGCCGCAGCGCGTGCATTGATGAGCGTGTCTTTGCCGACACGGTGGCGAAAATGTATGAACAGTAAGAATAAATACCTATTGGAAACCGTCTACACGAAAACCTAAAAACCTATTACCACAAATGTTCGTGTATTTTTGTCGTCGTTACTTGTTCTTCGTCTGAGCCAGTTGCAGACGTGCATGCATGTCGGCAAACATCAGGCGAGTGTCAATCTGCGTGTACACGCGGATAATTCTGCCCTCCGGGTTAGGAAGGTAGTTGCCGTGGTCGTCTAGTTTCGGACATGGCGTAGGTTGCCATTTGCTGCTCGAAGGGTCAGCCTCAAATCCCGACTGCAATGACGTGAGCAAAACCAGTGGAGAGTCGCCCATGATGTAGACGTCGCCCATGGCGATGCCAAACTTCTCACACACGTTGATGGTGTTGTTGAGCGCATCGCAGAGATATGTGCCCACTTTGCCGCAAGGCTTCACGAAAGCCTGCATCTCGGCAGTGCTGTAGAGGCATTGGCGATAGGCATCGCGCGGAATTTGCCAGAGGCGCACGTCGCTCTTGTTGAACACCACTTGTCCGGCAGGGATGCAGAGGTTGAGGTTGTACTCCACCTGCGAATATCCTGGAGGAGGCACAGCGCCGAAACTGTATTCCTGACCGCCAATCCACACAATCACTATGTTTTTGCTGATTGAAGGGTCGATGAGCAAGGCACTCGCCACATTGGTGAGGGCAGCGCCGCACTCAACATAGAGAGGCTTCTCAGGGGTGCATTTGCGTGCTTCTTCCACGATGAGACGCGCACCTTCCGAGTCGGCAGGCTTGTCGGCCGATGTCATGGCAGTTTCGCTGCCCGGCACCACCTTGTATTTGCCTTCCATACCCATCACCTTCAGGAGCGCATTTGCTTTTTCCACCGATTCGGTAGCCTGGTCGGTGCGCGAGGTAAATCCCGCATTGGCACTGAGGTGTCCGCCCACGATGCCCACGATGTCGGTGGTGGGGGAGAGCACCTGATGCGCAAGGGCAAACAGCCCGTCGGGGTCGCCGCAAAAGTCGTTGTCAATCACGACCTTCACTTTCTTCAGTTGTGCGCCAGCGGTGAACACCAGCGCAACAAGCATCAGTATGGTTAAAAATCTACGTTTCATTTTTGGAAAATTTCAGGATAGTTTACGATGAAATAGACTGGAGTGCAACTCCATGCGTGGCAATAACTGTTGAGCAGTGTGTAGCCGTTGTAGGACGAGAATAGTTGATTGTCGGGGATGTAGTATTCCCAGAAAGTGTCTGCCCCAAGGCGAACCATTCCGCCCCAGTATTGCTCCACATACTCCTTCGCCTCCTGGTTGAGACCGCAGTCGAGCATAGCCTGCACGAGGAAGTGGTTGGCGTAAGGAGTGCCTGGCTTGATGGCACTGTCGCTTGCCATAACATTCTTGATGGCAGCCTGTGCATCCTTGCCGCTGATGAGTCCGCCGAGCACAGCCCACGACGTGCCAGTGTAGGACAACTGCTTCTCGCTGCCGCTCACCACCATCTTGCGGTTAGCGTCCCAGTATGCTTTCTTTCCAGCCTTGCGCAACTGCTTGATGACGGCAGGGTAGTCCTTGATGTCGTCGGTAGCGCCGATGCGTTTAGCAATGTCGAGAGCATGCTCCATAGTGTAGGCGAGCAAGCCTTGGATTGCAGCGTGGTTGTCGAGGGTTACGGGAGCCCAGTCGAAGAACACCACTGAAACCATCATACCCGGATACTGGTAGCCAGTGTTGGAGTACAGATAATTCTTGTCGATGGCTTGCGTGAGCACGGCGTTAATCTGGTTTTTAGCCACAGGCCAAAGGTCCTTGGCGGTAGCCACGTCGTCGGTCGCTTTTAGATAGTCGTCGAGCGTGAGGATATATGAAAGTGCGTAGTCAACGAAGAACGTTTTTTGTGCGTGTGGGGTAGGGTATTCCACCATGTTGGAATAGAGCAATCCGTTGTCGGCGTTGGCAAGTCCAGCAAGGAGGTAGAGGCAACGCTTCGTCACGTCGTACTGCTTGAACGACGCTGTGTTTGCCAAAGCCTGCAGATAGAGGTCGCCCATCCAGAGGCGCTGGTCGCGTTTCGGCCCGTCCTCAAACACGCCCTGCATACAGTCGCGCAGAGTGTTTTCCGACACGCGGGTGATGTCGCGGAAAATCTGAGGAGTGGTGGCAGCCAACTGCGCTTTCGACTCGTTTGCAGAGGTGGTAGCCTCAAACGTGATGTTGTCGAAGCAGAAATCGCTGTAGATGGATGTGCCGACAGCCTCAATCTTCATGTAGCGGGCAGTGATGCGGCGGTTGAACTGGAAGTAGCCGTCGTAACTTACGTCGCAGGTGAAGTCCTGCAGCCAGCCGCGGCTAAGACTGCCAGTGTAAGGCTCCACGGGAAGAGCCAAGTCGCTCGGTACCTCGCCGAAGGTAACTTTGAAGCGCAGCACGGCATCTTGCATCGAACCGATGTCCTTGATTTTGAACGACACGTTGCCAACAAGATGTTCGCCGAAGTCGACAATCACCTCTTTTTTCTGCTTGAACGATTTGCTGTATAGGTCGTCTATGTTTCCGCTCTTCACAGCCTTGTAGCCTTGAAAAGCATTGGCATCCTTTACTATTGCAACCTCCTGAAGAGGGTGATGGATTGTTTTGTGGATGGTTGGCTTTGAGGCCTCAGCCATCTGTAGCCAGCGTTGTTGCTGGGCTACAGAATAGCATTGGGCCGAAGCGGTCAAACAACACAGTGCTGCCAAAGCCACCAAAATTTGTTTGATCTTCATAAGTATGGACTTTTTTTATTTCCAGATAATGCTGTCGATGAAATGATAGCGCTTTTCCATTTGTGGGTCAGCCTTCACGAAAGTCTTGTAGTCAAGTTGGAGCACTGGTGCTACTGCCTGACTTGCGGTAGTTGGCCATTCAACAAGGCCGAGACCGTTAGGATTGCCGTTCTTCACGAAGTTTACGTAGTAACTTGAGAAGATGTCGGAAACAACATAGTCTTCAGGTTGCCAGTCGTAGACACGGTTGGTTGGGAGAGTGCCCATAGCATACTCAATGTCGGCTGAGTGAACTGCACCCTGGTCAAGTGGCTGTGCTGGTGCGCTGTCCTTAGCGTCCTGCACGCCGCCAGCAAGACCTGCCACTTTACCCTTGATTGCCATTGCTGGACGCGGGTGGCAGTAGCGGTAGCGGTACACTGGTTGTCCGCTGGTGAGTTTGTGCATATTGCCCCATTTCCATGTGCCGAAGTCGATAAACATATCGGAAGCCAAGTCAATGCCTGGACGTCCGAGAACGTCGGCATCAGTGTTGATGCCATAGAGTTCGAAAGCCTTATCGGTGTTTTCGCCGAAGATGGCTTTTGCAGCCTCTTTGGCATTCTCAACAGTTGCAGGCTTGCCGCGGAGGATGTAGACAGGGCTCATCTCCTGGTTGTTGCCGCCGATGAGCAAAGGCACTTTAGCCTGTTCGCCCTTAGCGTAGGTGTCGACTGGTTGCTCAGTGAAGAAATAGTTGTCGATGTTGCTTGCAGGCATACTCTTCACGTCGGCGAGTTTCATCAGTTCTGCTGCTGGGAGGGCACGCAGTTCTTTGAGGTTCTTGCAGCCGATTTTCTTGGCGAGCGCTTCGCCTGCCTTTTCAGCCTCTTTGAGAGTGAGAATTTTGCTGAAACCAAACATCGAGCCACTTGAAGCCATAGCCTGAGCGAATGTGCCCTTGCTTACTGGCGAAGCCATCAGACCGCAAACAGAGATGCTGCCTGCCGACTCGCCGCAGATTGTGATGCGGTTAGGATCGCCGCCGAAGGCTGCAATGTTGTCCTTCACCCATTTGATTGCTGCAGCCTGGTCCATAAGACCGTAGTTGCCAGAACCCTTGTAGGAAGTCTCTTTCGAGAGTTGTGGGTGAGCGAAGAAGCCGAAGATGCCTTCGCGATAGTTGGCAGTGATGGAGATGATGCCCTTGCGTGCCATAGCGTCGCCCGCATAGCGAGGCTCGCTGCCGCTACCGCACATCCAGCCGCCGCCGTTGAAATAAATCAGCACTGGAAGTTTTTCGTTCATAGTCTTGGCTGGTGTCCAGATGTTGAGGTACAGACAGTCCTCGCTGTTAACCGTAGTGCCGAAATTCATATCGCCGAAGATGTTTTCCTGCATAGGGTTAGGACCATATTCAGTGGCTTTGCGCACACCGTCCCAGTTTGCCACTGGTTGCGGCGCTTTCCAGCGAAGGTCGCCTACAGGAGGCGCCGCAAAGGCAACACCCTTGAACACCTTAATGCCAGATTCGTCGGTGCCTTCAACGACACCGTTTTGAGTCTTTACCTGAGGCCCGTTTTGGGCGAAGGCGGCTCCTGCCATAAGCATCAGAGCCAATGTAAAGAATATTTTTTTCATATTGTGGTTGTTTTAAGATAGTTTAGAAGTTGATGCGAGCAGAGAACTCAACAGTGAACGGACGGATGTAGGAACCTGCCATCAGGTAGTTCTTGTAGGCAGAAACGTCCTCGAGCAAGTCGGCTGCACCGATACTGCCTGAACAACCCTTCTGGTTGAGGAAGTTGATGAAGTTTACGGAGAAGCCTACATACTTGTTCATGTTGTAGTCAACACCACCGAACGATTCCCAACGGCCGTTGAAGTAGAGCGAGTTGGTCTTGTTGATGTATTGTTTGCTCTGGTAGCGGAAACTTGCCCAGATGCGGAACTTGTCGAAAGAGTAACTTGGGTCGAGTTCGAGGATAATCTTGCTTACGCCTGTTGTGGTCTTGTCGTTGAAGTCGTAGGTCTTTGAAGTGCCGTCGGCAAATTGAGCGTTGATAGTGAAGTTTTTGTACTTAGGATCTTGCAAAGTGAGCAAGCAGTGGAAGTTGAAGCCCTTAAACGGAGTTACAACAACGTCGGTGGTCCATCCCATAGTCTTCACGTCGTTGGTGATAGGAATTGTAACGACATCTGACGAGTTGTTAGGGTTGGTGAACTGAGTACGGTTCTTGTAGTTGCTCTGACTGATGATTGACACTTGCGATACCAATTGCATCCATGAAGTGTTCCAGAAGATACCGGCGCGACCCAAGTGGATGTTCACGTCGTCGAGGATAGGATTGTAGGCACCAGCAAAGTCTTGCGAGTTAGGATGCTGCATTGCGTAAACGTATTCAGCGAGCAAGCCGAAGCCGTGGCAGATGGTGTAGCGGCCGTTGATGGTGGCAGCCGGGTTAATCCAGTGCTTGCTGAAGGTTGTTGTCTTGCCCTTGTTCACGCTCCAGTTGATGGTTCTGAGGTTCTCAGAATATTGTGGGTCGGTATCGGTTGCGTTGGCATACGCATAAGCGTTGCGACCGCCGATAGCGAGGTTCTCGGCGCGTACACCTGCCGACAGCCACAAGCGGTTGGTCACCTGCCAGTCGTCGGAGAGATAGAGCGCAAACTTAGTTTCGTGGGAGTCGTAGTATTCAGCACCAGTGTTGGCAGCAAATTCCTGCGAGCCGTAGTGGTTGAGCCATACTGGGTTTTTCTCGATGGTGTGAGCATATACGCCGGTGCTTGCCTGGATGCCCTGTTGGTTCCACCACATGTTAGCACCGATACGCCAACTGTGGGCGTTGTTCTTGCTCTTGCCAGTGAGTTCGGCAGTGGTGAGCCAGTCGCGCTCGAAACCAATGTCGCGGAGCAGGTAGCGGCTGTTGAAGTTGCCCGTGAATGCTTCGCCGGCTTTGTGCCCGTCGGTGTCGTAGGCGTAGGTGTAAAGGTCGCTCTCAGTAGCCACACCCGTACCTGCGAGGTTCATCATTGCATAGTAGGCATTCGCATAGTTGTATTTCGTTGTTACGTCGAGGTTCATGCCGTTGTTGAACGTGTAGTTGAAGTTGGCAGTCAAACTGTTGTTGAGTGCGTGGCAACCGTCCTTGCGGCTGATTGTCTTTGTCTTGCCAGTCATTACGTCAACATAGGAGAACTGACCATTGGCAGGGAGGAAGCCGTCGCGTCCGAGGCGGAAACCATCGATTTCCTTCACGCTACCGTCGCCCACGTAGATAAATGGGCCGTAGGAGTCGCCGAGGTTCTTGTTGTAGGCATAGCGGTAGAACACGTTGAACTTGCCTTTGCCGTCGTTCCACACTTTGGAAACACTTGCCTTGATAATCTTCATGTCGTTGGCATACTGAATGTCAGCCAATTTGTTGCTTCCTGGGTCGAGGTTGACGTAAGCACCGAGGGCATACGACCATCCTTTGGCGATAGGGCCAGCGATAGCCAAGTCGAAGCGTTGCAGATTGTAGATGTTTGTCTTGTAGTTTACGTGGCCTTCAAACTTGGTAGCCTCTTTGCGGGTGTTCGACAACACGGCGTAGTTCACGGCACCATTCTTGATGGCACTCTCGCCGAGCGACATCAGACCCATGCTTCCGTGGGCTGCTGTGCCTGTCCAGTACTGGTAAGGAAGGCAAGGCCATACATTGTACGACACTGGGAGACCGTCCTCATAGATTGTTGCCGAAAGGCTTGATGGCAAGCCGATGGAGATTTGGCGCGGTTGGTTGTCGCTTGATGCGTTAAGCATCACATTGCGGTTTTTCACTTGTTTGGTTTCGGGTACTGAGTCCTTCTCTACCTGTTCCTGTGCCATTGCAGCGGCAGGGGTGAGAAGCATCGCGCCCATTAACAGTGGAAATAAACGATTTGCTCTCATACTAAAATGTAGGTTTGTATAGAAATAAATTTTAAAGTGAATTTTTAGTGGTTTTGGAAAGGAAAAGAATTAAAGGGATATTGGGACTATCCCTTTAATTCTTAGGCTTATTGCCTTACTTCTGCTCTGGGAGCAAGCAAGGACGTACGGTTTCGGTTACACCGCCTTTTTCTGTGACAGTCGCAGTGAGAGGCTTGAGGTCGGCAGCGTTTTGTGCCACCATTACAGTGTATGTGCCCTCTTCAACCTGCCATCTGCTGTCGGCTTCGTTGAAAGAAGCGAGGCTGTTGTAAGGAATTGAGATTGTTACAGTTTCACTTTGACCAGGAGCCAATTTCTCAGTCTTAGCGAAGCCTTTGAGTTCTTTGGCTGGTTTGTCCATATCCTTGCCAGGGGCAGCAACATAGACTTGTACCACTTCCTTGCCGGCTACCTTGCCTGCGTTCTTCACCTCTACGGTAACCTTGATGTTGCCTTCAGCGTCGGTGGTTACTGATGGTTTGCCATACTTGAACGATGTGTAACTCAAGCCATAGCCGAATGGGAAGGAAACAGCCACATTCTTAGTGTCGTAGTAGCGGTAGCCCACGTAGATGCCGTCGTTGTATTCAGTGTAGTCGAAGTTCTTGCGTTGACCTGTTGTGCGCACGTCGGCAAAGCCTTCGAGAGCCTCGGTGAGTTGGTCGTCGGAGATTTCGTCAGGAGTAGGGAAGTCAGCCTTTGAAGGAACGTCGTTGTAACTTACTGGCCAAGTCATTGGCAGACGGCCTGATGGAGATTCCTTGCCGATGAGGATGTCGGCTACTGAGTTGCCGCCTTCCTGGCCTGGCAACCATGCTGCGAGCACTGCGTCAGGAGCACCAATCCAACTCTTAGTTTCGATTACGCCGCAGATGTTGAGGATAACGACAACCTTCTTGCCTGCTTTGTGGAATGCAGCCGATACGTCGGCAACCATCTTCTTTTCAGCGTCGGTGAGGTTGAAGTTGTCGGAGATGTAGCGGTCAGCAAACTCGCCTGAGGTCTTACCGATAGTGATGATGGCAATGTCGTTGTTCTTTACTGCTGACTGCAGGTCGGAAGCGGCGATTGACATTTCAGGAACGAGGTGTTTAGGCAGGAATGCTGCATACTTGCTCTTCGAAACTGGCATTTTTGCCTTTGCCTCTGGGATATACTTCTCGTAGGAAGCCTGGAGGTTGCCGTCGATGCTGAAGCCAGCGTTTTTCAAGCCGTCAATCAGGTTGACAACATAAGCGTGGTTAACGTCGCCCGAGCCAGTACCACCAGCGATGAAATCGTAAGATGTGCGGCCGAACACTGCTACTTTCTTCACCTTGTTGGTGTTGAGCGGCAAAGTGTTCTTGAGGTTCTTCAGCAATACCATACCTTCGAGGGCTGCGTTGCGGGTAACAACTGCGTGAGCCTTGAGGTCTGGGTTGTTGTCGGCTACATAGCCTTTGAAGCGCGGAGTGAGGAGGATGTATTGGAGGATGTGTTCAACGTTGCGGTCGATGATTTCCATCGAAAGGTTGCCGTTGAGCACAGCCTTCTTGATTTGTTCGCGTTGCACCAGTTTGCCCGGCATCAAAAGGTCGTTGCCGGCTTCCATCTGAGCCACGGCGTTTTGTCCGCCGTACCAGTCGGTCATCACCATACCCTTGAAGCCCCATTCGTGGCGAAGCATCTCGGTGATGAGGTCGCAACGTTCGCTTGCCATCGTGCCGTTGATTTTGTTGTAGGAAGTCATAATGGTCCAAGGTTGCGACTCCTTAACGATGATTTCAAACGGTTTGAGGTAGATTTCGCGGAATGTGCGCGGAGTGCCGATTACGTTGTTGCTTGTGCGGTTGGTCTCCTGGTTGTTGAGAGCGAAGTGCTTGAGCGAAGTGCCTACGCCATTGCTCTGCACGCCGTTTACCATTGATGCACAAATCTTTCCTGCCAACAGAGGGTCTTCTGAATAGTACTCGAAGTTGCGGCCGTTGAGCGGGTTGCGGTGGATGTTGGTTGCTGGTGCGAGAAGCACGTCAACACCATAGTGTTTCACCTCGTCGCCCATTGCAGCGCCGATGCTGTAGACAAGGTTGGTGTTCCAAGTGGAACTCATCACTGTCTCGATAGGGAAGTGAGTGCAGTAGAATGTTTTGCTTGTGCCCTGTCTTGTAGGAGAAATTCTCAGTCCGGCAGGACCGTCGGCAACGACAGTGGAAGGGATGCCGAGGCGCTCGATGCCGTTGAGTTGGCCTGCTGCGCCAGGAACGAGTTCTGCAGAACTACCGATAGTGGCTTTCGCGTCGGTTTTCTGATTGCCGGCTGAACCCACGATGAGGTCGATTTTCTCATCAAGAGTCATTGCGTTAATTACGTCGGGAATTGGGTCGACACCCAAGCGAGGGGTCTTTTGCGTTGCTCCGTGCATGCACATTGTGGCTGCCAAGCAAGCGGACAATAAAGTAAGTTGTAACTTCATTGGTAATAAAAATTTTAAGTTTAGGTTTGATGCTGCAAAGTTACAGTGCTATATGTCCGCTCTCAATGTGTAAGTAATGCGAAAAGTAAATGCGATTGAAAAATAAACCGCAGATAAATAGGCGATTAGTGATTTAAGAATGGCGTAAAAAGTAAACGTTTTCCGGGCTTCAAGTAAGGCGAAAAGGTAAAAAAATCGGCGGCTTCACGGGGAAGCCGCCGATTGGGTGGTCGTCGGGTTGACGATTAGAGGTTAGCTACGTTGTAGTTTGCAAACTCTTTGTCGACAGCGGCGCGCTCTTTGATTGAAGAGTCGAGGGCAGCAGCCTTGCGGAGGTTTGCATAAACGCCTTGCTCGTTGTTGGTGCGTGCTGCAACCACTGCGAGCATATAGTAAGTAGTGGCGTTAGGCGATTTCACAGCCTCAAGAGTGCTTTGAGCCTTGCTGTAGTCCTTTGTAAGGATTTGAGCGAGGGCAGCGTTGTTAGTCTTGCTGTCGCCGAATGCCTTCACTGCAGTCTGGTAGTCGCCCTGACGGAGGTAGTAAACACCAGTTGCATCGTTGATGCCTTCAGCGTTTGCTGCGCTACCGAATGCCTCGCGAGCACCATCGTAGTCCTTGTTGAGCAATTTGATAAGACCGAGGTTCATCTTAGCCTCGTCGCTGTTAGGATTGAGTGAAGCGGCTTTCTCGAAGTTGCTCTTTGCAGCGTCGTAGTCGCCAGCAACGTATTGGGTCAAACCGAGGTTGTTGTAGCCGCGGTAGTCCTCAGGATATTGCTTTGTGCAAGTCTTGTAGATGTCTGCTTTCTCCTTGTTGTCGTTGGTGAGGGTAGCGGCGTAGAGAAGTTCGTCTACAGAAAGTTTTGAAGGATCTTCCTTGTATTGAGCCTTGATTTCGTCATCGCTGCGACCGATAGTGTTGATGGAAGCAGAGATGCGAGAGTAGCGGAGTTGAGGAAGGATTTCCTTTGCCAACTGATCGAATACAGAAGAAAGGTTGCGGATTTCAGATTCGCGCTGTTCTGGGTCTTTGTACATCGAAAGAACGCTGAGGATGAGGTCCTTGTCTTGGATGTTGCTCTCAGAAACGAGTTTCTGGAAGCCTTCCCAGTCTTGTGCTGTAAATTCTGAAGTGATGTCGCCGTAGTTGCTAACGTTGCTTTTCTTGAAGTTCTTCTTCAAGTAGTCAACAGTTGCTTGCTCGCGGTTTTCAGAAAGTTTAGTGTTGAGTTTCACACCACCATCAGGAGAAGCGAACGAAGAAACGTGGATGCCTTCCACTTCCTTGTTGTCGGCAGTGGTAGCGTCAGCCACTGTTTCGTTGAAGTTGCCTACGCTTGTGCCTTTCTTGAGTTCAGAAGCGCGGACGTTAGCCTGGTTGATGAGGAACATGAGGTCAGCGTCGCAGATCTCGTTGATTACGCGCTGATACTTGTCGGCTGCTGAAGAAGGAGTGACAGTTGAAGCGTCAGCCAAGTTGGAAGTGGCTACAACGCCTTCGCCAACCTTGACTGCAGGGAGAGTGTAGGTCTTTTTGCCTTGCACCACGTTGAAGTCGAGGTAGAGGTCGCTCTTCATCATTTCAGGAGTGTAGGCGAAGTTTACTGGGAACGACACTGTTCCGCCGTTTTCATAGCTGATTACAGGGTTGTTGCCGTTGACCTTCTCGCCTTGGAATGTGTAGGCTTGAGAAGCGGTCTTTTGGTCGTCGCCATAGGCAAGGTAAGGAGTGACAGTAACCACTGCGTTCTTCTTGAAGAACTTTTGTGGCACGTTTGCAGTCACAGTACCAGGAACATTGTCACCCACGAGTTCGAGTGGGTTAGGGGTTGTTGTAAAATGCTCGGCTGCGAAGTCTTGCATTTTCTTGTTACATCCGGTCAATGCTACCACACCGACCAATGCATACAAACTAATTTTTTTGTTCATAGTTATAAGATGATTTTGAATTGGAAATTCTATTTTGCAAATATACAAGAGTTTTTTGATTGATTATTCAAATTGCAAAAAAATAATATCCCTTTTTTACTTTATTATATAATAACGGGAACATACTTTTGCGCTAAAAAATTTTATGCTATGGAAAACACAATCAACAACGACAAGGCGATGCGCCTGCTGCAGGAAGCCCATCGCCAGTGGAGCCGTCTGAGTGCGCTCCGCCAGAGGCGCGAACGCAACAAGCATTACACCTACGGCAACCAGTGGTGCGACATGATGACCGATGAGCACGGACGGCAAATCTCCGAGCGCGACTATCTGCGCGAGTCGGGCAAAGAACCCCTCACCAACAACCTTATCCGCCAGTTGGTTAAGAGTGTGGTGGGGCGTTTTCGTAACTCCATCGCCGACGAAGGCGAGCCACTCGTGCCGTCGCTCAGCGAACTTGACAGTCGCCTTATGGAAGAGTTTCTCATCTCAGGCTGCTGCTTTCAGCGCATCGACTTCGATGGCAGCGGCGGCGTTAGCGTTGACAACGTGTCCCCCTCGCGGATGTTTTTCCGTGGCGGCGACGACCCTCGATGCCGCGATTTCGACATGATAGGGCAACTCCACGACCTTCCGTTGCAGGACCTCGTGGCTCGGCTCTGCGACGGCAGTCGCTCGCGCGCCGTCGACATCTGTAGCCACTATCAGCAGCCGTCCGACACCCTTGAGCCAGCGTCGCCCGACTTCTTCCTCCCGTCGGTGCCGGGGCGTGTGCGCATCGTCGAGTTGTGGCGGCGCGAGAGCCGCGAAGGTTACGACTGTCACAACCGCACCACTGGTGAATGGTATTTTCAGCCCGGCGAGCCTGCCTCCGAGGTGGTAGAGGATGGGGTGGAGCGCCGCTGGGTGCTGCGCCATGTGTGGCGATGCTACTGGCTAAGTCCCGACGGCGCAGTGCTGAGCCAGTACGACAGCCCGTATGCCCACGGTAGCCATCCTTTTGCAGTCAAACTCTATCCGCTCACCGACGGCGAGGTGCATTCGATGGTGGAGGACGTGATTGACCAGCAGAAATACGTCAACCGCCTCATCACGCTCGTGGACCATGTGATGGGCGCAAGTGCCAAGGGTGTGCTCCTCTATCCCGACAACATTCTCCCCGAGGGCTACACCTGGCAGGACCTCCGCTATGCGTGGTCAAAGCCCAATGGCATCGTGCCCTACCATCCGCGCGGCAACAACGACCGTCCCGAGCAAATCAGCGGCAACGCCACCAACATAGGCGCCTACGAGATGGTCAACCTCCAGATGCGCCTCTTCGAGCAGATTAGCGGCGTGAGTGGAGCCTTGCAGGGACAGGCTGCCGACGCCTCCACGGGGGCACAACTCTACGAGAGCCAAGTGGCAAATTCGTCCATCGCGCTGAGTGACATTTTCGACACCTTCAACAGTTTCCGACACGACCGCGACCAAAAAATTTCGGCATTGCAAAGCGTGTGGAAAAAAATTACAGAATAATTTCCATATTCAACCAATTCAAATTAACTTTGCACGGGGTAACTGCGCCCCGTGCTTTTTGCATTTCGACGTTTAAGAACTATAAACTTAATTAATAACTAAATTTTCAGAACTACTATGTGGTTAACAAATTCATCCTTAGGAAGAAAAGTGGTTATGTCAGTAACCGGTCTTTTCCTGCTCCTATTTGTAACCTTTCACGTATTAATGAACACAGTAGCCCTGATATCTCCAGATGGTTACAACCTTATCTGCGAGTTCTTGGGAGCTAACTGGTATGCATTGGTTGCTACGGTAATCCTTGCAGCCGGATTCATTGTACACATTATCTATGCATTCTGGCTTACCGTGCAGAACCGCAAGGCTCGCGGCAACGACCGCTATGCTGTGACTTCTAAGCCTAAGAGCGTTGAATGGGCATCGCAGAACATGCTCGTGCTCGGCATCGTTGTCGTAGCATTCATGGTTGTGCACTTCGTGCAATTCTGGGCAAAGATGCAACTTGTCGAGTTGTGCCACCAAATGGGCGCTGACTGCGGCAATGCAACAGTCTTCGCAGCCGACGGTATGCACCACATCAAGACTGCTTTCGGATGCGTGTGGACTCTTCCGGTTTATGTAATCGGTCTCGTGGCACTCTGGTTCCACATGACTCACGGCTTCTGGAGCGCATTCCAATCGCTTGGCGCAAGCAACAGCGTATGGATTCCTCGCTTCAAGACTCTCGGCAACTGGTGGGCAACTATCGTGGTTGGCCTCTTCATCATCCAAGTCGTAGTATTTACAGTTAAGTTTGCTCTTTAATCACTTCAAACTAATTGAGACATGTCAGAAAAAATTATCGACAGCACAAGCATAATGAGCCAATACGCCGTTTATTCGGACGAGAAAGTTGACTCAAAAATTCCTGAGGGACCGGTAGCCGAGAAGTGGACCAATTTCAAGGCTCATCAGAAACTCGTTAACCCAGCAAACAAACGCCACCTCGACATCATCGTCGTAGGTACTGGCCTCGCTGGTGCATCGGCAGCGTCTACTCTTGGCGAAATGGGCTTTAACGTGTTGAACTTCTGCATCCAGGATTCTCCACGCCGCGCTCACTCTATCGCCGCTCAGGGTGGTATCAACGCAGCCAAGAACTATCAGAACGACGGCGACTCTATCTATCGCCTCTTCTACGACACAGTGAAGGGTGGTGACTTCCGCTCTCGCGAAGCCAACGTTTACCGTTTGGCTGAAGTGTCGAACAACATCATCGACCAGTGCGTGGCTCAGGGCGTTCCTTTCGCTCGCGAGTACGGAGGTCTCCTCGCCAACCGTTCTTTCGGTGGCGCTCAGGTGTCGCGTACATTCTACGCTAAAGGTCAAACAGGACAACAACTTCTCCTCGGTGCTTACTCTTCTCTCAACCGCCAAATCAAGAAAGGCACAGTGAAGAGTTACGTACGCCGCGAGATGCTCGACCTCGTAATGGTCGACGGCCGTGCACGCGGTATCATCGTGCGCAACCTTATCACTGGTGAAATCGAGCGCTACGCTGCTCACGCAGTCGTTGTGGCTACCGGTGGTTATGGCCGTGTGTTCTTCCTTTCAACCAACGCTATGGGCTGCAATGGCTCTGTTGCCGTTCAGTGCTACAAGCACGGTGCTTACCTCTCAAACCTCTGCTTCACTCAGATTCACCCAACATGTATTCCTAAGCACGGTGAGAACCAGTCAAAACTTACTCTTATGTCAGAGTCTCTCCGTAACGACGGCCGCATCTGGGTGCCTAAGAAGAAAGAGGATGCTGAGGCAATCCGCGCAGGCAAACTCAAACCTACTGAAATCGCTGAGGAAGATCGCGACTACTACTTGGAGCGCCGCTATCCAGCATTTGGTAACCTTTGTCCTCGCGACATCGCCAGCCGTGCTGCCAAGGAGCGTTGCGACGCTGGCTTCGGCGTAGGTACTGGCAACGCCGTTTATCTGGACTTCTCCGACGCTATCAACCGCCTCGGTGAGGACGTGATTGCTGCTCGCTACGGCAACCTGTTCCAGATGTATGAAATGATTACTGATGATAACCCATACAAGACACCGATGATGATCTTCCCGGCTTCTCACTACACAATGGGTGGTATCTGGGTTGACTACGAACTCCAGACTTCTGTTAAGGGCTTGTTTGCAATCGGTGAGGCTAACTTCTCCGACCACGGCGGTAACCGCCTTGGTGCTTCTGCGTTGATGCAAGGTTTGGCAGACGGCTACTTCGTTTTGCCTTACACTATGCAGAACTACCTCTCTGACCAAATCAAGGTTAAGCACCCAACTATCGATGCTCCTGAATTTGTTGAGGCAGAGAAGAAGGTTCGCGCTCGCATCAGCCGCTTGATGAACATCAAGGGCAAGCGTTCAGCCGACTCTATCCACAAGGAACTCGGCTTGATTATGTGGAACCTCGTTGGTATGGGTCGTACAGCAGAAGGTCTTATCAAGGCTATCGAGCAAATCGACATCCTCAAGAAAGAGTTCGACACAAACCTCTTCATCCCTGGCGAGGCAGACACTTTGAACACCGAGCTTGAGAAAGCCCTCCGTCTTGAGGACTTCTTCACCATCGGCCGCCTTATGGCTATCGACGCTCTCCACCGCAACGAATCGTGCGGCGCTCACTTCCGTGAGGAGTACCAGACAGCCGACGGCGAGGCACAGCGCCGCGACGACCAGTACATGTATGTAAGCTGCTGGAAGTATGCAGGCGAAGGCGAAAAGCCAATCCTCCTCAAAGAGCCGCTCAACTACGAGGCTATCAAGGTTCAAACCCGTAACTACAAGTCATAACAACCCGCCTTTAGGCATAAAAATTTTAGCTAATTATGGAAGAAACAATTAACATAAAGTTAAAAATCTGGCGTCAACGCGGTCCTAAAGAGCCGGGTAAATTCGTCGATTATTCACTTGACAACGTGCCGACCAACATCAGTTTCCTTGAGATGCTCGACATGCTCAATGAGCAACTCGTAGAGAATGGCGAGGAGCCAGTGGTGTTCGACAACGACTGCCGCGAAGGTATCTGCGGTATGTGCTCGCTCTACATCAACGGTAACCCTCACGGTCCTGTTGGTAGCATCACTACTTGCCAGCTCCACATGCGCAAGTTCAACGATGGCGACACTATCACTATCGAGCCATGGCGCTCTCACGCATTCCCTGTAATCCGCGACCTTATGGTTGACCGTTCGGCTTACGACAAAATCCAGCAGGCTGGCGGCTACGTGTCGTTCAACACTGGCGGCGCAGGCGATGCCAATGCAATTCCTATCTCTAAGGAAGCAGCCGACGAGGCTATGGACTCTGCCACTTGTATTGGTTGCGGCGCATGTGCTGCAGCCTGCAAGAACGGCTCTGCAATGCTCTTCGTTGCCGCTAAAGTGAGCCAATTCGCCCTTCTCCCACAAGGTAAGGTTGAGGCAGCACGCCGCGTACGCGCAATGGTAAGCAAGATGGACGAACTCGGCTTCGGTAACTGCACCAACACTGGCGCATGTGCCGCTCAATGCCCTAAGAACATCTCGCTGAGCAACATCGCACGCATGAACCGCGAGTATCTGAAGATGAAGTTTAAAGACTAATCTACCAGAATAATTTATTATTGTAGGAGGGTGAACCCGCAAGGGCTCACCCTCTTTCTTATCCGCGCCTACGTCTTTCATATTCGCACCAACGAGGCGCTTTTGGCGCGAAAAAAACGCAAAATGTGGTTTATCTGCCCAAAATATGTTGAAGAACATGTGTTTTTGTTGTCCACTTCGCGAAAAAGTTGTGTAGATTTGCATTGACGAATTGTGATAAATGCGTTGTTGCAGAAGTTTTTCACTCGTGAAGGGCTTCTACGAGTATTAAAATGTAAATTAATAGATTCACTTAAAATTAAATGTCTATGAAAAAAATTTCACTCTTTTTATTGTGCGCTCTTTGCGCAATCGTGGCTAATGCCGGTACTGGCATTTACCTCCGTGGCGGTGTTAACAGTTGGGCTGCTTCTCCAGAATGGGAATTTCAGGCTACTGCAACAAGCGGTGTCTACACTCTTGAAAACAAGACAGTGCTTGGCTCATTCAAGATAGCCGACGCTACTTGGTCGTCAAGTTGTAACTATGGTGCATCGAGCATCGACGCTCCAGTCCTCGGCACTCCTTATGTGCTCTCTGCTGGCTCTAACACAAACATCGACCTCGGCTCTAAAACTTATGTCTGCTCAAAGATTACTTTGACAATCTCTGGCGACAGCGCTACTCTTCTTTTCGAAGGCGAAGAGCAAGCAGAAGTTGAGACAACAGAAGTCTATGTGATTGGTAACAACAACAACTGGGACTTCAAAGACGATAGCGGCAAACTTTCTGCAACTGCTAATCAAAACGAGTTCTCAGGCGACGTTACTTTCCCTGACTCAGGCGACGGCTATGCTTACTGGCGTATCTACGAGAAACTCGGTGGCGTTGGCTCTTGGGGCCTCTCTGAAAATGCATCAGAGGCTACTTACGAAGGCGTATTCGTTAAGGGTAATGAAGGATGCTGCGTCAACCTTCCAGGCGACTACACAATCACATTCAACCTCGCTACAGGTGCATTCAAGGTGGTTGCTAAAGGCGGCAGCGTTGCCGACGTTGAGGCAAGTGCGTCTATCGTTGCCAACGGTGGCGAAATCATCGTCAACGGCGCACAAAGCGTGGCAGTCTACACTGTAGGCGGTGCACTTCTTAGCACTGACGCTCGCACAAAGGTGGCTAAGGGCCTCTACATCGTGCGTGCCGACAACCAAGTTAAGAAAGTTATCGTGAAATAAGCAAATTAACAAAAAAATTGGCGCATCAATGCCTTAAATGATGCGCCAATTTCTTTTCTTCTAACCTTTCTAATAACTCTTTCTTTATTATTTGCGCCCTCACACAGCGCCGTTTTTTAGAAAGACGTGTAACCTTTTGACTTAAAATTTAAAAACTATAGAAAACTTATAATCATGAAAAAGTTGTTGTTAACTTTATCTTTGGCATTAGTAGCCATTTTGGCTAATGCCGCATCGACCGTCTACCTGAAAATAGATGGTACAACTGTGACAGATGGTGGAACTTGGTGCTGCTACTATTGGGGCGGTGCACAAAACACTTGGCCAGGTACTCAAATGACCAAATCGGAAACTGCTGCCAACGATGGTTCCTATTATTTCACTATTACTATTGATACTGATGACACCTATAACATCATTTTCACCCAATTTGAAGGCACTTGGCAGACTGGGGATATCAAAAATCAGAAAGGCGATGTAGCATATTCGCTGGATAGCAGTAAGAATGCGACATCTGTGGCAGTGCCTACTTGGGGTACAACTCCCGATCCAGAGCCAGAAGCAGATCCTGTAACCATCTATCTCCAAGTCGACGGCACATACGTGAAAAATGACGCTGCCCCGAATTGCTACGCCTGGATTGATTCGAACCAACTATTAGGCGCTTGGCCAGGTGCGGCAATGACACTTAAGAAAGAGGCAGCCGACGACGGTAACTATTATTTCACTATTTCAGTGCCTAACAATGCTGCTGAATTCAACTTGATTTTCGACTTGATTTTCAACAACGTTCAGGACAAGAAAACTGTGGATATCACCGAAGGTGGTAATGCAACGGGTGCTGCGTATAAGTTGACTGGAGAAGACAATAACATGTACACATATAGCAAACTCGAAGCAGTGCCGACATGGAAAAATTCAATGACTATCGTTGGTGAAGGCGCAAGTTGGAACGGTAATCAGTTTAAGAAAACCGACGAGGGCTATGTTCTCCAACTGGAAGGCACTGACCTTGACCAACTCGGAGACCCAGGCTTCGTAATCAATTGCGACGGCACGTCAATTTCGAGCGGAAGCGAATTAACAGTAGGTCGAGGCAACGGTAGCGAGGGCGACTATGTAAATATGACCGAGGGCAACGAAGAAAAGATGACCGCAACGCTAAATAGCGGCGACGACAGTGTTTTCATCTACGTCAAGAATGAAGACGGACAGTGGAAGATTTATGTGACAAGTTACAGCACTTCAGGTGTCAACGCTGTCAATGCTTCCGACGTGAAGATTTCTGCCAATGCTGGCGAAATCGTTGTAGAAGGTGCACAGAAGGTAGCAGTCTACACCGTAGGCGGCGCATTGCTTAGTACCGACGCCCGCACAGAGGTGGCTAAGGGCCTCTACATCGTGCGCGCCGGCAATCAAGTAAAGAAGGTTATTGTGAAATAATCACAGACATTTTTTTCATAAGTTGAAAGCCCGCTGGTACACGCGCAGCGGGCTTTCTTTTTGCGGATTTTGCTAATTGCCACTAAATTGCTACCTTTGCAACCAGTATAACTAATCGCAATAATTTTGGACTTAGACCCTTACCCGAGCGTTTTAAACATTATCGTCGCGCTTATTGCCGACAATACCCAATGGATAGGCTTCAATGCCCCGACCGTGGGAAGCATCATCGCCCTTTTGGTGGCGTGCGTAGCGTTGGCTGTCTCTGCCTTCGTTTCCGGCTCAGAAACATCCTTCTTTTCACTGTCGCAAACCGACATCGACGAAATCGACAACGACGACAAGCGTTCCGCCATTGAGCGCCTGCTCAAGGAACCAGAGCATCTGCTTGCCACAATCCTAATCACCAACAACTTCGTGAACGTGTCGATTGTGCTCCTGCTCAACTTCGCGCTCACCCAGATGCTGGAAATCAGCAGCGCGGTGGTGGATTTCATCTTCCAGTCGGTGCTGCTCACCTTCATACTTCTCCTTTTTGGCGAAATCCTTCCAAAACTCTATAGCAACGGACACAAGCAGCGTTGGGCGGTGTTTGCCGTAGGCGGACTTACGGTGCTGTCGCGGTTGCTGCGACCGCTCACGTCGCTAATGACTCGCGGCACGGTGATTGTCAACAAGATGGTGGCAAAGCGCAAGGAGGAACTGTCGCTCGACGACCTCTCGCACGCTCTCGAAATCACCGACGTGGAGGAACAGAAGGACAAGAACATGCTTGAGGAAATCCTCAAATTCGGAGGCAAGACCGTGAGCGACGTGATGACGCCGCGCATCGACATGACGTGCATCGACTGGGATAGCACCTTCGACCAACTCCTTGCCGAGGTGCGCGAGTCGGGTTATTCGCGTATGCCAGTGTTTGTCGACAATCAGGATAACATCAAGGGCATCATCTACGCCAAGGACCTCTTGCCGTTCATCGGTAAGAAGGACGGTGCGTTCAAGTGGCAGTCGCTTCTGCGCGATGCCTTCTTCGTGCCTGAAAACCGTATGATTGACGACATCCTCGACGACTTCCAGAAGAAGAAAATGCACATGGCAATCGTGGTCGACGAGTTTGGCGGCACGCAGGGTCTTGTAACGCTCGAAGACGTGCTTGAGGAGATTGTGGGCGAAATCAACGACGAATATGACGACGACGAGAAGACCTACAAGCGCCTTGCGCAGGATATTTACGAGTTTGAGGGCAAAACGCAACTCAACGACTTTTGCCGCATCACGGGCATCGGCGAAGAGGAATTTGCCGACGTCGATGAGGATGTGGAAACCATCGCCGGACTTCTGCTCAACATCAAGCAGGACTTCCCTAAAGAGAATGAACTGATAGAATACGGTCGCTTCCGCTTTCGCGTGATGTCGGTGGATCGTCACCGCATCGACAAGGTGAAAGTGAAAATCCTTCCACAAAACAATACGACTAAAGAATGAGAATCCACCGCAGCACAGTGGGCGATGTGGAAATCGCCGAAGTAGAAATCCCTGGCATGACCGACCTCGAAGGGCATAACGACGACTTCGGTATGCACCGTTTCACGGAGGGGGTGCGCTCTGCTTCGCGCCGCTCGGAGATTATCGTGACGCGCTTGCTGGTGCACGAACTTTTCGGCGACGATGCCGTGCTCTGCCACGAGCCTTCGGGCGCTCCGTTTGTCGAAAAGGCGGGACAGCGCATGTCCATGGCGTTCAGCCTGTCGCACTGCCGCGGATGGGTGGTGATGGCGTGGTCAGATACCGTGGATAGGGTAGGCATCGACGTGGAACTCGTCGCCCCGCGGGTGGCGCGCGTCAAGGAGCGTGTGTTCAACGCCGAGGAACTGCGTTTTGTGGGCACGTCGCTCTGGAAAGCCACTGTGGCGTGGACCGCCAAGGAGGCTCTCTTTAAGTGCGTCGAGGAGGAGGGTGTCGACTTCCAGCGCGACCTTAGTCTTGACCTCCATTCCCTGCTTGACGGCGCTCCAAAGTCGCGCTATTTTGCCGAGGCGTATGGTCGCCACTACGACATGCACACGTTCTCGTCGGGAAACAGAATACTCACAGTAACATCAAGTAACGAATGAATATAAGAAACATCCTTATGCTCGCCGCCGCATTGACGGCTGGCATCAACTCTGCCGATGCCTGCACTAATCTTATCGCAGGCAAGGGCGCAACCACCGACGGCTCTACGCTGGTGACCTACAACGCCGACTCCTATGTGCTCTACGGCGAACTCTACCACACTCCGGCTGCCGACCACAAGAAAGGCGAGATGCTCGACATCACCGAGTGGGACACCTATAAGCCTCTCGGACAGATTGAGCAGGTGGCTCACACCTATACCACCGTGGGCAATATGAATGAGCACCAACTCACCATCACCGAAACGACATTTGAGGCGCGTCCGGAACTGAAGGACACGACGGCGGTGATGGACTACGGGTCGCTCATCTACGTCACTCTCCAGCGCGCACGCACTGCCCGCGAAGCCATCAAGGTGATGACCTCGCTCGTGGAGCGCTACGGCTACTACAGCGGCGGTGAGTCGTTCTCCATCGGTGACCCCAACGAGGTGTGGGTGCTTGAGATGGTGTCGAAGGGTATGGTTGAGAAAGGTGCCGTGTGGGTTGCCGTGCGCATCCCCGACGACTGCATCAGCGGTCACGCCAACCAGTCGCGCATCCGCCAGATTCCGTTCTCCGACAAGCAGAACTGCATGTACTCCAAGGACGTTGTGAAATTTGCGCGCCGCATGGGGTGGTTTAAGGGCAAAGACCAGGACTTTAGTTTCTCCGACACCTATGCCGTTGCCGACTATCTTGCCTATCGCGGCTGCGACGGACGTGTGTGGGCATACTTCAACCGCTTTGCCAGCGGCATGGACAAGTATCTGCCGTTCATCATGGAGATGAAGGGCGAGCCGATGCCGCTCTATGTGAAGCCCGACAAGAAACTCAGTGTGCGCGACATGCAGGAGATGATGCGCGACCACTTCGATGGCACTCCGATGGATATGCGCAAAGAGCCGGGTGCGGGCGAATGGGATTCGCCTGTGCGCTTCGCTCCGCTCATCTGGACGTGCGACTCTGTGGAATATTTACATGAGCGTCCTATAGCCACTCAGCAGACAGGCTTTACCCTCGTGGCGCAGATGCGCTCGTGGCTGCCCGATGCCATCGGCGGCATCCTCTGGTTCGGTGTCGACGACTCGTCGTTGTGTGTCTACAACCCGATGTACTGCTGCCTCACCCGTGTGCCAGAATGTTTCCGCAAGGGCAACGGCGATTTGTGTACGTTCTCATGGACCTCGGCTTTCTGGATTAACAACTGGGTAGCAAATCAGGTCTACACTCGCTACTCGCAGATGTACCCCGACCTGCGCAAGGTGCAGAATGAGATTGAGGACTCCTATGCTAACGCTATGGACAGCGTGGAGAAACGCGCCGCTGCGCTTTATAGCCAGTCGCCAGCCTCTGCCGTGGAGATGCTCACTGCCTACAGCGACAGTTGCGCAATGGCTGCCACTGCGCGCTACAAGCAACTCGGCGAATATCTTCTTGTGAAATATATGGACGGTCGCTGCAAAAAGGAGAAGGACGGCAAGTTCCTCCGCTCAGCCGAAGGCTATCCGGCAAGTCCTGCCAGCCCAGGCTACGACGACGACTACTATCGCCGCATCATCGAGGCAGACAGCCTGCACATGAGGATGAGAAAATAACTGTTAGCGAGCGCTCAGTTTCCGCCTGAGGTTGCGCACAAAAAATCCTGCGTGGCGAATGATGGTGGGAAGTGTGCCGTAGTACTGGCACATGATGTGATAGCGCTCCTTGAGCGAAGCCTTATGGTTTTTGTCGGTCAGTCCGTCAGCCAGATAATCTATAAGCGTTGTGCCAGTATAGGCGCAGCGCTTCGCTTTTTTCAGGCAGCGCAGGCACCACTCGTAGTCGGCTGAGAAGCGGTAGGCGAGGTTGTAGGGCTCTGCCAGTTCGCGGCGCACCACAAATGCTTGGTGACACACGAGCATGCCGTGCTTGAAACTGTCGAAAGTGAGATGCTCGGGCGCTGTGAGGTGGCGCATGCCGATAAATTTGCGGTTGGCATCCACAATCTGCGTCTGTCCGTAAACGATGTCGGGCTTGTCGTCGTCCTTGATGGCATCGGCAATCTCTTGAAGGGTGTCGGGCGAATGCAGCGCGTCGCCGGCGTTGAGGAAGATGAGGTAAGTGCCTCGGGCGCGCGCAATGCCTTTGTTCATTGCATCATAGAGCCCCTTGTCGGGTTCCGACACGATGGTCAACCCGGCGATGCCGCTCTTTTCAGCCAAAGCCACGGTGCCGTCGGTCGATGCGCCGTCGATAATCAGTTGCTCGAAGTCGGTGAATTTCTGGCTACGCACGCTCGCGAGGGTTGCGGGCAACTCGTGTTCGGCGTTGAATGTGATGGTTATGATTGAAAACAGTGGACTCATAATGCTTTGATTTTCTTGCGAAGGTAGTGCAAATTCGCCTTCTGTGCAACGCCTGCGCTGCCTGCTGGCAGTGCAGTTAATTGCAATCAGTCCAAATTATGATGCCTAAACGCTTGAAAATCAAACACGCCTATCCGAAAAATTTGTTACACTTTTGTAAAACCGATACAAAACCAATCCTTTTGCATTATCTTTGCATAAAGCAATTATAAACAAATTAAATCTTACAAAAATGGCTTACGTAATCGACGACAATTGTGTAGCTTGCGGCACATGTGCTGCTGGTTGCCCTGTAGAAGCAATCTCTGAAGGCGATATCTACAAGATTGACCCAGATACTTGCATCAGCTGCGGCACTTGCGCAGAAAACTGCCCTAGCGAAGCAATCCACGAGGCTTAATCCCCTCCTGGCAAAAAAATAGCAGGCGCGTCCCCACGGGATGCGCCTGTCGTTGTTTATAGGGGTTTATGCAAACAAATCGTCCAATGTGATTTTGCAGGGGAATATGTCGGAATATTCATTCTCTGCAAGGGGAGTGCTGCCAATATAGGTCAGTAGGAATGTTTTGTCCTTCATTTTCTCTTCTATCGCTTCCAGCCGTGCGGTGAGCCTGTTGGCATAGGCTTGGGTGACCACATACGGGCTCTTGGAATACTTCAACTCGCAGAGGTTTATAACATCGTCGTCCCGATTGATTACGAGGTCAATCTGCATGCCTTCTGTCTCTTTATCGCCTTTTATGATGTAGGCGGATTCTGTCGACGACACTGCGCCGATTTGCAAGGCTTGCTTGATTTGCCTGATGTGTTGCAGACACAATTCTTCAAAGGCTATGCCTCTCCATGCAGAAATCTCCGACTCTCGCATGTGGTGTTGCCAATAGTCTTCCTGATGGATGTTTTTCCCGTCTTTGAAATGCAGCCAGAACCAGCACAGCGAGTCGGTCAATTTGTAATGCTCATCTCTCGCCGATGCTCCAAACGGCACGTATTTGATGATAAAGTTGCTACCGATGAGAGCCTTAAGCATCTTTGTGAACTCGCCGTTGGGCGTGATGCCCGTCTTGGCAGAGATTTCCTGTCGGGTATATCCTGCGTGGCGTGTGCCCAATGTGCGGATAATTTTCATGCAGTCGTCAGCGCGGTCAAACACGGAGTTGAACAAACGGTTGAATTCATCTCCCAGTTTGGCATTGCGTGCAAAAAACAAAGCGTCGACGTTTTGCGCAAGGCTGAATGCCGGATTGAAGAAATTCATATAGAAAGGAATTCCTCCGAATATCATATAGGCTTGCGCAACGTTGTAGCGGGTCATCTTGACGCCACGGCTACGATAGAAGTCCTCACACTCCTTGATGGTGAACGGTGCGAGTTTCAACTCGCCTGTCAGTCGACCGTACAGTCCGCCCTTGTTGTTGATAAGGTTGTCGAGCATCCACGAAGTGGCTGAACCGCAGACAATGAGCATCAGATTGTGGCGAGTGTTGCCCCAGCCGTTCCAGAATGCTTCAAGTGCAGTGAGAAACCCCGACCGCGCAGTGTCCATCCACGGCGCTTCGTCGATAAACACCACTTGGCGACTTCCGTTGTCGGTGGTTTCCAGAAACCTTTCCAGCACAAAGAATGCCTCCATCCACGATTTCGGCGGGTTGATGCCGTCCATACCGTGGCGGATGAGCGAAAAGTAGAAATTCTGCAGTTGGTCCTTGGTGGAAACCTTGCGTTGGCGGTCGTAGGGCGACAGACCAGTGTGGTGGAATGCCATATCGTCGTGAAAAACCTCATCGATAAGGAATGTCTTGCCGACACGCCTTCTGCCGTAGACTGCCACAAATTCCGCCCTGCCGCTTTTGTAGTAGCGTTTCAGTTCGGCTATTTCATCCTTTCTGCCTATAATCTCGCACATATTCACTAATGTTTGGTTGCATTGCAAAGATACCCTTAAAAATTGAAATATGTGGATAAAATTGGCTTTATTTCGCTACGAACGCTAAAATTTACGTTTCGTAGCGGAATAAGAGTGGTTTTGTACTGTATTCCTGTCGAAATGCGGTGTCGGGCGGCGGTGTCGGGCGGCGATGTCGGGCGGCGGCGTTTTGATGGCGATTTTGGATGGTTCGCGTGCTTTTTTCTTTCTGTTGCTAAAAGGATGAAACAATTTGGCGCGGTGTAGGAAAATAAATTGTATTTTTGCAATCAGAATTAAATTATTTGTAACATAATATGAAGAAAATCTCGTCTTTGGTGTTGCTGTGCCTCGCTTCCGGCAGCATCTATGCGGCGCAAATCACACCGATGCAGGCTTATGGCGTGGCAGCAAAATATGCCACTGTGATTGCTCCACAGAAACGTATGGTTAGAGCCGTTGCGGCATCCCATTCGGATTTGTCGCCTTATTATATCTTTAACGCTGCCGACGGAAAAGGTTTCGTAATCGTTTCCGGCGACGACAGTATGACCGAAATCGTGGGCTACTCCAAGACTGGTCATATTGACACGGAAAATATGCCTGAGGCTTTGCAGGCGTGCCTCGACAACTACGCGCAACTCGTTGCACAGGTGCAGGACGGCACCGTGACACCCGAAAAGCGCACCCTCTCGGAGATGGTGCAGGTGGTGGCTCCGTTGCTGAAGTCAAACTGGACGCAGACCGAGCCCTTCAACGACCTTTGCCCGATTGACCCTTCTACCAACCAACGTTCGGTGGTGGGCTGCGTGGCAACGGCGATAGCGCAGGTGTGCAACTACTATAAATGGCCGTTGAAGCCGAAGCCCTACACGGTGTCGTACCGCTGCTCAAACAGTGCCCGCGTGTCGGTCGACTTGTCAAAGTCGGAGTACGACTGGGACAATATGTTTGACGAATACAGTTCGACGGCAACCTACACCGATGCTCAACGCAACGCCGTAGCGAAACTCAGTTTCGACCTCGGCGCGGCAGTCAATATGGATTACGGCTCAAGTCTTAGCGGCACGCAGGATAGCGCCATTCCTTACGGACTTGCCAATTTCGGCTACAAGTGCCAGATTTACTACCGCGATGCCTACAATAAGGCTGGCTTCGTGGCTCTTGCTAAGAGCGAACTCGACAAGGCGCGCCCAGTAATTTTCAGTGGACAAGGCACTGTCGGTGGACACTGCTTCGTTGCCGACGGATATGACAACAACGACTATCTCCACATCAACTGGGGCTGGGGCGGCTTGAGCGACTCCTATTTCGACGTCGACGCTATGAACCCGTCGGCTCTCGGTACTGGCGGTGGCGCCGGAGGCTTCAACTCCGACCAGTCGATTGTAACCTTAGAGAAGGACGAAACAATGGTTGGTAGCGCGGGTCAGATGCCTGTGGTAGGCTACAATGGCAACAATGTGACCCCCAAGCAGTCATCTCTCACCAAGGGTGAGCAACTCGACATTACGGTCAATTACCTTGCCAACTACACTTATGTGCACAACTACGACGGCGAAGTAGCAGTGGCTATCTACGATAAGGATTTGAACCGCGTGGCTCTGTCGTCGATAAAGAAGGACCTTTACCTTCCTGCTGCCAATGCGTTGGGCTCGGAACTCACTTACTCTTTCAAGGACGAACTGAAGAGCCTTTCTGACGGCGTGTATAGCATCTGGGCAGTGACCCGCGAAAAAGATGTGGACTGCGACTGGATGCGCGTTGCAATGACCGAACATGTATATATGTATGTCACAGGCGACGACATTGAATTTGCCGAGCCAGTAAGTCTGTCGCTCGCACAGGCTGTTACCGCCGACCGCGAGACCGTCTATCCAGGCGACAAGGTGAAGTTCACCGTGCTGCTCAACAATGCAACCAACGCAACCGCCAAAGGCAAGTTGAAATGCGAAATCCGCGAAGTGGGCACAGGCAAGTTCGTTACAAGTTCAAGTCCGCAAATCAGCCTCGCCGGCAAGGATAAGGTGGAAGTTGTGATTACGATGACAATCCTCAAAGCAGCCGTTGAGGCAGGCAAGACCTACCAATTCAATGTGCTCACGTTCAACAACGGCGCACGCGACTTCGACATCACTTCGTCGGTCGAACCATACCAGTTTGTTGTCGGCGATGCCGCGGTCAATGCAGTTGAGGCTACGGGCGTAAGCGTTTATCCTAACCCGACTGTAGGTGTTGTCAAGGTCAATGCCGATGAGGCAGTGAAGAGCATCGAGGCTTATGCCGCCGACGGCCGCTTGGCAGCCAAGGTGAGCGATGCCGACGCTATCGACCTCTCATCCTGCGGCAGTGGCATCTATCTGCTCAAGGTGGCTACGGCAACAGGCACATCAGTCTACCGCATAGTCAAGAAATAACCCCGTCGCTACGGCGACATAGGGAAACGAAAAATCCGCCTCGCGACAGTACGTTGCGAGGCGGATTTCAATAAATATAGATGGATGAAATAATATTCAAAAAGCCTATTCTGCGAAACCCGATGAGAGCCAGTTGAAAGCCCGCTCCTTGATGGAATCCGACTCGCTGAGCAACTGCACAAACTTCTTGGCAGAACTTTTCTGATAGGAATCTTTCAGCACATGGATGCAACCTTCCATTTCATAAGTGTTGTCGGGCACATCGAGCCGGACCACGTGGATACCGTCCACGCCATAGATTGTAGCCTCCGACACGATAGTAACAAGTTTGCTCTCTCTCACCAGTTTCAGCAAAATGTTGACCTCGTTAAGTTCGATGCGCGTATTGAAATGATAGGCTTTACCCTCCACCATCGAGTCGAATGCGTTGCGGGCTTGTAGCCCCTTGCTCGGAAGTGCAAATTCGTAGTCCTGCAACTCCTCAAGCGTAACCTTCTGCCGCTTTGCCAACGGATGGTCTTTGGCAACGATGGCAGCCAAATGGTTGTCGAAGAGAATGTGGGACGAGATGCGCGTGTACTGAGCCGAGCCTGTTGGCTTGAATGCCAGCACAAAGTCGAGTTCGCGCTTGTCGAGCATCGCCATGAGTTCCTCCATAGTTTTGTAGAAGATGTGGAGTTTTACGTTTGGATACAACTTCATGAACGACAGCAATGTCTCGGTGAGAATAGGCGAAAAAGTGTAAGTCACGCCGATGTTGAGAGTGCCTGTTACCACATTCTTGATGTCGCGGATATGCTCCACGCAACTGTCGGCGGTGTGGATTGTCTTGCGTGCATAGGGCAGCAGTTCGTTGCCGCTTTCGGTGAGCACCACGCCGTGGGTGTTGCGCTCAAAGAGTTGCGCACCCAATTCCTGCTCCAGTTGCTTGATTTGTTGCGACAGGGTGCTCTGCGTGATAAACAGCGAGCGCGCCGCTTCCGAAAAATTGAGCAGTTCAGCGGTCTTTACGAAGTATTTCAGTTGCCTTAATTCCATGTATGCAAAGATATTAATATTTATCAAATAAAAAACTAACGCGTTGCGCTAAAGGTAAGTCTCTTCATTGCCAACATCGGTAGCACTTGCCCTACGACCATCACGAAGACCACAAAAACAGTAGTCAGACCGTTGTATTCAAGCAGGTAGCCGTAGTGGATGAATGCGTCTTCGTCCGACGTGGTCATGCAGATGAACATTGCCTGAAAAGTGCGGTAGGCATACATTCCCGGAATCATCGGCAGAAGCGATGGGAAAGAGAATGTTTCCGGCGGACACTTGGCGTAGCGCGAGAAGAACACTGCGAGCACACCGATAAACAGTGCTGCAACGAGGCTCGACGGCACAATGTGGAAGCCAGCGAGGTTCATCAGGCAGAAACGTGTGGCGTGGCCTATGGCGGCAATCAGCGCACAGTATTTAAATGCAGCGCGTGGCGGGTTGCTGATGCTGGCAAATCCGATGGCTGCCACCGCAGCAAAAAATGCGTCTTGAAGGATAGAAAAAATTATGTCCATTGATTGGGATAGTGTCTAAAACATACGGATTTTCATAATCAGGAACCCTCCGGTAAGTCCGATGGCGATGCTGACAGTGAGCATCAGTGCATTCATGAAGCGTGAGAATGCGCAGAGATGGTGATTGTCAATCATGTCGCTCACGGAGTTGATGTAGGGAATACCAGGTATCAGGTAGAGCACACTGGCACCGAGAGCCAGTTCCGGCGTTTCGCCAACGTGGAACACATAGCCTGCCGTGCCGATTACTGCCGAGATAAACGAGCAGCACATAAACACGATGCGGGTGTCGTAGTGCGATTCCAGCATGATTATTTTCAGGTAGTAGCCCACAAGTGTTGCCAAAGCCACGATGCCCATTGAGATGAAGTCGCCGCCAAACAGTCGGCAGAACGACGCGTTGGCAAACATGACGAGAATTAGCACTACCCATTTGTTTACGGGCTTGGTTGTTGCCACGATTTTCTGGAAAGCCTCCCGTGCGTCCTCAAACGAGGCGATGCGGTCTTCGACCACACGCCAACTGAGGTTGCTCAGTTTGGTGTTGATGTCGAAACTGATGGGCTTTGCCGGTATTTTCACCGTCTGCTTGTAGGAGTGCTTCCGGTTGGTGTCCCAGATGCACATATCGACAGTGTTGGGAAGGATGGTGATGTTCGCCGTGACGTTCCATTTGTCGGCCATGCGGGTGACGTTGCGTTGTGTGCGCATACTTGTCGCCCCGCAGGCCAGCAGGTGGGCGGCGTAGTCGGCGAAGAAAAGACACACGCTTTTCAAATGCTCGTGCAGAGCGTCTTCGTTAGTCTTCGTCATCCTCTACGTCGTTGTCGTGGTAGTAAATTTCGTCGTGATCCATTCCAAACACTTTGTTGTTGCCGGTTGAACGGTTGAACTTGTTGATGGCGTGGAATACGAATGCCAAAACCATAATGCCTACGATGGCAACCCAGATTAAAGCCGTTGTGATATGCATAGTATTTATATTTTTTTGTTGTTTTTATTTTTCGATTGCAAAAGTACTCCTATGTAAAGCCGTTGGGAAGCCGTGGTTGAGGAAATATTCGATAATGGATATAGTAAATACTTATAGCACAAAAACGGCGGCTATCGCTGAAAACGATAGCCGCCGCATATTTTCTGGCTGCGTGGCGTGCTAAACGGCAACGATGTCGCCTGCCGTTACATACCATATATAGCCTGATATGCAACTTTTTTGCTTGCCTGTGGCATCGCTCAGAGCGTTGATGTAACCAGCCACCTGTTTCCTGTATGCTTTATCGGTGTCATCGTTATGTTCGCCGAACTTATAATCAATGACAGTAATATCGCCGTTCGGTTTTATCACTACCCGATCGGGGCGCTTGATGCCATTTCCGCCCGTCATAATCTCTCTTTCGAGGAGCAAACGGTTGCCGTGGGCAAACCATTCCGCCACTTTCGGGTCGGCAAGACGACTACTGAGCATCTGCTGATATTCCTCGCGCTCCTTGCGTGTGATCATGCCGCGCGCTTGGATGCGGCGCAGCGTCACGTCGAGGTCGTCGGGTGTGCGCACCTTCTCCATCACCTTGTGGAGCAACTGTCCGCGGTAGCGTTCCGTTTCGCGCTCTTCGAGGATGATGTCGGGTGAGGTGAGTTCCCATCGGTCGAAACTTGACACGAGTTTGTAGTCGGGCATCTTCCGCTCTTCGCTCATCGTGTCGTCTACTTTCTTCTTCGCTGGCATTGTCTCCTCGCGGGTGGTGGGCTGCCCGAGTTCGTAAATCAGGTCGCCGACCATATTGTTGCCGTCAGCCTTGGCGGTTTCAATATCCTCTTCGGTGATGTCGGAAGCGATGATTTCGGGCGGTCTGGAACTAAACAAGTCAAGATATTTGCCCATTTCTTTCTTGTCGGAGGTGTATATAAGTAGTTCGTATTGCGCGCGCGTGCAAGCCACATAGGTCTTGTTGAGCGTGTCCATAGTGTTGTCGTGGGCGATTTTCTTAAACTGTTCTTCGAAAATCATACGTTTCTTTGACGTCTTTTGCACCGCTAATATCGGCGGAATGGCAATGCCTTGCGGCAATTTGTTGCGGACGCCTTCTGTTTCCACCCATTCAATTTTGTCCTTGTCGAAGTTCCAATCTGCCATCGGCAGAATTACGCACGGAAATTGCAAGCCTTTCGACTTGTGGATGGTCATCACCTTCACTGCATCCACATTGTCGGGCGATGAAATTGATGCTTTTTCGCCCACCTTGTCCCACCATTTGAGGAAGTGGTGGATGTTCGACCCGTAGAGCCCCATGAAGTCGGTCACTTTGTCAATGAATGCCTGAATGTATGGAGCGTTGTCGCGTGCCATCTCTTCTGATAGTTGAGTGCGGATGATGTGCTCCACCACGCCGTCGAGGCATGCCGACCGCGATTTGTTGAACAACGTCTCAATCTCATCGTCGAGCCACTCGTTTCTGGTGGCAAAGGCATCCTCAAAAGCCTTCGATGGGTCGATGCCCTTGTTCACGTTCATCTCGTAGCGGCGCATCACAATAGGCAGTTCGCTGCCGTTATCCTTGCCTCGCTCCTTGATGCTCTCGCAGCGGTCGAGCATCTCAAGGATACTTACCACGATTCTCACTGCAGGCGACTTCATAACCAAAAGCGAATCTTCCGATACCACTTTTATCGGTGTTTTGTCTGGGTGGGCAATGTTCCAGTCCAGAATCCTGTCGATTACGGTTTGCCCCTCTTGGTTCTGGTTGACAAGTATGGCGATGTCCTTCTGTCGGTAGCCGCGGCTGAGGAACGAAAGTATGTCGTTGATGGTGCGTTCGGTAGCCCATTTATCCTGTGCTTCTTTCTCGGTGAGTTGTTCGGTTTCTTCGCCTTCGGCTGTCGCACTTTCCTCTTGCTTGACATACTTTGCGATGGCTACGTGTCCGAGAATTGACTGGTTCTTTGGACTCACTTCCTGTTCCACGTCGGTGTAGAATTCCTTCATGTCGAGTTTATCCGCCAAGTATTTGAAGAACTCGTTGTTCCACGTAACGATGTTATAGGCACTGCGCCAGTTGGTGCTCCGCTCGCCGGAGTTGTCCTTCAGTTCGCTTTTCGGGAAGTCTTCGCCCAACTGCTTGTGGAGCAACTGCGGGTCGGAGTTGCGGAAACGGTAGATGCTCTGCTTCACGTCGCCGATAATCAGGCTGTCGTGTCCGTTCGACAGACTGTCGCTTACCAGCGGCAGCAGGTTTTCCCACTGCATGCGCGACGTGTCCTGAAACTCGTCGATGAGGTAGTGGTGGATGTACATGCCTATGCGCTCGTAGATAAACGGCATGTCGCAGCCGTCGATAATGCGGCGCACAATGTCGTTGGTGCCCGAAAGCAGGATGGTGTTGTTTTCGGCGGTGAAGTCGTGCACGTTGGCGTTGATGTCGCCGAGCAGTCCAAGTTGGTAGGTGTATTTCAGAATGCCGCGGTAAGAAGCGAGCCGGCAGAAGTCCTCGCGAATCTGCGCAAGCAGGGCGTGGAGGTGAGGTTCGTCGATCGGAGCACTTTTTTTGTTAGTGTATTTGCGGCTGTCGGAAAATTTATCGTCAGCCCCCTCAATGCCATCGAATGGGACTTCGGCATCCCTGTACTTCTCAAAGAGTTTCAACGGCGTTTTGCCTGGGTCTACGCCGGGTGCAGTCAGTATGCCGCAAACCTCGCCGCACAGGCGCTTGATTTCGTTGCACAAGTCGATTATACCGTCGCTTAGCGCCTTGTTGAAAGTGATTATATCGTTAGGGTCTCTCAGAAACTCAAACAACTTGTCGCTGTTGGTCTTAACGATTTCTTTTGTCAGCGCATTCGCAAATTTGTAGAGCGAAGCATCGTCGTAGTCCCCTGCTTTTTGAAACACATTCCAACTCTTGCCGTCGCGTATGTTGTCCTCAATGTATTGCCACAGCCATTCGCGCAGTCGCTTGATGTTTGGCGTGTCGTTTTGGCGTATTGCCGTTTTCAGACTGTTCACGCCAAACGACACCACATATTCGTCGTTGAGTTCCACGCCATAGTTGCCTGCAAGGTTCACCTCGAAGGCAAACGTGCGCAGAATCTTCTGGAAAAACGTGTCGATGGTGCACACGTTGAAGTTGGTGTAGTCCTCAAGTATCTGTCGTTCAGCCTTGTCGGCACTCCGCGAAATCTTCTCTTTGGAGGAGTGTAGCAGCGAAATCAAATCGTTGATATACGGACTTTTGTCGGGCTCGTGCGCCAACTCATCGAGGGTGTCGACAATGCGTTGCTTCATCTCGTCGGTAGCCTTGTTGGTAAAGGTGATGGCAAGGATGAAGCGGTGGTTGTCGTTGGGATGCTCGTCGAGCCGATAACTGCCGTTGGCCTGCTTCTTGCCGAGCAGCATGATGAGGTATTGCTTCACGAGGGTGTAGGTCTTTCCCGACCCTGCTGATGCGCGGTTTACGATTATCATGGCCGATGCTTTAGATTACACGGACATTGTAGCCGCCCGCCGTGAGCAGTTCCTTTATCTTTTGGCGGAAATCGCCCTGTATCAGTATCTCGCCGCCACGGGCAGAGCCGCCCACGCCGCACTTCGTTTTCAGCATGCGAGCCAAGTCCTTGAGGTCGTCGTCGGTGCCCACAAAGTCGGTGATGAGAGTAACCTCCTTGCCCTTGCGGTTGCGCTTGTCGAGCATGATGCGCAGTCGCTGTTTGGAAGGGGGAAGGGTTTCTTGCTCTTCCTCCTCTTCGGTGTCGTACTTCATGTCCGGGTTGGTCGAGTAGACTATGTTGAGGCGTTGTTTCCAGTCGTTGTCTTTCATAATCGTTATAATTCAATGAGTCCAAAATTAGCGATTTTTCATTGCGTCTGCAATAACAGCGGCTATTTTGCGTTTATAAATCATATGAAATTGCTCAAACCGCTCATATTGCTCGTTGCGTTGCTCGCTGCTTTTCCAGCGGCACGCGCCCAGGACAACGACAAAATCCTCAATCGCCCTTATGCCGACATGAAGCGTCTGCACTATGGCTTTTCTGTGGGATTTTACAATCAAAGTCTTGGCTTCACGCGCAATGGCTATGTGACCGAAAGCGGCGAGCAGTGGTACCCCGAAATCGCCGAACTGGCACCGGGTTTCTGCGTCAATATCCTTGGCGACTTGCGCTTGGCTGAGCATTTCAACCTGCGCCTCACTCCGGGTATGTATTTCGGCAGCAAGACTGTGACATTCCGCGAGTCGACGACGGGTGCACTCGAAAAACAGAGCATCAAGAACAGTAGTGTGGTGATTCCGCTCGATGTGAAGATGTCGGCGTTGCGCTACCACAACCTCCGTCCGTATGTCACGGCAGGAGGTATGGCGGCGTTCGATGTGTCGAAGCGCAAGGACGGCGAGTTGCTGCAACTCAACAACACCAATCTCTATCTCACGCTTGGCTTCGGACTTGATATCTATCTGCCGTTCTTCAAGTTCGTCCCCGAAGTGAAATTCTGCTTCGGACTGGGCAATCTGCTCAAGAAGGACCGTCCAGACCTTGTCGACGACCTCGAAAAGCAGAAGTTCACGCAGTCGATCGACAAGGCAACGTCAAATATGGTGGTGTTCACGTTCTATTTTGAATAAAAAACGAGAAATTGAAGAGACTGAAATCCATATATCGCAAAATCCTGTTGCTGGTGGCAATGCTGCTGACGGCTACAACCGCGTCGGCGCAGTTCGACACGCAGTTGTCGCAGTACTGGGCTATGCCGGCCTACTACAATCCAGCGGCTACGGGCACAACCGACTATCTTCACATCGGCGGTGGCTCGCGACTGCAATGGATTGGCATCCCGAAGGCTCCGAAGGCATTTCTCGGCGGCGCAGATATGCCTGTAAAGTTGTTCGGCAAGCGCATCGGCGTGGGCGTGATGGTGCAGCAAGAGAGCCTCGGTCTCTTCAGCAACCTCAATGCTGGAGCGCAGGTGAGTTACAAACTCAAACTGTTTAAGGGCACGCTGAGCATCGGTCTTCAGGTGGGCTTGTTCGACCAGGGATTTAAAGGCTCTGAGGTCTACATCCCCGACGGCGACGAATATCACGACAAAAACGACGATGCCATCCCTACGCAGGACCTCCACGGCACGGCTTTCGACATGAATGCTGGTGTCTGGTGGAGCAACAAAAATCTCTGGGTGGGCATCTCTGGCACTCACCTCACACAGCCTACCGTAAAACTCAACACCGAGCAGGGGAGCGACGATTCTGGCTACGAAACGCAAGCCGGAAGAATGGTTTATTTTATGGCTGGTGGCAATATTCCGATAAAAAATACGTTATTTGAAATACAGCCCTCAATGTTGTTGCGTTCCGACATCAGTAAGATGGTTCAGGCTGAAGTTACGGCGCGTGTGCGCTATAACAAGTTCCTCTCCGGAGGCGTGGCTTACCGTTGGAAAGATGCTGTGACACTGCAACTTGGCGCTGAATTTAAAAACTTCTTCCTTGGCTACAGTTTCGACTATCCGCTTTCGGCAATATCGAAAGCAAGTAGCGGAAGCCACGAAGTGCTTGTGGGCTACAACCTTAAGTTGAACCTCGCAGGCAAAAACAAAAATAAACACAAGAGTATTCGCATAATGTAAGAATATGAAGAAAACAGTTAGTTATATCGCATTGGCAGCATTGGCTACATCGTGTGCTTTCTCCCCCAAATCATCGGTGGGCGATGGCGGCGGTGAAGTGACGGGTATCAGAGGCACTGCCCTCGGTGAGCCAACACCCTACGGCATGGTGCTTGTCGACCGTGGCTCAATGCTCTTCGGCGCAAATGCCGACGACAGCACGTGGAACATCAAAGCCCAGCCTACGGGCGCATCCGTGGAGTCGTTTTGGATGGACGAAACCGAAGTGTCGAATGCCAAATACCGTCAGTTTGTCTACTGGGTGCGCGACTCCATTATCCGCGAACGTCTTGCCGACCCTTCTTATGGCGGCGACGAGGAGTTTAAGATTGAGGAGGACAAGGAGGGCAATCCTGTGAAGCCTCATCTTAACTGGAAGAAGGCAATTCCCTGGAAAAACCCGACAGAGGACGAGCAGCGCGCCATCTCAAGCGTGTATAAGTTAAACCCAATCACTGGCGTGACTGAGTTGGACGCTTCGCAGATGAACTATCGCTACGAAATCTACAACCTCACGGAGGCAGCCAAGCGCAAGAACCGCATCGACCCGAAGCGCCGCATCTACAACACTGATGTGCCTACGCCTACGGAGCAGCCTTTGATTTCTAAGGACACTGCCTACGTCAACGACAACGGCGACATCGTGCGCGAAACCATCACGCGCCGCCTTTCGAGCGACTACGATTTCCTGAACACTTATATCGTCAACATATATCCCGACACCACGGTGTGGATTAACGACTTCGAGAATGCCTACAACGAGCCTTACACGCGACTCTATTTCTCGCATCCGGGCTACAGCGACTATCCAGTAGTGGGTGTGTCGTGGGAGCAGGCAAATGCTTTTGCCAACTGGCGTACCGACTATCTGCGCCGCTCGCTGGGCAAACAGGGTGTCTACATCGAGCCTTACCGCTTGCCTACGGAGGCTGAATGGGAATATGCAGCGCGTGCTGGCGTCAATGAGAATAAATATCCTTGGGCTGGCGACATGCCTATGACCGACGACGGTTGCTTCTATGCTAACCTCAAGCCGGGCGAGGGCAACTATGTGCGCGACGGCAATCTGATTACCTCAAAATGCGGTACTTACGAGCCTAACGACTTCGGTCTCTACGATATGGCGGGTAACGTGAGCGAGTGGACTTCGACGGCGTTCACTGAAAGCCTAGACAAACTCAAGAGCGATATCAACCCGGAATATCGCTATAATGCTGCTGGCGAAGACCCTTACCGCATGAAGCGCAAGGTGATACGCGGCGGTTCGTGGAAGGACATCGCCCACAATGTGCGTGCCGACCTCCGTGCGTTTGAATATCAAAACGAGCAGCACTCCTATCTCGGTTTCCGCTGCGTGCGCACTCAAATCGGCTTCGCAAAGGGTAAAGTGAAAGTGAAAAAGTAATATCAAAGAATCATAACAACATTGCTGCATCATGGGCAAAATCAAAAGATATAAAAACGGCGTTGAGGCTTTCCTCTCTGGAGAGAAAGGTCAGCGTTTCTTCAACTTTGCATACAGTATCGGTGCCGCCATCGTAATCTGGGGCGCACTGTTCAAGATACTTCACCTTCCGGGTGGTAGTACTTTGCTGTCAATCGGTATGGGCACCGAGGTGCTTATGTTCGTGTTGACGGCGTTCGACCGTCCTCCTCGCGAATACCATTGGGAAGAGGTGTTTGAGGTGTTCAACTCCAAGAACCCAGAGGACCGTCCTGACTTTAAGGGCGGCAACGGCATCAACGGCTCAGTTGTGATTGGCGGTGCTCCTGCTGGAACGGCTGCTGCATCGGGCGAAGGCGAAGGTGCTGTGGGCGGCGTAGTTGCTGCCGGTGGACAGGGCTTTGCTGGCACTGTGGTTGTTGGCGGTGGCGAAGCGCCAGATCTTCAGGGCGTGGCTTCGGTTACCCAGGAGTACACCGACCAACTCGCTTCTATCTCTGAGCAGATGGAGAAGTTGAAGCAAACCACGGAGGCTCTCAACAATGTGTCGAACGTGCTTCTTGAGAGTTATCGCGCCATCACCGAAAATTCGGAAAACATTTCCGGCAGTTCTACTGGCTACGTTGAGCAGATGACAAGCCTTAACCGCAACATTGCCGGTCTGAACACCATCTATGAGATTCAGTTGAAGAGTATTTCCTCACAACTCGACAATATCGACCGTGTGAACCGCGGTCTCAAGGAAATAAGCAACATGTACGACCGCGCCGCCGCTCAGAGCGACCGCTATTGCGAAGAAACGCAGAAGATGGCGCACTACATGCAGCAACTAAACTCTGTGTATGAGAAGATGATTACGGCAATGACCATCAATATGTACCGCCCGATGGGTGGCGCAATGCCTGCCGAGGAGGCTCCTAAAGCCCCGGCACAGGAATCGGCTGCCGACACTCAAAACACTGAAGAACAAAACTAAAGAAGAAGGGAATAGACCAATATGGGAGCAAACGGAAATGTGGCAAGAATGTCCCCTCGTCAGCGCATGATAAACTTGATGTACATCGTGCTGACGGCGATGCTCGCGCTCAATGTGTCGAGCGACGTGCTCAACGGGTTCACGCTTGTCGAAGACGGTCTGAAACGCACCAATAGCAACGTCAGCGACCGTAATGCCGCCCTCTTTATGCAATTGGAGGAATTCACCCGCCAAAACCCTCAGAAGGGTAAGGTGTGGCTCGACAAGGCCAGCGACGTGCGCCGCCAGACTTTGTCGCTCTACAAATACATCGACACTCTGAAACTCGCCATTGTGCGCGATGCCGATGGCCCTGAAGGACGTGTCGACAACATTCTCAACCAGGACAATCTTGAGGCTTCGTCGAAGGTGATGATTACCTACGGCAACGGAGCAAAGTTGCAGCAGCGTCTGGCTGTCTACAAGAAGTTTATCACGGCTTTCGTGCCTGATGCTTCGAAGCAGCAGATGATTATGAAGGCTCTCGCAACCGACCCTGTGAAGCAACCGGGCTCTATGATTAAGGTGCCTTGGGTTTCGGGTATGTTCGAGAATATGCCAGTGGTGGCATCGGTGACGCTGTTGTCGAAGTTGCAAAACGACTTGCTCTTTGCTGAGGGTGAAGCCCTTCAGGCTTTGGTGGCAAGTGTTGATGCTGGCGATGTGCGCGTCAACCAGATGGATGCTTTCGTGATTCCGAACTCGAAACTCGTGATTCGCGGCGGTAAATACAGTGCCGACATCGTGCTTGCGGCTGTCGACACCACGCAGCGCCCTACAATCTTCATCAACGGACGCCAGTTGCCTGCCAACACGCATACTTATGAATTCATGACTGGTCAGACGGGTACGTTCACCTACAGCGGCTATCTCGACGTGGCACGCGGCGACGGTACTACGTCACGCTATCCGTTCCAGTCGGACTATACGGTTATCGAGCCAGCGGCTACCGTGTCGGCAACGATGATGAATGTGCTTTATGCGGGCATCAATAACCCGATTAGCATCTCTGTGCCGGGTGTGGCACAGAATGCGGTGTCGGCCACGATGACCAACGGTTCGCTTACCCGCAGCGGCGACCACTGGAATGCGCACCCTACGAAGGTGGGCGCAGAATGTGTAATCACGGTTACAGCCACAATGGAGGGCAGAGCGCAGAAAGTGGGCTCTACGTCGTTCCGTGTGCGCAAGTTGCCTGACCCTACGGCATTTATCGCCTATAAGGATGCCAAGGGCAACGAAATCCATTATAAGGGCTCGAAGCCGTTCTCAAAGGCAATCTTGCTTGCTGCTGGAGGCCTTGATGCTGCTATCGACGACGATTTGCTCAACGTAGACTACACGGTGGTCGATTTCGAAACCGTGGTGTTCGACTCCATGGGCAACGCAATGCCTGAGAAGTCAAACGGTTCGCGCTTCTCGGAGCGTCAGATGACAAGTTTCCGCCGTCTTTCGCGCGGCAAGCGTTTCTACATCACGCGCATCCGTGCCAAAGGTCCTGACGGCATTGTCCGCGACATCTCACCGATGGAGGTAATCGTCAACTAACCACTAAACAACGAAAAGATAAAGGAAGCTGATATATGAAAAAGCTAACATGCATATTTGCTGCCGCTTTGCTCGCTGGAGTGTCGCTCCAGACAAGTGCACAGGTGTCACGCAAAACCGACAATAGAAAATCCAACGAAACAGCAGCGGGCGTAACCCAGCGCATGCGCGACTTCTACGAAAAGCCGGAAGTGAGCGATGCAAGCAAAATGTGGGAACGCATCATCTACCGTCAACTCGATTTGACCCAGAACGAGAACCTCGCTCTCTACTATCCCGACGAGCCAGTCGACGGTCAGGAAAGTCTGTTCCGCATCATTCTGCGTGTGGTTTGCAACGGCCAGGTGCCTGCCTACGAATATCTTGACGGACGCGAGGTGTTTACCGACCAATATAAAATCAAGGTAGGGGAGATGCTCGACCGTTTCCACATCATGTACACCACTGGTCGTGGAAGCACTGAGAAGAACCCAAGATATGTAATCGACGAGAGCGATGTGCCTTCCAACGAGGTGCTTAGTTACTATGCCATCGAGCGTTATGAGTTCAACAGCCTTGAGAACCGCGTGAACAAGCAGATACAGGCCATCTGCCCTGTGCTCCATCGTGTGGACGACTACGGGGGCGAGCCGATAAAATATCCTATGTTCTGGGTGAAACTCGACCAGTTGCGCCCTTATCTGGCTCAGCAGAGCATCTTTGTTGACGACGACAACAACCTCGCAAAATACAACTACGACGACTATTTCCAGTTGGGCATGTACAAGGGCGACATCTACAAGACGCGCAACCTGCGCAACCAGTCGCTTATGCAGATGTTCCCTGACCCTGACGATCTGAAACACGCTCAGGACAGCATCGAAAACCGTCTTCGTGCCTTCGACCGCAACCTCTGGGTGCCAACCCGCGAGGAACTCGCAGAGCGACAGGAAGCCGAGGAGGCTGCTCGCCTCAAGGCTGAAGGCAAGTCGGACGACGTAGTGGTTAAGGACCGCGACGGCAACGACGAGACGGAGCAGGCCGAAGAGGTGACAACCAAGACGTCGAAAAACAAGCGCTCCGTGCGCCAGACCAAGTCGTCAAGCAAGTCTAAATCGTCAGCCAAGAAAACCGACGAGAAGAAGAAAACAACGACCAAGAAGAAAAAAACGTCATCTTCATCCAAATCAAGCAGTAGCGGAGCCGTCCGTTCCGTCCGCCGCACCAAGTAATCTGGTCTTATGGAGAAAAATGCTTTGATTGTTGCCAACACCATTGGAATGTTTCATTTCCTTTGGACGGACATTGATATGCTCAATGAGATGGGCTTCAAAGTGTATGCCATGGCGGACAATAGTGCGTGCGAAGAGCATACTCTCCGTATGATGGCTGAACGAAACGTTGAGTTTATCGACACTCGGATTGACAGTAACTCTTTGTTGTCGAAAAACAACAGGGTTTTTTATCGACAAGTGCGCCAATTACTGAAATCGAGGCATTTCTCGCTCGTGCATTGCCACACCACGGCTGTCGGACTTTTCGTGCGCCTTGCAGCGCGCAAATACCGCAAGAAGGGTACAAAAGTGGTCTACACGACTCACGGCTTGCCCTATTCGCCATTGTCGTCGCGCAAACTGTTTCTTGCGTGCAACACTGTTGAGCGTTTCGCCTCACGCTTCTGCGATGCTATAATCACCGTAAATCATCAGGATTATGGCTATATGAAGGCGACGCATTGCAAGAATGTCTTTTTGATTAATGGCGTGGGTCTCGACTGCAAGCATTTCTGCAATGTCGCTATCGACGGCGATGCCTACCGCCGCCAACTCGGTGTGCCTGTCGACAAGACTGCGATTCTTGCCGTCGGTAGGTTGGTGGGCTACAAAAATCAGTCAATCATAGTCAAGGCTATTGCTGAACTTCCCGACAAGGACAAGTATGTTTTTGTGGTCTGCGGACACGAGACTACCTCCGACCCCGTGGCGCAGGAACTTGTCGAACTGTCGCAGAAATGCGGCGTGCAGACGGTTTTTATAGGCTTCCACAACGATATGCCAGAGGTTATTGCCGCTTGCGCCGACATCGGAGCGATCCCATCGCTCAGAGAGGGTCTCGGTATGGCTGGGCTTGAGATGATGTGCGAGGGCGTGCCTTTGGTGGGTTCCGATGTGCAAGGTATTCGCGAATATCTCAAAAACGGGGAAACGGGTTTCATCTGCAACCCATTCTCTGTGGAAGAGTTCAAAAATGGTATTGAGCAACTTTCCAACCCTGACCTGCGTGCGCAAATGAAGCCCAAGTGTCAGGCTATGGCGCGTCAGTTCGACATCTCAATTTCCGTAGCCCAGCGCCGCAAAATCTACGAATCCCTCCTCGCCTGAGTTTTTTCGTGTCCTGCAGTACGTTCACAATGCGAAAATTATTCGTAACTTAGCAAAGTGAAACGTTAAGGCTTTGAGATTATGGCAGAAATTGTGAATTGTTATCCTGTCGGGATACAGACTTTCGACAACATTCGAGAAGGTCGTTACCTCTATGTTGACAAGACAAAATACATAGTTGATTTCCGCAAAAAGGGGATGAAATATGTGTTTCTGAGTCGCCCACGGCGGTTCGGTAAGTCGCTTTTTGCATCTACTTTACACGCCTATTTTGCAGGAAAGAAGGAACTCTTCGACGGACTTGCCATTGCCGATTACGAAAAAGACTGGGTTAAGCATCCTGTGCTGCATTTCGACATGAGCGGCGCCAAACATGTGGACACGGAAGCACTAAATGAATATCTTGATTGGCTGCTTTCTCCATATGAGGAAAAATATGGTTGCGAAAAATGCAATAAGAAGCCCAATGTGAGGTTCGCCGACATTGTAATGAAGGCTTACGAACAAACAGGAGAGAAGGTAGCATTGATTATCGACGAATATGATGCCCCTCTGCTTGATGTGGTGCACGAAAAGGAGCAACTGTCGGCTCTGCGACAGATTATGCAAAATTTCTACAGCCCTATCAAGATGCTCGACCCATATCTCGAATTTACGTTTATCACAGGTATTACGAAATTCTCTCAACTGAGTATCTTCAGCGAGTTGAACAACCTTGACAACATCAGTATGCTCGACCAGTATTCCG
>CAVAPE010000010.1:0-46937 GCA_963590405.1 Eubacterium sp. CAG:180 | reverse complement strand
CTTGTCGGCGGATTTATTTCAACGTGAATGCTACTTTGCCGCGGATGTCGGCTGCGGAGGCTGCCACAAGGGCTTCAAACTCTCCCGGCTCCGCTACCCACTGGTGCTTGTCGGCATCGAAAAATGCCAGCGCATCGCTGCCGATGGTAAACGTCACCGTAGCGCTTTCGCCCGGTTGCAGAGCCACCTTGCGGAAATCCTTCAGTTCCTTCACGGGGCGAGGCTGCGACGACTGCTTGTCGGCGATGTAGAGTTGCACGGTCTCCTGTCCGAAGAGTTTGCCAGTGTTTTTCACCGTCACACTCACCTTCACCGAGTCGCCGTTGGCGATGGCAGTCTTGTCGATGGATGGCTTGCTGTAGGCAAATGTGGTGTACGACAGTCCGTGACCGAAGGCAAACAGAGGTTTCACGCCGTCGTGCTCCAGTCCGCGGTAGCCCACGAAGATGCCTTCCTTGTAGTACACGTCGGTGATGCCGCTACCGTCGGTGCGCTTAGTGCCTGGATAAGTGTCGTATTTGTGTGCACCCACATCGTTGAGAGCCACGGGGAACGACATCGGGAGTTTGCCGCTCGGGTTGACAGCGCCCGTGAGCACGTCGGCAAGAGCGTTGCCCGATTCGCTACCCAGATACCACGTCTGCACGATGGCAGGCACTTTCTTCACCCATGGCATAGCCACGGCGTTGCCCGACACGTTGACAACCACCAACCGCTTGTTTGCAGCGGCAAGTGCTTCTATCACGCGGTCCTGACCGTAGGGCAGTTCCAGACCCTCGCGGTCGGAGTCCTCGCAGTCCTGTCCGGCACTCTTGTTAAGACCACCCACAAAAATCACATAGTCAGCCTTTTTGGCCTTCTCCACAGCCTCTGCGATGAGTTGCTCTGGCGTGCGGTTGTCGGTGAGGTCCTGACCCGTTACCACGCCGTTGTATTCGCCCGTTGGGTCACCCACATAGCCGCGAGCGTAGTCCACGGTGGCATTCTTCATGTTGGCGCGCAAGCCGTCGAGAGGCGAGATTTCGTGCTGAGCCTTCAGCGACGAACTACCGCCGCCCACGGTCATCATCTTGATGGCATTTTCGCCCACCACGAGGATGCGGCAAGCCTTTGTTGTGTCGATAGGCAGAATGTTGCGCTCGTTTTTCAGCAGCACAGTGCCCTCAGCGCCGATGAGGCGTGCTGCGGCATAGTGTTCCGGCGAGCAAAAAGAGCCATAAGGCTTGTTGCGGTTCATTGCCGTAAGCATAGTGAGGCGCAGCACGTTGCGCACCTTCTGGTCGAGTTCCTCGGTGCCGATTTTGCCCTGCTTAATCATCTCAAGATAAGGGTTGGCGAGGAAATAGTTGTCGTAGGCATTCTTTGAGCCGCCGTGCAGGCCGTCGGTCCATGTGCCGAACTCGAGGTCAAGACCGTAGCGGGCTGCCTCCTCGGTGTCGTGCGTGCCGCCCCAGTCGGAGATCACCGCACCCTTGAAGCCCCATTCCTTGCGCAGGATGTCGACAAGCATCCGCTTGTTGTGACACTCGTGCTGATTCTGGTAGAGGTCGTAGGCTCCCATGATGCTCCATGCGTCGCCTTGCTGCACTGCCGCCTTGAATGGTGGCAAATAAATCTCATAGAGCGTGCGGTCGTCCACATTGACATTGGTTGTGTGGCGGTTCACCTCCTGATTGTTGAGAGCAAAGTGCTTCACGCACACCGCAACGCCGTTTTGCTGCACACCCTTGATGTAGGGCACCACCATGCGGCTTGCCAGCAGCGGGTCTTCGCCCATATACTCAAAGTTGCGACCATTGAGCGGCGTGCGGTAGATGTTCACACCCGGTCCGAGGAGCACATCCTTTTCGCGATAGCGAGCCTCCTCGCCGATGCTTTGTCCGTAGAGCAGCGACAGTTGCGGATTCCACGTAGCGGCGAGGCAGGTGAGTGCCGGAAACGCCACGCATGAGTCGTTGCTCCATTTTGCCTGGTCCCATTCGTCCCACATCACCTCCGGGCGGACGCCGTGAGGGCCGTCGGTGGTCCACAGTTCGGGGATGCCGAGGCGCGGCACGCCCGGCGACGAGAATTTCGACTGGGCATGGATGATGGCAATCTTCTCTTTGAGAGTCATGCGCTGGAGAGCGTCCTCAACGCGCGCGTCGAGTGGTTGCGAGTCGTCGAGATAGACTGGTGTGGCTGCCGAAGCACCGATGGCGGCGAGTGGCAGCGCAAGAGCGATGATAAGTTTTCTGATGTTCATTTGGCTTTATGTTGTTTTTTGATTTTCGCTTCCAAAATTAGCCGAAAACCCTTTTTCTGGCAATTCACAAAAACTCACACGGGGAGTTTTTGCGGCATGAAATCTCACAAAAATTTCATTTCAGCGCCTTTTCGTACACTGCCATTAGGTCGCGGCACAGAATTTCGTCGCTGAAGCGTGCGGCGTGCTTCCGTCCGTCGGCTATCATGCGCTGGCGCAACTCCTCGTCGGTGAGCACCCGCGCCACGGCGTCAGCCATGCCGTCCACGTCGTCGGGGTCCACGTAAATCGACCCTTCGCCGCCAGCCTCTTCGAGGCACGACCCCGTGCAGGCAATCACTGGCACGTCGCTGTTGAGTGCCTCAAGTAGGGGGATGCCGAAGCCCTCGATGCGCGAGGGGTAGACAAACAGTCGCGCAAGGCGGTAGACCGATGGGAGGTCGGCAAACGGCACGTTGTGGTGGAAATGGCAATACTCCTCGATGCCCCATTCGTGGGCGAGGGCTTTCACCTTGTCGCAGTAGGCAGTGGAGCGACCCACGGCAACGATGTGGAACGGCCGTCCGCCCCTTTCCACCGTCTGGTGGAGTGCTTCCACGAGCAGAAGTAGGTTTTTGCGTTCCTCAATGCTCCCCACAAAGAGGGTAAATTCGTCGGGTAGGGCGTAGCGCGCCTTCACCTCGGCGAGTTTCTCTGCTGCGATGGGAGCGGCGAATGCCTTGTCGCATCCTTGGTAGACCACGTCGATTTTCTCCTCCGCGATGCCGTAGTAGTGCACGATTTCGCGCTTGGTGTAGTCGCTCACGGCAATCACGCGGTCAGCCATCTGGCAGGCGCGGCGAAACTTGTAGTTGTAGATTTTGCGGTCAATCCAGTGGTAGTATTGCGGAGTGTGGATGAAAATAAGGTCGTGAATGGTGACCACGCTGCGGCAGCCGCTGCGCGCAATGGTCAGCGGCAACTCGTTGCTGAGCCCGTGAAACAGGCGGATGCCGTCGCGCCGTAGGTCGACAGCGATGCCCCACACCCGCCACAGCGACCGCAGCCGATGCCACACGCCGCCCTTCGGATAGTGGCAGTGCAACTGCGCGAGGGTGGGGATGTCGCCGTAGTAGGGCGTGCGCCGAGGGTTGGGCGCATAGAGATGGTAGTCGTGCTCGGGGTGTTGCTGCGAGAGTATGCGCAGCACGAAGCGGCTGTAGTTGCCCAGCCCGGTGCGGTTTTGCGCGGCGCGCTTGGCGTCAAATCCTATTTTCATCCTGTGGTTGCTTAATATGCCACAAAGTTAGCCGATAATACCCATTAAGCCTATCCGCCTTGTCGGGAAAAATAAAAAAATGATGAATAATTGTTGTTGTTGTCAAAAATAACTATCTTTACCACTGATAAACTAACCTAACGGAATTTATACCTAACTAATTAATCCATACATTAACTAAAAATCTTAATTTATGAGAAAGTCATTCAAACACATTCTTTTGGCAGGCTTGACCGTCGCGTCGTCTGCAGTGGCTATGAATGCCCAGACTCCTCTCGAGTCGCTCAATGCCTATCCCTACGACATTAAGGTAGAGAAATCAGGCACCAACTATCAGGTGACCTATCGCCTTAACGCTCCGGCTGAGAGCGCAGAGGTAGTGTTGATGGTCAACGACGAAATTGTCAAGCAATACCCTGGCACAACTGTTGCTGAGTACACCGACGACACTAAGACCGCAGTCAACAACCTCAACACAGTTTCAGTTCCCGAAGCCGACATTCCAAAGGATGTCATCGTTTCGTTTGGCGTAACGGTAAATAGCGCAACAGTTGCTGAGCCTACCATTTCGTCGAAGTTCTACAAATTCTACCACCCAGCAGGCGTGGCAGTCGACAACTGCACCGACAGCCCTAACTTCGGTCGCGTTCTCGTAACCGAGGCAATGGCCTCAAAGGAGGGTTATCACTCAAACGGAGGAAATCAAGGTATTTATGCTTTTGATGCAACCCTTACTCCTATTAAGAATGCCGATGGCGGGTACGTATTTAAGGGCGGACAAACCTACCAAGGAAGTTTCGACAATGGCAAAAAAGCCTACGACCCACGCAAAATCCGCATCGCCGACGACGGCCGCATATTCCTCAGCGGACAAAACCAGAACGGTGTGGCTCTTTGGTCGGTAAATCCTTTGAATCTGAATGACAACTTCACTCCAGTGATTTATGGCACATCCGACGATTCGTACAACATCAACGATGCCGACGGCAATTTCGTTGCTGCTCCTAACGTTAGTTTCGACGTTCGTGGCGAAGAGGAAGATCTCAAAATCCTTGCTCTTTCTTCAAGCAAAGGAGGGTTGGATTATGTTGCTTCAGCATTCCGCACTGATGAATACGACCTTGGAATGGCTGAAGAATGGACAACTGCTCCATCGAAGGCTATCGAGGCGTTGACAGGCAAATATTCAGTATTAACGACCAACACTTCTGTTACCTACGACGAAGAAGGCGGTATTTGGTATGCAAGCCATCGCTCAGGTGCTACTGCAGAGCAGCCTACATTAGTTCACGTCAACGCTGAAGGCGTAGAGGACTACAAGATTGACGCTAATGGCAAAATCGATGTCGATTTCTGTGGCGGCGCAGGTATCCGCTTCAACAACGACTTCTCGCTTCTTGCCATCGGTACAACTGGTAAGTCTATTACCGTGTTCAAGGTAAGGAAGGATGCCAACGGCGCTCCGTTGCTCGAAAAGCAATACTCATTTGTATCTACAATTGGTACAAACTGCAACGATATGGCATTCGACTGCGCAAACAACCTTTATTTCGTGGGTAACTCTGGCGAATTCCTCAAGGTTGCAGCCCTTCCTCGCGAAGTTGGTGAAATAACCGTTGCCGCTCCAAGTGAATACGACGTGGAAATCTCAAGCGACGAATATCCAGCAGTGCTCTATACTATCGGTAGCAACAATACTTGGGATCCGGCTGAGGGCGTTACTATGGAAAAGAAGGAAAATGGTGTCTACACCACATCTATCACTGGTCCTTGCAACTTCGGTATCGTCAGCGTACTCGACGATGATTGGGAAGTGGTCAACGCTAACCGTTGGGGCTTCGCAATGTCTGAAGACAACAAGGCTGTCGTGCTCAACGAAGTTACTCCTATCGTTAAGGATGCTGGTGCAATCAGAATTACTGATACTGGTACGTTCACTGTTACAGTCGACCTGAAGAACCTCACAGTTCTCGTGGCTGGCGAAGCACAGGTGGTTTATCCTGAAAAACTCTATGCAATCGGTAGTTTCAGCGACGCTTATTGGGATCCATCAAACACTGCCCACATGGCTGAAGCAAATCCTACTGGCGTTTACGAGTTCAACGACTTCGAAATCGCTGACGGCGGCGACAACGTCAATGGTTACTTCGCATTCACTGCTACTCCTGGCGCATCAGCAACCGACTGGACAACAGCCAACTCACACCGCTACGGTCCGGTAGTTGCCGACACAGAACTCGTTGACAACGTTTCTGCTGAAATCGGTATGAACGGCGACACTTCCTACAAGATTATCGCTGGCAAGTACGACATTAAGGTTGACCTTACTCAAGGCACTATCATCGCAGTTAAGCAAGGCGACGACAGCGTAAGCAGCGCAACAGCCGACGCAGCGAAAGTGGCAGCAGGCTACGGTGAAATCCAAGTTCTTGGCAACGTACAGTCAGTTTCTATCTACAACGCAGCCGGTCAGGCTGTAGTGCTCAACAGCAAGGACAATGCGTTCCAAGTTGCTCGCGGCATCTACATCGTTGTAGTCAACGGCAAGTCAACAAAAGTAATGGTGAAGTAACACTTCCCACTACCTCCCATCATAAAGGCGCGCACTTCGGTCCGCGCCTTTTTTGTGCTCCGCCGACGGGTTTTTAAATCAAAAATATTACCTTTGCGAAGGTGAAAAGTTGGAAAAGTGGCATTTTTGAGGCCAAAAACGGTTGGAAAAGTGGCATTTTTTAGGCTAAAAATGGTTGGAAAAGTTCCAAAAACCTAACAAAAACGACTAATTGCTATGCTTAACCGAAAGATATACAGCGAATTGAAGGCATTCTTCGAGACAGAGAAGAAGGCTTTGCTCGTAACGGGTGCTCGTCAGGTGGGAAAAACCTTTGCCATCAGGAAGGTGGGAAGCGAATGTTTCAGCAACTTTGTGGAGATAAATTTTCTCAACGACCCCAAGTATAAAACCGCTTTTGCCACGCCAACAAACGCCAAGGACATCCTGCTGCGTATCTCTGCTCTGATGGAGAAAACTCTGATTCCTGGAGAGACGCTCATTTTTATGGACGAGGTGCAGGAATGCCCGGAGATGGTCACTGCAATCAAGTTTCTTGTGGACGAGGGCAGTTTCCGCTATGTGATGAGCGGCTCGCTGCTTGGCGTGGAACTGAAGGACATCAGGAGTGTGCCAGTCGGCTACTTGAGCGAAAAGGAGATGTTTCCTTTGGACTTTGAAGAGTTTGCCCAAGCCGTTGGCATGAGCAAAGAGGTTATGGACCATGTAAGGATGTGCTATGACGACGAAAAGCCCGTCGACGAGGTGGTGCACGGCAAACTGAATGATTTGGTGCGCCTCTATCTGCTGATAGGGGGTATGCCGGAGGCAGTGCAGAGATATATAGACACAAACAATCTGAAAACGGTGCGCGACGTGCAGTCCGACATCATGCAACTCTATGCAAAGGACATTTCCAAGTACGACCCGAAGAACAAGTTGTACATCAAAGATGTCTTCGATTTGATTCCTTCGGAACTCAATGCCAAGAACAAGCGCTTCATTCTGAAGGCTCTCAACGAAAAGGCGAAGTTTGAACGCTACAGCAATTCTTTTCTTTGGCTGGCAGATGCTGGCGTTGCTCTCCCCACCTACAATGTAGAGGAACCGCGACTGCCTCTGAAACTTGGGGAACAACGCAATCTTTTCAAACTGTTTCTCTGCGATGTAGGGCTGTTGGCAAGCCAATACGCCGCCAACATTGCCATCGAACTGCTCACCGGCGATGTGGAAATCAACTATGGTGCCATCTACGAGAACTATGCAGCCCAGGAACTCCGTGCCCACGGCTACAACCTCTACTATTTCAACAACAAGAAACAGGGTGAACTGGACTTCGTGGTAGAGGATCGGGGTGCTGTCCTGCCCATCGAAATCAAGTCGGGAAAGGACTACAAGCGCCACAATGCCCTTTCCAATGTGATGCAGAACGAGGAATACGGCATCGACCGCGCCATCGTGTTTTCAAACGGCAATGTGGAGCGTAAGGGCAAAATCCTTTATCTGCCGATTTACATGCTGATGCATCTGCGCCCAGCAACGCTCGCAAATCCGATTTTCAGGTTCTCGCCAATCTAAGCAAAATATCGCACCAAATAGCAAACAAAAAAGCGCCTGCTGGAGTGGCAGACGCTTTTTTGAGTATGTGGCTTAAATTACTTTACGATAACTTTCGCTACTTTGCCGGCTGCGCAGACAATGTAGAAACCTTTGGCGAGGCTGATAGTTGCCTGACCGTTGACAGCCTGATTTGCTACAACCTGACCTGCTGCGTTGACTACAGTGACGTTGCCGTTAGCGTTAACCTCGATTGCACCTTCAAGAGCGCGTACAGTTGCGTCGGCTGCTTCTACAGTCTTCACGCTGCTGCCTGCTTCCATAAATTTGATTGGGTACACTTGTAAGGTTGTATTGTAGACAGCAACCACGCATTGGAGGTCGTACTTGTTGCCAGAAGTTGCACTCTCAACGCCCCATTTGCTCTGGTAGTAAACAGTGATTGAACCAGTCTCGTCGCTGATAGTCTTAGCGTCGCCCTCAGTGTAGGTAGCCTCTGGGATGATGATCACCTTGTTCACGTCGTCGGCAGTGATTTCGCCAGCGTGCATGCGGATTGGAGTGTAGCCCTCGTTGCCCGAAGCCTCAGCAAATGAGTCGGCTTCAGGATATTGCATCTCATAGAGACCGTTGTAGTTCTTGTATTCACCCATGATGCCAGCAGGGATAACGTCGCCAACGTTGTAGGCTGGAACGTCCTTGCCAAAGATGTACATGAAGTCGCCGTTGGCATCTTTCACGAATGTGCTACCGAAATCAGTGCCCTTAGCCTGGAATGCTACGGTTACAGGGAATGTCCATTTGTAGAGAGGAGTAGCGTCGCCCTCGCCTGCCATGATGAACTCGGCGATGCTCGATACTTCAATAGGAGCAGCGATAACAAATGTCTGTTCTGCAGCGTCGCTTGAGTCGAGACCGTCCTTTGTTGCTACGGCAGAAATTGTGTAAGAGCCAACCTCAGAGAGTTGGATAGGCTCGCTGTAGGTCAATGCCTCGCCACCGTTGATGGTGTAAAGGATTGATGCACCTTCGGTAGATGTTGTCAAAGTCACTTCCTTAGCCTCGTAGTATGTGCCACCGCTGATTGAGAAGCGAGGAGTAGCGCATTTTGTCTCTACGCCTGGAGTGTAGGTGATGACCATTGACTTGATGCGGAATTGCGGATATTTGCCGTCAGTATTTGTTTCATTTTTAAGACCGATTGTAAGTTCTTCGGTTGTAGAACCTTCCCAAGTTGCAGTTCTTGCAGTTTTTGGGTCGGCAGTGAAAGAGCCAGTTGATACAGTGTAAGCGCTGTCGTCGTCGCCATAGTTGTAGGATCCGCTGGCGAGAGACATGTCGATTTTAGTGATGGTTGCACCAGCAGGCGCAGCGATAGTCATTGTGTTGCCTGCATACATACGTACGGCAGTGCCGCTTGTGTAGTATGCTGGCGCTGTCTTGCCTTCACCCTTGGAGAAAGTAAAGGTGAAGCCGTTGATTTCATTTGCTTGCGCAGTAACGTCGTATTTGTCTGCCCAACCTTGCGCTGTGAAGTCGATTGTTTCGTCGGCTGCTGAGGCTGCAAAAATGCCTGCTGCGAGCATCAACGAAGAGAGTAATAGTTTTTTCATACGCTTAATGTATTTGAGTTTAAAAGATTTGTTGCTTTAATGATAGGTCACAAAGATAGTGCTATTTTGTCGATTTTTCTCTTTTGCTATCCTATTATTTTAGGTCGTGTTATGTAACTTTTACAAAGTTATCCACAGAACGGGTTTTCGGCAAGTCCTTTTGCCCTTATTTTTTCGTCTGTTTGTCGGTTTTCAGCCTGTCGAGCATTGCGGCAACGCGCTCCGTGGGGCGCAGGGCGTCGGCAAGAGCAAGGTATTTACGCGCCTCGGCGGCTTCCTGCGACGATAGCGGAAGGCTGCGGCGGTCCACCTCCGACGAGTAGTACACGCCGAGGGTGAGCAGCGAGTCGTAGTCGCTGGCGTCGAGGCTCACGATGCGCTTGTAGGCCGTCATCGCCTCGTCGTAGCGGTCGAGCAGCAGCAGTCCGCGCGCCTTGATGCGTAGCATCGACGGGTCGTTGGGGTTGACGGCGAGCAGGGTGTCGCTCATGGCAATCATCTTCTCGGCGTTGTTGCGCGAGTCGTAGTAGCGCGCAAGGCGGATGTTGATGTTGCGCTTGAGCCACGGCTGCTCCGTCTTGACAAGTTCCATAAACTCCACGAGTTGCTCTGGGCGTCCAATCTCGTAGGCGGAGGTGCGCACGGCGGCGAAGAGGCTGTCGAGCGGAAGGGCATATTTCTGCGTGTCCTCAAGCAGTGAAATCTGCGCCTCGCGGTCGCTGATCACGCCGTAGACCACCACCGAGCGCCCGTAGGTGGTCACGTCATTCGGGTCGCGCTGAAGGATGGCGCGAAACATTGCCACGGCGTTTGCCCACTCCTCGTGGCGGTAGAAGCGGTTGGCCTTCTCGTGGATCTTCGCCAGCGGCATCTCGGCGCGCAGCGGCAACACCGCCAGCACGAGGCATGCCAGACAAACGGAAAATCTTGCCAATGAAAAAAATCTGTTGCTCATTTCAACAATCAAAGTGAAAAAGTTTGTTGTTAGCGGCAAAGTAACTAAATTTGTGAAAAAGAACAAAATCAAGACAGCATAAATGAGAACAAGTTATAAGCGAATATTGCTCAAACTCAGCGGCGAATCGCTGATGGGCGGGCAAGGCTACGGCATCGACCCCGTGCGCGTGGGCGACTATGCCCAGCAAATCAAGGAAGTGGTGCAGGCTGGTGTGGAAGTGGCAATCGTGATTGGCGGCGGCAACATCTTCCGCGGACTGGCGGGCGCTGCCAAAGGTGTGGACCGCGTGAAAGGCGACCAGATGGGTATGCTTGCCACCGTGATCAACTCTCTGGCGCTCTGCTCTGCCCTTGAAACAGCAGGACAGCCGGCACAGGTGCTCACCGCCGTAAATATGTTTCCTATAGGCGAGCACTATAGCAAGTGGAAAGCCATCGACGCGATGAAAGCCGGCAAGGTGGCAATCATCTCGTGCGGCACTGGCAACCCGTTCTTCACCACCGACACTGGCTCGGCGCTCCGCGGCATCGAGGTGGAAGCCGACGTGATGCTCAAGGGCACGCGCGTGGACGGCATCTACACCGCCGACCCGGAGAAAGACCCCACGGCAGAGAAATTCACCGAAATCACCTACGACGAAATCTATGAGCGCGGACTGAAGGTGATGGACCTCACCGCCACGGTGATGTGCAAGGAAAACAAGTTGCCTATCGTTGTGTTCGACATGGACACCAAGGGCAACCTCAAGAAAGTGATAGAGGGCGAGCCAATCGGCACACTCGTTTATCAGAAATAACATTAAAACAAACAATAAAAACCAATAACGACATGAACGACGTCAACACCTACATCAAGCCTGCTGAGGAAAAGATGGAAATGGCAGTTGAATATCTCGACGAGACACTCGCCCACATCCGCGCCGGCAAGGCTAATCCGAAAATTCTCGATGCAGTGAAGGTAGACTACTACGGCAGTGCAGCGCCGATATCCAATGTGGCAAACATTGCAGTGCCCGACGCCCGCACCATCGTAATCACTCCATGGGAGAAATCAATGTTTAAGGAGATTGAGAAAGCAATCATCAACTCCGAACTCGGCATCACGCCGGAAAACAATGGCGAAGTGATCCGCATCTCCATCCCGCCGCTCACCGAGGAGCGCCGCAAGGCTCTCGTGAAGCAGTCGAAAGCAGAGGCAGAGCAAGCCAAAATCTCTGTGCGCAACGCCCGCCGCGACGCCATCGACGGCCTGAAGAAAGCCATCAAGAGCGGTATGCCTGAGGACGTTGAAAAAGACGCAGAAGCCAAGGTGCAGAAAATCCACGACAACTTCATGAAGAAGATTGAAGAGGTCTTCGCCGCCAAGGAAAAAGAAATCCTCACAGTATAGAGAAGAAAGAAATAACGAAAACTTTACGCACAACGGGCGGGGGCTTGCGTCCCCGCCCGTTTTTTGCAGCGCCCCGTTTGTTCAAGGTAGCGCCGCCTAAGGGCGCAAAAAAGAGGATGTGCCAAAACTGGCGCATCCTCTTTTTCTGAATTTAGGGTGTTTCAGGCTTGGAGCCTTTACTTGATTACGACTTTCTGACCGTTGACGATGTAGACGCCGCGGCTGAGGTTCTTGAGGGTCTTCAAGTCCTTGCCGTAGAGTTTTCCGTCAGGACCGTAGACGGTGAACTGATGGTTGCCGTCGGCTGCCTCGATTTGCTCAACAGAGCCTGGGATGTAGTCCACATAGGCTGCGCCCGACTCGCCGTTGTCGTAGACAGCGGTGATGGCGTAGAGAGCCGCCGTTGTGCCGAGGTTGTCGGTGTCGATGTACGATGTGCAGTTCGGTGCAACCGTTGCGATGAGTTCGCCGTTGCGGTAGATGTTGTAGTCAGCGAGGTTCTTGCTGCCGATGGTGTAGGTCACGTCGTCGATGCCGAGGATAAATCCGCCTTCATAAGAAGTGTGGCGCACGGCGAAGTACTTAGCACCCTCAGGCACGTTGAACGTAACTTCTTCCCATTCTCCCTTGGAGAGCGTCTTGCTGTCGACAAGTTCGAAATCGTCGGTGGCTGTTCCGCCGAGAGAGTAGTAGAGTTCGATAGTTTCCTCGTAGTCGGAACCACAGTTGTTGGCAAACAGTTTGATTGTCTGCGCGTCGCCCGAGAGGGCAGGGCTGATGAGCCAGTTGTCGCCGTCCAGCCATTCGCCCCACTCGTCGCTACTGCAGATTGCTGCGGCATACTTGTTGCCCGAGTGTGGAGTCATGTCTGGGTTGTTGTCGAGGATGTCGTCGAAGATGGCAGTAGGCTCAAACACTTCGAAGGCAAACTTCTCGCCCTGGTGTCCGTAGGCGTAGTCGTTGAACATTGAGCCAGTGTAGCCCTTGTCGCCGTCGATGGTTGTCCATTCGCCGAATTGGTCGACCGACCATGTTTCGTAACTTTCAAAGTCGTCGGTCACCTCGTGTGCGGTTACGTCAGGAGCAACCCAAGTGAGTTCGATGCCGTTGGTCGTAACGTCGCAGTTGGCTTCTTCAGGAGCAGCCAAGCCCGACTCGGTAAGTTCGATAGTAAGATGTTCATCGTTGTTGTCGGTGTATTCATCGGCTTCGTAAACCAGCACAACCGTGAGGTTAGCCTCGCTATCGCGGGTCACGCTGCTGCTCTTGTAGGAGAGGTCGACAACCGACGTTGCAGACGGCGGAAGCATAGCGTTGACAGTCTTTTCGTCAATCACCTCGTTGCCGTCGAGGAGGCGTACGGTGTAGCCCGATGCTGCGTTATCGCCAACGTTCTTTACAGTTACGTGGACAGTGGCAGTTTCGCCCTTCTTCATGCGTTGCGGATTGCTTACCGAAGAGACTGCGAGGTCGTTGGCAAGCACGTTGCGCACTTCAACGTTGTCCAGATAGATGGTGCCGTTGCCGCCAGCAATGAAGCGCACAATGAAGTTGCTCTCGTTGGCGTAGGCTGCCAATGGCACTTCGTAGGTGGTCCAGCCGAGCAGAGCATCTTCCTCAATGGCGGTAGCGTCAATGTTCACTTCCTTGACAGTCTCGCTTGTGAGGTCGGCTTTCTGTATCTGAGCCTTGAGGTCAACGTTTGCGCCAGAGTAAGCGTTCACGGTGAAGAACAGTTTCAGGTTGCTTGCACCGTTAGGCGCAATTTTGCCTGTGGCAAGGTTGCTTTCGTCGCCGTTGTTGGCATTGATGTAAGCCACGCCAGGGGTGTCGCCGTCAGGCGATGGGAATTCAGCATCCATGCTCCACCATGAAGAACCGGAATTCTTCACAATCCAGTAGTTGTCTACGTTGCCGTAACTGAAAGTTTCGGTGAACGGCACGCTGTAAGGCTCGCCGATGATGAAGTCGGTGGTAAGGCTACCGTAGTTTCCGTAGCCCTTGTCGTTCTTCGCAATGACGTAGCATGGGAAGATTGCCTGGTCGCCCGAGTTCGGGTCGATGTCGATGTTGCAGGTTGTCTTGCCTGTTACCGAGCCGTAATCTTCGCCAAACTCATAGCCGTAGAACTCGTCGTAGTAAATCGAAGAGTAGAGTTCGTAGGTGATTTTCGATGGGTCAACATAACCACCGTTCTTGCCCACGGTTACAGCGTCCCAAGTCATCTTGATTTTAGAACCGCTGACCTCTGCCTTGATGCTCGAAGAGTTGATTTCGCCCGGCTCGTCGACACCGATGAATGTTGATACTTCGTCGGAAGCCAAACCAGCGCCGTCGGCGTTGTAGCATACCACCTTATAGGTGTAAGTGCCGTCTTCGGTAACGTTGTCGTTGTAGGAGAACGATGCGCCTGGAGTGAGTTTGCTATCAACAGTTCGGCAGACTTCGCCGTTGCGGTATACTTCAACCTTCGACAATGATGTGAGAGCCGCGCCCTCTACGGTTGTTGACGGCAGTTTGCACGATACCTTCGCAGTGAGTGCGCCCTTGTCGCCAGCCGTTACAGCCACGTCGCTTGCGGCTGCTGGAGCAGTAAGTTCGGAGCCGGCACTCATGTGCACTTCGCGGAGAAGCAAGTTGAACTTATCGGCATCGCTCATAGCGTGGAATGCGATTTTCACGTCGGCATCCGCCGGAGCGAGGTAGTTGTAGGTAAACACCTTCTGCTCGTTCAGTTCAGTAGGACCGAGCACTACGGTGGTGTATGCTGTCGGGTCGGAGCCAGTGCCGAGTTTCACTTCGAGGCGCTCTGTGTAGCGGTCGTCGTTCTCAATCATCGGAGAGGCGATGAAGCGGATGGCGTACATCTTGTTTGCCTCTACCTTCAGAGGAGGAGTAATCAGCCAGTCGTCCTTTGGCTGGTCCCAACTGTAGGCACACGAAGCACACTGCTGCTCGTAGTGGTATTCCCATGTAATGTCGTCGTTGTCAGCGTCGATGATGGTCATGTAGTCGAGCGACGAATTGTCGGCAAACGTGTTGTCGTAAGGCAGTTCGATGGCAGGACCTACAATGACAGTCTTGCTCGACACCTCAGGACCCTCAATGCCGCCGTTGATGGCAGCGATAGCGTAGTAGTAGATGGTGAGTTGGTCGGGCGTGAGAGTTTCCGTGAATGTAGTGCCGGAATGCTCTTCAGCCACTACCACATCGTCGGGATAGCGGGTGATGCGGTATTTGAGTTCGCCGATATAGCCGTCGTTCACGCCGTAGGTAGGAGCGTCCCACGAGAGTGTCACCTTGCCGTTGCTGTCGGCGGTGAGGCTAACGTTTTCAACCCAGTTAGGCTCGTCGTAGCCCACGTAGGTTTCGCGTGTGAGGTCGGGGCTCTTGCCTACGCTGTTCGATGTGCTGATTGCGAATGTGTGCATGCCGCTGTTGGCAACAGTCACCTGAGCCGTTACCTCTTCACCGGCTTCAGTAGTGCCAGTGGCGAGGGTCTCGCCGTCGCAGGTTATTGTGTAGTTGAGCGTGCCCGTGAGCGTGCCGCCGGCAAATGTTGTTGTCGGAGCGGTGAAAACCACCTTACCCGTCAATTCTGCGTCGACAAACCAGAAGTCAACGTCCTCGATGGCTGCCGGTGCGCCGTCCTCAGCCGCAGGCTTCGGGACGCTCAGACCAGCCACGATTTCACCGTCCTCAAAATTGCCTACAAAGGTCAGCGCCGCAGTGTTGAGGTCCACGGTGTAGAGTGCCGAGTTGCCGTTGGCATCGACCGATGCCCAGTAGAACGTGTTGTTCTTTTGGTCGATTTCGCCGCTCTGGACGTAGGCACCGCCGTCGGAGTCCGACACATCAAGACCTGTTGAGCCTACGAGCGTCTCTGTGGCATTCTGCACGTTGATGCGGTAGAGGTCGCCCTCAAATGTGATACCGTAGAGGGTGTTGTCGGAGGTGATACCCAATGCTATGTACCAGTTTTTGAGCGTGCCGATGGTGTTGTGGGTGTAGTTATCGTAGTCGGCAGTACCGAGTTCGTAGCCGTCGCCTGTCGAGTTGTAGAACTCGCCATAGACGGTGCCGTTGCTTGCCACAGCCACTTCTGTAGCAATCAGTGAGATGTCGCTAAGAGTGTGGTCGGCATAGATTTCGCCTGTCTCTACGTTGAAACGGTAGTAGTTTGAGTAGACAGAGCCGTCGCCGCTCTGCGACCAGTTCACGGCGTGGTAAACATCGCCTACCATAGCGCCGCCACCGTTGGCAATAAACCAGTCGTTACGCCATTTCACCGACGGAGAAACTGGGTCGGTGGCGTTGAACGAATAGAGGCCGTAGAGGTCTTCATCGTCCCACGCAGAAGAGTAGATTACGTTGCCGTAGAGTTCGCGACCTCCGGTGGAGGTGAGCAGCGATTTCTTTACTGGCATCTGCTTCTTGGTTTGTTTTTGTGACTTACCTTTTTTCAAGGCTGTGCTCTCGTTGCTCTTCACCTCCACAAACTGTCCGTCCTTAGCCTTGACGGTGCGTTTGTACTTTTGCAGGCATAGAGCAGGATAGTTCTGGGCAAATTTCTTGTCCATTGCTGCGCGCGAAGTTGGCTTCATCTTCTGCTTCACAGCGCCCTCGCCAGTGCCAGCCGCACGCAAGCCATAGGTTTGCGACACAGCCGTTTGCGGTGCCAGCATAGCCAGCGCTGCCGCACACGACAGGGCAATTTTCAGAGTCCTTTTCATAACTGTTAATTATAGTGTTAATTATAGATTTCTTTGCTGTGGGAAACCTCGTTTCTTCGATAAGTATGCTTCTCAGAACCGCAAAATTCTGCTAAGTAAGAACCGATAACTAAACATGGCTCAAAAGTATAAAATTATTTGTAAATTTCCAACAACCCCAACGAATTGTTACACCAGCACAGCAAATTAGCAGGCAGACATGCAAACGCCACATAGGCGACGCCACCAACACCAATCAATACTCTCGAAAATGTGGGTGACGCCGCCTACGGGGCGCTTTGTCTATTTTGTGTTTATTTCTTTTTGAACAGTTTGTTCTTCAGCCATTCCCTTACAGGAACGTCATAGAGTTTGTACGCAGCCCAAGCGATGCCAATGGAAAGGAGGAAGATGCTGACAGCAACGAATATGTGTACGCCAAGAGGCGTGTCCTTGTGACTTGCAGCCCAAGCCATTTGCAGGTAGATCAATGGAAAATGTGTGACATAGAGAGGATATGACAGTTCACCAAGCCACTTGCATACTGCGGCACTTCGCTTGTCGGTGACACTGCTTCCGGCACCCATCGCTACTATGAGTGGGAAAAGCACGAGAATGCAAAGGGCACAGTAGATGCCATTGGCGCAAGTCCATGTGCCGCGCTCACCGCCAGGGATGCAAGGCAAGCAGAGCAGCACAGCCACCATCAGACTGCACCACCAAAATCCACCTCTCACCTTTATCAGCATTTTCATGCGGGAGAGTAGCAAACCGCAGAAGAAAGGGTAGAGTAGGCGTGCAATGCCTATATAGCCTTGTTCGGCATCAATGCTCCAGCCTCCAATCACCGTATTGGCTGCATACATTCGTCCTTCCAAGAGATGGAACACGTCAAGGTTGAGACAGATGTCGAGCGTGAGGAATGCCGATAATGCTACAAATATCGCCAACAACGTCTTGGAGAACCTGCGGATGAAAAGGGCGTAGGCTATATTGGCGAGATACTCCCACATCAGCGACCAAGTGGCTCCGTTAAGAGGATTGGTTTCCATCCAACCGCGTATGTCCCACGACTTTGCGGCTGGCAACATAGTGCAGCAGAACACGGTGAGAGCCAGTACCTTCCACCAAGGCGCAGAGCCTACAAGGGGAAAGGTTGTGCATTCTCCGAAATAGAAGAGCAAAGCGCCCACCACTGTTCCCATCACGAGCATCGGATGCAGTCGCACGAGTCTTCGCTTGAAGAAATTCCAAGTGCTCATCCTGTCCCATCGGTCGTCGTAGGCATATCCTATGACGAAGCCCGACAGCACGAAGAAGAAATCCACTGCCATATAGCCGTGGTTAAGAATCTGATAGTCGGGACCTGCCGAATAAGTCTCAAAAAGATGGAAGCAGACCACGATCATTGCCGCTACGCCTCTCAGCCCGTCAAGTATCTCATATCGAGGTTTGGAAGCCAAATACGTATTATTGTTCATTTTCTTTGTCATGTTACGATCGAGTGCAAAGTTACCGCAAAATATTGTCGCATATTTGTTGTATAGTTTCAAATAATTGTCGTATATTTCGTTCGGAAATTATCTTTGTAGGATTATGGGCAATACGTTTCAGATAGACCACGTGGTTCTGGCTCCCCACCAGCAGATAGGTCTCCACCAGCAACCCACGTGGGAACTTTCGCTTGTGGTGAGGGGTGAAGGAGAGAGAGTCATTGGCGATACGACGGAGGCATTCCGCTCTGGCGACCTCGTGCTGGTTCCGCCGCAGATGCCTCATTGCTGGCGGTTTAACGAAACCAGCGGAACGATAGAGAACATCACCGTCGCCATTGAATCGGCTTCCCTCCACGCATTGTTGGCGACCTTTCCAGAATTGAAACCTTTGCAGACGGAATACGAGCAACAATCCGAGGCCATTTTCTTCACAGGGGAAGAAAATGGCAAAATCAAGTCATTATTGCAGCAAATGGTGTGCCAGAGCAGGGCGATGCAATCTGACCGACATTCGGTTGAAACACGCCAAACGCTTGTTGTCCAACTCATCGCTTACCATTCAGGAAGTATGCTATAAGTGCGGCTTCCGGGATGTCCCCCACTTCTGCCGTATGTTCAAGCACAAACACGCTATGACAGCCAAGAAATGGAGACAATCCAACACCCCATCAAAGTAATCTTTCTGAAAAGCCGTGTGGTGTTGGGAAAAATGTGATAACTTTGCATTTTCAACAGTCGAAACATTAGAAAATCAAGAATATGGATAAAATTGTAAAGGGAAAGTATGTAGAGATGGCTTACGATCTCTACGAGGTAGGCGACGACGGCAAGGAGGAATTGATGCTGTCAATGACTCGCGAGAAGCCTGAACGTTTCGTCTTCGGCGACGAGGAAACCATGCTTCCTGCCATCTGCCGCGCCATCAACGGCAAGCAGGTGGGCGAGGGCTTCGACTTCAAGGTAACTCCCGACGACGGCTTCGGCGACTATCAGGACGGACTGGTGAAGAAGTTGCCTCGCAAGATGTTTGAAATGGACGGCGAGTTCGACTCGAAGCACGTCTATATCGGCGCTGCCATCACGATGATGACCGCAGAGGGTCGTCCGGCTCCTGGTATGGTGCTCGACCTCAACGATGAGGATGTAACGGTCGACTTCAACCACCCGATGGCTGGCATGACTATGCACTTCAAGGGTGAAATCATCACCGTGCGCGACGCTACTGAGGCTGAACTCCATCCGCAGTGTGGCGGTTGCGGCGGCAACTGTGGCGACGGTGGCTGCAGCGACGGTTGCGGCGGCTGTGGCGGTTGCCATTAATAAGGTTTCTATTTCACAGAAAGCATTTTGTGCCCTGCTTGGCAGAAGAGGCATTTCCGCGGAAGGCAATAGGCATTCCGCAGTTGGATTGCCGCCTGCGAGGTCAGGGCATTGTCTATTTTCATGCCTGCCTGCGAGAACATCGCAGTGATGTGGTTGCTCTCGGGCTTCAGCGCCTCAAGGAGCGACACGGCACGCTCCGCCCAGTCGTAGTCGTCGGCAATCTCCGAATAGGCATAGTAGAGCGGTGCAACGGTGTTGATGAGCACAATGTCGATGCTGCTGCGCCCAAGTGCCGCCTGTGCCTTCTCGTCGCTCTCATGCCCGAAGGTGTAGTGGTTGCCCCAGTAGCCCGTGAGCGCCACGCTGAAGAGGTCGCGCAGTTGCTTCTCGTCGCCCTTTGTGGCGAGGATATCCGCCATCAGGCGGAAGCCGCCAAGCACATAGTGGGCGAGCAGGGCAATGCGCCGCCATGGGAAGTTCTGCGGACGCATGCGGAACGCTTTCCATTCCATCCCTTCTGGTCGGCGCAGTGAAAATTTTGTGGCGAGAAACGAGTATTCGCGTTGCAGTTGCTCCTGATAGCGGTCGGTGGCTGGCTTGTCGAGCAGTCCAGCCTGCCCGAAGAAGAGAGCCTCCAGTTGCAGCAGCGAGTCGGCGTGTTTGTGCAGAAGGTTGAGCGGCAAACTCTTAGCAAGGAGTTCGAAAGCGTCGCTGTTGGTGCCGAAACCGATGGTGCGCGCAAGAATCACGTAGCACGTGTCCTCCCAACTGCCGTGGTAGCGCTCCAGCAGAGCCTTCACGCGGCGACTTTTGTCGGCGAGGCGTTCAAACACGAGCGACTGCATCCATTCAGCCGTTTCGAGGCTACTCATCGAGGCAATCATAGCCTTGCACGGCAGTTCCACCTTGGAGTTTACCAGACTGGCATAGCGGTCGGCAATGTCGGCGGTGCACGCCATCACCATCTGCGGTATTTGCTCGCCGTTGGAGCGCGCTACGGCGGCATCGTCCTTTGCCACCACATGAAGCACCACCGTGTCGTATGCGCGGTCGGTGTCGTGTCCGTGGCGGTGCCAGTCGGAGGCTCGGTAGTGGATTTCCACATTGCCTGCCCACAGACATCCGTCGATTTCCACCTTGGCGTTGAAGAAATCCGGACCAGCATCAGTGTTGCGCCGACCAGGGTCGATGACCCGCACCGACTTGCCGTCGTTGGTGGCAAGTGGGCGAGTGCCCCAAAGGCGGTGTTCCCACATGTATTGCATCAGCATCTCCATGGCGTAAGGTGTTAGGATTAAGTATTATAGCCAGCCGTTGTCGCGGTACCACTGGATGGCTTCCTCCAGCCCGGCACGCAGGTCGTAGCGCGGAGAGTAGCCGAAATCATTCACGGCATCGGAGATGTCGCAAGTCCAGTTGCGCTGGCGCAGTATGATGTATTTGTCGCGGTTGAGGGTGCTTGCCTTGCCCTTGGCGGCGGCGATGCGCTCGGCAATGGCGCACACAATCTTCACCACCCACAGCGGTGCTTTTATGGGCACTACAAACCGCTTGCCGAGCAGTTGCTTCACGATGGTGCGGAACTCGCTCTGCGAGTAGGTCTTGCCGTCGGTGAGCAGGTACGACTTGCGGCGCACGCCCGACTCCAGGGCGGAAAACACCGCCGAGGCGAGGTCCTTCACATAGATGAAGGTTAGCATCTGGCGGCGGTAGCCCACGCTGAAATCGAAGCCTTTGCGTATCGACTCAATCATGAGGAAATAGTCGCGCTCGCGCGGGCCGTAGACGCCCGTGGGGCGCATGGCGATGTAGGGGAAGTCGGGGAGCGACTGCAGATAGGTTTCTGCCTTGAGTTTGGAGAGTCCGTAGCGGGTGTTGGCCATCGGGATGCTCTTCGAGGTGAACGGCGTGTAGCCTTTCTCGTCGCCGAGGCCGAGCACACTCATCGAACTCATCATCACGAAGCCGTCGGGCACTGCGTCGAGTGCCACGAGGGTATCGGCAAAGAGCCGTATGTAGCCGTAGTTGATGCGGTTGAAGTCGCTGAAGTTGGCGCATTTCGTAGCGCCGAGGTTGTGCACCACATAGTCCCACTTGCCGTGGTCGGCGAGTTCGGCGGAAATGGTGGCGCGGAACTTCTCCTCGTCGCTGAAGTCAAGTTCCACAAAGTGGATGCGCTCATCCTGCAGATATTTGCGCGAGGTGGTAGCCCTCACCGCTGCCCACACGTCGTAGCCGCGGCTCAGAGCCTCCTCGACGATGAAGCCGCCGATAAATCCTCCTGCGCCTGTAATCAGTACTTTTTTTGTCATTGTAGCATTGGTGGCATGATCAAGTCATGCTCAAACGGTATTTCTTTATGAATTCCAGCACCTTGGGGTTGCGCTGGGCAGCCTCCGTCATCAGTTCGCGCTGGGTCCACACTTTTTCCTCCGGTCGGCGGTCCATCACCTTGATGGTGAGCGTCACGTTGTCGTTTTTCAGCGTGCTGCGGATGGACTGCATGATTTCGGGCATCATCGACTCGATTTTCTCCTTCTGGGCTGGGTTGCTCACGAAGAACTCATAGTTGTCGCCCGAGATGCGTTCAGGGAAACCAGTAATCATTGCGTTGTAGAGCAGCGACTCCTTCTTGTGGGCGCGCACGAAGATGCGCCAACTCTCCTTGAAGTCCTCGTCGGTGTAAGCCTCCGCACGCGGTCCTGTGGGCTGCGGCGCGGCTTTCTTCTCTGCGGTGGCTGTGGGCGCGGCTGTCGCTGTGGGCATCGCTGGATTGCTTGCCAGAGTGGCTTTTATCGACACCGTGTTGAGCCCAGCAACACGCAGTCCGCCAGAGGCGGCTGGGGTGCGGACTATGGGACGCTGGACGGTTGCCTGAACCGGGGCAACCTGCGGTTGTTGTGCCTGATGTTGAGGCTGTGCCTGCACCCTCGGAGCGGCTTGGGGCGCTGGTTGCGCCTTGGGGGTCTGCGCTGCGGGGGCTGCCGTTGGAGCCAACTTCTTCAACTGTTGTTGTTGAGGTTGTGCAGGGGCCTCATCGCTAAAAAGCTGGCAAATCTTTATCAGCGTCAGTTCGATGAGGAAGCGCTTGTTGGTTGCGCTATTGTAGTTGAGGTCGCACGTGTTGCAGTGGTCCATCGCCGCATAGAGTTTGGCGAGCGGACATTTGGCTGCCTGCTGCTTGTAGCGCTCAGCAATCTCGCCGGTGGCTTCCATCAGCGGCACGAGTTCGGGCGAATGAGCCACCACGAGTTCACGCAGATGGCTTGCCACGCCGTTGACAAACACCTTCGAGTCGAAGCCGTGGTCGCGCACCTCCTTGTAGATGAGCAGCGACTGCTCCACATTGCCCGCCACGAAGGCATCGACAAGGCGGAAATAGTAGTCGTAGTCAAGGATGTTGAGGTTGTCGATAGTGGCGTGGTAGGTGATGTTGCCAAGCGAGGCGGCTGCCACTTGGTCGAATATCGACAAGGCGTCGCGCATGGCGCCGTCGGCCTTCTGCGCTATCACGTTGAGCGCTTCTGGCTCGGTGGTGTAGCCCTCGTGGTCGGCAACGTATTTCAGTTGCTCGGCGATGTCGGAAGGCGTGATGCGCTGGAAGTCGTATTTTTGGCAACGCGATAGGATGGTGGGCAGGATTTTCTGCCGCTCGGTGGTGGCGAGGATGAATATCACATATTTCGGCGGCTCTTCAAGCGTTTTGAGGAACGCGTTGAAGGCGGCTGTGGAAAGCATGTGCACCTCGTCGACGATAAACACGCGGTAGCGACCCGTGACTGGCGGTATGAGCACCTGCTCGGTGAGTTGCCGGATGTCGTCCACGCTGTTGTTCGACGCGGCGTCGAGTTCGATGATGTTGAGCGAGCGCTGCTCGTTGAATGCCCTGCACGATTCGCACTCGTTGCAAGGCTCTCCGTCGGCAGTGAGATGCTCGCAGTTGATGGCTTTGGCAAAGATGCGCGCCATCGTGGTCTTTCCCACGCCTCGCTGTCCGCAGAACAGGTAGGAATGGGCGAGACGGCCCGAGGTGATGGCGTTTTTCAAGGTGTTGACGAGCGCGTGCTGGCCAACCACCGATTTAAACGTCGCCGGGCGGTATTTTCTTGCCGAAACGATATAACTTTCCATACGGCAAAGTTAATCTTTTTTTCTGCTCGGCGAACTTATTTGCGGTGTTTTTTGTAGTATGCCAAGCCGCGTTTCACGTTTTCTTTCACGGCGTTGCTCGAATAGGTTGCGCCGCTCACGGCATCGACGTTCATCTTTGCTGCAGCCTTCACCGTACTGCCGTCCCATTTGCCAAGCAATGAGTGCTTTACGCGCGCAAACACGCCCTTGGTTTCTTGGTTTGGAAGGGCTTCGACCTTGACCACTTTGTCGTTTTTGATGTAGATTTTCAGCGGGGTAGCGCCAGCATAGCCTTTCACTGCGCCGGCGAGGGTGGTGGTGTTGACCACATAGGTGCCGTCGGCGGTGCGAGTCATCACCTCGTCGGCCTTGCCTGCGGAGGTCATTACCGTGGCAGCCACGATGGCTGCGCCAGCAAGGGCGATGCCGAGGATTGCTTTTTTCGTTTTCATTTTTGCCTTTATGTTTTTGTAGATTGCTTCTAATCGTCGCTGAGCATGCCCAGCAGTTCCTTCACCTCGTAGTTGGTGAGGCGGCGGCTGTCCTTGAGGCGGTTGGCAAAGGTGTGGGCGATGGTGCGCACGGAGTGGTTGCTAAACACCTGCTCAAGGTAACTGAATGTTTCCTGGAAGAGTTGGCGTATCTCGTCGTCCTCCAGTTGGCACGACCGCTTGCCTTCTTCAGCCACCTCGTCGAAGATTGCCCGCTTGGCGTCGGAAAAGCGGAAGGGCTTATTCGACGGGAGCGAGCGGCTCATGAGGTTGGCTATGAGCATACCCACCGTCATCTGATAGTGCTTCAGCGTGGCGTGCCACGAGTCGACGGGCGACATGGCGGGATTGCCGTTGAAATAGAAGTCGGGGGTGAATGAGATGTAGTCCCCATCCTCGTTGTCGAGGTCAATCTGGTAGAGGAGTTCCTCTCCGTTCCATATCGATATGCCTATCGCCATGCCGGCGATGCCTAAACATTTGTCGTCTTCGTCGTTGTATTTCATTTCGTTTTCTGTTCTTTATACCTGTTCACCGCCTGCTCCAGTTGCCCCATGGCTTGCTTGAGCACACTCCGTGGACAGCCCACGTTGAGGCGCATGTGGCGCTCGCCGCCGGGACCGAAAATCTCGCCGTCGTTGAGCCCTAAGTGTGCACCGTCGACAAACAGGCTTGTCAGTTCCTGCCCCTCAAGTCCCAGGGCGGTGCAGTCGAGCCACACGAGAAACGAGGCTTGTGGGCGCACTGGCTTGATGTCGGGGATGTGGCTGCCGAGATACTGCTCCACGAAGAGGATGTTGCCCTCAATGTAGGCTATCGCCTCGTCGAGCCACGCACTGCCGTGGCGGTAGGCTGCTTCGGTGGCGATGGTCTGCACGAAGGTGGGCGAGTTGAACTCGTTGACCGTTAGCCATGTGAAGAAGCGGCGGCGGAGCGAAGGGTTCTTCACTGCGCACCACGAACTCACGATGCCGGCGATGTTGAACGTCTTTGACGGTGCTGCAAAACTGATGCCAATCTCCCGCGCCGCGTCGCTCACGCTGAGAAATGGGGTGTAGCGATTGCCAAACAACTCGAGGTCGCCGTGGATTTCATCGCTCGCCACAATCACGCCGTGGCGGGCACACACTTCAGCCACCTCCGCCAGTGTCTCGCGGCTCCATACGAAGCCGCCGGGGTTGTGGGGGTTGCAGAGCATCAGCATCCGCGGCTTTTCTTCCTCAATCTGCTTCTCCAGCAGGGCTATGTCGATCGTAGCCGAGCCGTCGGCGGCAATGCGTAGCGGATTGTTGACCACCTTGCGGCGGTTGCCCTCGATGATGTGGCGGAAGGGGTGATAGACTGGTTGTTGGATGATGATTTTGTCGCCCTCGTCGGTGAGCGCAAGCAGTGCCAGTGCCAAGCCGCGCACAATGCCTGGCACGAAGGTGATTTCCTCCTTCGTTACCTCCAGATGGTGGCGGCTCTCAGCCCAGTCGACAATCGACTGCCAGTAACTGTCGGGCGTCACGGCGTAGCCATACACCGGATGCTCCAAGCGGTGGCGTAGTGCCTCCGTGATGGCAGGGCACACCTCGAAGTCCATATCAGCCACCCAAAGGGGGATAAGGTCGTCGCGGCCGAAAAATTCTGCCATGCCGTCGTGCTTCACGCAGTCGGTGTGGCGGCGGTCTACAATCTTGTCAAAATCCATAGCCAGTCCATTTTTTACAAAAATATGACAACAAAATGGAAGAACAAAGAAAATCTTATTTTAATGGCTGCGGACCGTACATGTTGTTGCCCTCGTCGCCGTTGATGGCAAACCAGTAGATGAGGATGAGACCTACAATCGGGACAATGCTCAGGAGTTGGAACCAACCGCTATGTCCAGTGTCGTGCAGGCGGCGTGAGCCCACTGCGAGCGACGGCAGGAGAGTGACGATGCAACCGAAGCCGTAGGTTACGAACGACACGATTATGGTGAAGAGGAAAAACCACCAGAACTCGGCTTGCGAAGCGCGACCGTCGAAGTCGGCAAACTTGCTGAAGCACACCTTGATGGCTTCGCCGAAACCCATCGACTGCCGGCATTGCTGATAGCCTTGCGGTTGATACTGAGGCTGATAACCTTGCTGATATTGTTGTTGCTGTTGATAGCCCTGCGGCTGGTAGGGCTGCTGTTGTGGCTGTGTCGGAGGCACTGCGGGCGGCACTTGGTTAAACAGTTGTGACACCTCAGGCACCTGCGTTGCAGGCATCCAGTTGACCATGCCTTCGCACCACACCAACGAACTCTGGTTGAGACCGTTGGCAAGAAGGTCCTTCACATCAAACGGGCCGAACTGCTGGCCGTTGTTGGCGATGTAGTATTTCATAATCGTTATGTGTTTAATGGTTAATAAAAATCTGATGGATAGTGTTGTACCCCATACATTGCAGCAAATTTAGTTAATCCGCCACACCCCTCCAAATTCCACCCCCACAAAAATCAGGAAAATCTTTTGGATTTTAGGATGATTGACAATATCTTTGTTGCGGATTTTCATTGAAAATCTGCAGTAGCGTTGCGGATTTTCATTGAAAATCCGCAATAGGCAAGGACTGTATTAGGCATTAATGTAGTATAAAAATAGAGATATGATAAATCGTATATGCCATATTGATAGTGATTTAGAGGATAGTGTGTTCTTGTTTGGAGCACGCCAAACAGGCAAAAGTACCTTCTTGCGTCAGAAATTTCCTAACAATATCTATATCGACTTGCTTAACACCGAATTGAAACAGAGATTTGAGCAGCGTCCAGTGTTGCTCTACGAGATGCTTTGCGACAAGCCGAGCGGAACGCTGGTGATAATTGACGAGATACCAGAAGTGCCCGCATTGCTCAATGAGGTGCACCGTTTGATGTCGGAGAAGGGTATTGTCTTCATCCTCTGTGGTTCGAGCGCGCGCAAATTGAAGAGAAAGGGTTACAACACGCTTGGTGGCAGGGCTTATCCTGTTTATTTGTTCCCGTTTGTCAGCGCCGAGATTCCCGATTTCGACCTTCAAAAGGCCATCAACTACGGAATGCTGCCGCCTCATTATTTAGCAAAAAATCCGCAACGCAGGTTGTCGGCGTATATTGATGTTTATCTGAAAGAAGAAATCAAGGAAGAGGCGTTGGTAAGAAATCTGAAATCCTTTAGCCGTTTTCTTGAGGTGGCAGCCCTGACTGATGGTGAGATGGTAAACAAAAACAATATTGCGCAGGATTGTGGTGTGAGCGCCAACACGGTGGTTAATTATTTCGAGATATTGGAGGACACGTTGTTGGGATTTCATGTGCCGGCTTTCACAAAGTCCATAAAACGACGTTTGGTGCAGGCTCCGCGTTTCTATTATTTCGATGTTGGTGTCGCAAATTATCTGTTGCACCGCAATGAGTTGGTGAGGGGTACTGCCGACTATGGACATGCGTTTGAACATCTGGTAATCCAGGAGTTGAGGGCGTGGTTGGCATATTCCGAAAGAAATGAACAATTGAGTTATTGGCGTACATATACAGGGCAGGAGGTGGATGCAGTAATTGGAGATGCTCGTGTGGCAATAGAAATCAAGTCGGTGGAAGAGGTGCAGCCGCGACATCTCAAGGGGCTCAAATCGTTTGCTTCCGACTATCCCGACAGCCGGCTGCTAATTGTGTCGCTTGACCCCATCAACCGCCGAATGGGTGATGTGGAGTGCATTTATGTAATGGATTTCTTCAAAATGCTTTGGAAAGGAGAAATATAGCGCCGCCTACGGGGGCAGTAGAACAGTCTACATTGATGAATAAAAAAGTCGGGGCGGGTGTCCGCTCCGACTTCTTTTCTGTATGCGCTTAGGCTTTTCTATGCGCTTCTATTGGGATTCTGCATTGCCTATCTCTCGCTCATCAAGTCCATGCCAAGGCTTTCGATTTTTTGTGAAAAAACTACATTTTTGGAAAATTTTCTCGTAACTTTGTGGTTAACAAACAACTAATATCAAAATCCTCAATAGAACCGCCCAAAGAGGGGCAAAAAAAAGAATATAAACCGAACACTGATATGGCAAACGAAATTGAATTTGAAAAGGTTTGGGAACTGGCGAAAGAGTGGGAAGCCCTGCCTCCAGAAGAGAAAGAACGCCGCCGCAAAATGTACGACGATGGCTTCTATGAGCGCATTTCCGACGACCCAACAGGCGCTCACGACGAAGATTGTTGAAAAAATTTGTGATTTCGATGAGTATTAGTATGTTTGAATGGTGATAACTAAATGAAGAATAAGACATTATGGATAAGGTGCAAAACATAATGAATCGTTGGCAAGCATTGCAGCCGTTGTCTGAACGTGACAGGGAACTGCTGAGCCGAAGGTTTACCATCGATTTCAACTATAATAGCAACCATATTGAAGGTAACACACTGACGTATGGACAGACGGAGATTCTGCTTCTTTTTGGCAAGGTTGTCGGAGAAGCGGAGGTGAAGGACGTGCAGGAGATGACGGCAAGCAATATTGGTCTAAAGATGATGACGGAGGCTGCTATGTTGAAAGACATTCCTCTCACGCAGAACTTTATCCGTCAGTTGCACCACACTCTGTTGAGGGAGGACTACACTGTGTATCGTAATCTGCCAGGTGGCGAAACGACAAGTTATACAATTCATGCAGGACAATACAAGACACGACCCAATAGTGTGATTACCCGCTATGGCGACCGCTTCGAATATGCCTCTCCAGAGGAAACTCCAGCGCTAATGTACGACCTTGTGAACTGGTACAATCAGGCGGAACAGTCGGGAAAGTTCACCCCAGTGGAACTGGCGGCAATCTTCCATTACCGCTACATCCGCATACACCCTTTTGAGGATGGAAATGGACGAATCGCAAGAATGATGGTAAACTACATTTTGTGCCGTCATGGCTACCCTATGATTGTGGTGCGAAGCAGGAAGAAGAACGAATATCTTGAAGCGCTCCACAAAACAGATCTTACTGTCGGTGCGACATCTTCGTTGGGAGCACACGCCTCTAAGCGCGACATACAGCAGTTCCTCACCTACTTCACCAATCTCTTTGTGGAAGAGGTGGGCTACAACATTCGATTTCTGACGGAGCGAGGCGACAAAGTGTGGTGGTTCGACGGCGAACGTGTCATGTTTCGAGCAGAATCTACGAGCAAGATCCTGAATCTGATGTTCTCCGAGCCCGACATCACGATACCCAAACTCTCGGAGGAGGTTGGCATAAATGTGGCTGCTGTCAACAAGCAAATCAAGCAACTTATCTCAAAAGGATACGTTCAGCGCTCGGAAAATGGCGGAACGTGGAGACTGATTATAACTCCTTCCATATAGTCGTTTTTGCAAGAAAATGCCTTAAAAGGTAGACGGCGTATACCTTTATGGACGATTTTTCGCAAAATAGGGTAGTAGAACTGACTGTCTACATTGATAAATAAAAAAGTCGGGGCGGGTGTCCGCTCCGACTTCTTTTCATTAAGCGCTTAGGCTTTTCTATGCGCTTCTGCTTTCGCTTTAGCGAGCCTTGATGGCTGTTATTTCAACTTTGCTTGGATGGCTTTGCTTTCTTCTTCGTAGCCTGGCTTGTTGAGGAGGGCAAACATGTTTTTCTTGTAAGCCTCTACGCCTGGCTGGTTGAATGGGTTAACGTCGAGCACGTAGCCGCTGATGCCGCACGCCTTCTCGAAGAAGTAGATGATTTCGCCGAGGCAACGCTCTGAGAGTTCGCCGAGAGTGATGTGGATGTTAGGCACACCGCCGTCAACGTGAGCGATAACGGTGCCGAGTTCTGCCATCTTGTTCACCTCGTCGATGCGCTTGCCAGCGATGTAGTTGAGGCCGTCGAGGTTGGCTTCGTCGCTTGGGATAACAGTTTCGTGCTGCTGCTTAGCAACGGAAATCACTGTTTCAAAGATTGTGCGCTCGCCTTCCTGAATCCATTGACCCATTGAGTGGAGGTCGGTAGAGTTGTCGACGGCAGCCGGGAAGATACCCTTGTTTTCCTTGCCTTCGCTCTCGCCGTAGAGTTGCTTCCACCATTCGCCGAGGTAGTGAAGTTTAGGGTTGTAGTTCACGAGGATTTCAACCTTCTTGCCTGCGCTGTAGAGAGCGTTGCGAGTCTTTGCGTAGAGATATGCTGGGTTGGCATCGTCGGCAGCCGCAGTGGCAGCCTCCATAGCCTTTGCGCCCTCGAGGAGTTCGCGGATGTTGAAGCCGGCAACAGCGATAGGCAGCAAGCCTACTGGAGTGAGCACTGAGAAGCGACCGCCCACGTTGTCTTCGATTACGTAGGTAGCGTAGCCTTCCTCAGTGGCGAGTTTGCGGAGCGCGCCACGGTGAGCGTCGGTAACGGCAACGATGTGCTTTGCAGCGAAGTCCTTACCCTCCTGTGCTTCGAGCATCTCTTTGAGGATGCGGAATGCGATGGCAGGTTCAGTTGTTGTGCCCGACTTAGAAATCACGATGATACCGAATTTCTTGCCTTTGAGCAGGTTTACCAGTTCGTAGGTGTAGTCCTCGCCGATGTTCTGACCGGCAAACACTACGCGTGCGCCCTGTGCAGGCTTGTAGGCAGCAAACGAGTCGCTCAGCGCCTCGATTACGGCTTTAGAGCCAAGGTAACTGCCGCCGATACCGATAGCCACGACATATTCGCAGTCGTTGCGCAGGGTGGCAGCAGTCTTTTCGATGTCGGCCACGAGCGATTCCGGCGTTGCACTGGGGAGATGCATCCATCCGAGGAAATCGTTGCCGGCACCTGTGCCTTTTTCGAGTTTTTCAAGACCTTCGGCAGCGGCGCCATTGAAGGCGTCGATTTGTGCCTTTGTGGCAAAGTTTGCCACGTTCTTGATGTTTAATTCTAAATTCTTCATAATCAGCGTTATTATATAATCATAGATTGATTTATTTCAGTTTCTCCGCCAGCAGGTCGATAGCCTTCTGCGCCGGTGCTTTCTCGTAGAGGATGCTATAAACGCAGTCGAGTATCGGCATGTCCACGCCGTAGCGCTTGTTGATTTCGTAGATGCACTTGGTGCCGTAGTAGCCTTCGGCAATCATTTCCATCTCCATCTGCGCAGCCTTCACCGAATATCCGCGACCAATGTAGGCGCCGAAGTTGTGGTTGCGCGAGAATTTGGAGTAGGCGGTCACGAGAAGGTCGCCCAAATAGACCGAGTCGCAGATGTTGCGCTCGCGTGGACTTACCACGGCAAGGAAGCGTTCCATCTCGCGGATGGCGTTGCTCACAAGCATGGCGAGGAAGTTGTCGCCGTTCTTGAGGCCGTAGATGATGCCGCCGCAGATGCCGTAGACGTTCTTCAGCACGGCGCCGTACTCTATGCCGTCGACGTCGCTCGACACGATGGTTCTCAGCGCCGGGCCTTGCAGACAAGGTGCAAACGCCTCTGCCAATGCCGGGTCGAGGCTACCCACGGTGAGGTAGGAGCGACGGCCGAGAGCCACCTCTTCGGCGTGGCACGGTCCGCCAATCACCACCTGATGCTCCGGGCTGATGCCGTAGAAGTCGGTCATGTATTTCGTCACCACGGAGTTCTCGTCGGGCACGATGCCCTTGATGGCCGTGACCATGTGCTTGCCGCTCAGGTCGACGGTAACTTTCTTCAAGTGTTCCTTCAGATAGGGCGATGGAATGGCAAGAAGCAGAGTGTCAGCCTCTTGGCACACCGCGTTGATGTCCGAGGAAAACTTGATGCGGTAGGTGTCAAACAGTATGTCCGACAGATACACCGGGTTGTGGTGCGTGCGGCGGAAGTCGGCGATGCGGTCGTCGCGGCGCATGTACCACAGGATGCTGTCGCAGTTCTGCAGCAGGAGTTTGGCGAGGGCGGTAGCCCAACTGCCTCCGCCCATCACAGCAATTTTACCGGGAAACGCCATACTGCTATTTCTTCACGGCTTCAATCCATGCTGCCACGTCGTCGACGGCAGGGTTGGTCAGTCCGAGTTTGAATTTCTTGTTGAGTCCGCAAATTTCCTGATGCACCTTGCCCGGGTTGGCACCGTCGAGGCTGTCGACAGTGGTGTAGCCTGCCTTCTGCAGCGGAGCAACCCATTCGGCTGGGATGGCAACGGCAGTGTAGGCGTCTTCGCGGTCGCGCTTTGCAACCTTCTCCGGACGCATCTGTGGGAAGAAGAGCACCTCCTGAATGGTGGTTTGTCCAGTCATGAGCATCACAAGGCGGTCGATGCCGATGCCGATACCGCTTGTAGGAGGCATGCCGTACTGCAATGCGCGGAGGAAGTCCTTGTCGATAATCATCGCCTCATCGTCGCCCTTGTCGGCAAGACGCATCTGCTCTACGAAGCGCTCTTCCTGGTCGATAGGGTCGTTGAGTTCGGAGTAGGCGTTGGCAAGTTCCTTGCCGTTGACCATAAGTTCGAAACGCTCGGTAAGTCCCGGTTTTGAACGGTGCTTCTTGGTGAGCGGCGACATCTCAACTGGGTAGTCGGTGATGAATGTAGGCTGGATGAACGTGCCCTCGCAGAACTCGCCGAAAATCTCGTCGATGAGTTTGCCTTTGCCCATTGTGTCGTCGATTTCCATGTTGAGTTTCTTGCACACCTCGCGGATTTCGTCCTCGCTCATGCCGTTGAGGTCGTAGCCCGTCTTTTCCTTGATGGCATCGAGGATAGGCAGACGGCGGTAAGGAGCCTTGAAACTGATCACCTTGCCGTCGATTTCGCGCTCAGGCTTGCCGTTGACAGCCACGCAGATGGTTTCGAGCAACTGCTCGGTGAACGACATCATCCAGTTGTAGTCCTTGTATTGCACATAGAGTTCCATGCAGGTGAACTCAGGGTTGTGGTTGCGGTCCATACCCTCGTTGCGGAAGTTCTTGCCGATTTCGTAGACACCCTCGAAGCCGCCCACGATGAGGCGCTTCAGATAGAGTTCCGTAGCGATGCGCATATACATGTCGATGTCGAGCGCATTGAAGTGGGTGATGAATGGACGTGCGCTTGCGCCGCCGGCGATGCTCTGTAGCGTCGGGGTCTCCACCTCGGTGTAGCCAGCCTCGTCGAGCACGCGGCGAAGGGTGCGGAGCACTGTGGCGCGCTGCAAGAAGATGTCCTTCACGCCGTCGTTGACGATGAGGTCAACGTAGCGCTGGCGATAGCGGAGTTCTGGGTCCTCGAAGGCATCGTATGCCTTGCCGTCCTTCATCTTCACGATTGGCAGCGGACGGAGCGATTTGCTCAGAAGTTTGATGCTCTTGGCGTGCACCGTGATTTCGCCCATCTGTGTGCGGAACACGAAGCCCTCGATGCCCACGAAGTCACCGATGTCGAGCAGTTTCTTGAAAAACACGTTGTAGGCATCCTTGTCCTCGCCTGGGCAGAGGTCGTCGCGGCTGATGTACACCTGGATGCGACCCTCGGAATCCTGAAGTTCCATGAAGGAAGCCTTGCCCATGATGCGGCGGCTCATGATGCGGCCAGCCACGCTCACTTCGCGAGGCTCAGCATCGTCGCTGAAGTTCTCCTTGATTTCCTTTGTGTGGCCTGTAACCACATATTCTTCAGCAGGATAAGGGTCGATGCCCAACTTCCTGAGTTCTGCGAGACTGTTGCGTCTCACAATCTCTTGTTCGCTTAACTCCAATACGTTCATATATCTGTTTTTTTATTTTCAAAATGGTCTGCAACGGAGCCTCAAAATTCGGCGTAAAATATTGCAGACTGCAAAATTACGCATAAACCGAGTGTTTTACAACATTATCGGTGGTTTTTATAATACATAAGAAAGAAGAGAGTGTTGCCGAAACAGATTTATTGCGTAAATTTGCCGATGGTTATTGATAGCCCCAAACTGCATAAATTATGGAATACAAGATTTCGATTGTAACGCCCTACCACAACGTTGAACCCCAACTCTTTGAAGAATGTGTCAAGTCGATGCGCAACCAGACCATCGGTTTTGAGAATGTGCAATGGATTATCGCTGTGCACAACTGCGAGCCAGGGCATCTGGAACTTCTCAACCAGATGTTTCGCAACGACAGCAACGTAGTGGTGTCGGAACTCAACAACAACTATCGCACGCCTTCGTCGCCGCGCAACCATGCCCTTGCGCTTGCCACTGCGCCCATTGTGGGTCTGCTCGACAGCGACGACAGTTACACCGACGACTGCCTCGCCACGGTGGTGGCAACGATGGAGGAGACGCACTCCGACATGCTCAACGTGCGCCGCGAGGTGGTGATTGACTCCGACAATCTGCGGGTGTTCACCGTCAAGATGCTCTTCAACAACACCGAGCGCCGCACCATCATGGAGCGCCGCCACTGGGACACCGAAAAGATGTTCGGCTATCCGTGGGGCATCTCAACCGCCTATTTCTACAGCGCATCGCTGCTCAAGGACAACGGCATCACCTTCGATGTCAACCTCCTCTTCGCCGAGGACTTCCTCTTTGTGGCGCACTGCATCGCCCACGCTCGCAGGATTTGCTTCCTCAACCAGTTTATCGGCTACAAATATGTGATCAACGCCAACTCTCTGGTGCAGAACCCCGAGAAGCCGGCGCAGACCATCCTTGCCTACGCCAAGGGCTACAAACAGATTTTCGACACCCTCACGCGCTACGGCATCAACAATGCGCTGATGGTGGTGAGCCATCTTGCCATCCTTGCGCGCTTCATCCTCCATTCTAAGGACATGACGCGCGAGATACGCCAGGAAATCAAGGACTTGCTCGGCGAGTATGTGCTTTCGGCACAAACCGCCAAGCCCAACAAATACTACACAAAGGAGATGCTCGCCGATGCCCTCCACACGGCGTGCGACATTATCCTCAACCCTGAGAAGGACATGCAGGCGCTGCTCCGCAACGAACTCGACGGACTCTACGACCTGCGCAAAATCCTGCTCGCCAACCTCAACACCGACTTTGCCCACCGCAACGACTTCGAGTCGATCACCACGCTTGAGGCATGGCAGTTCCGCATGCCGCTCACGGGCGCGGAGTTCTACCGACCGCTCGTCGACCTCCAGACCCGCGTGGGCGAGGACCGCATTTTCACCGATGCGAAGACCACGGTCTATTTCAAGACCGTCGCCGGTTCGCTCCTGCCTTGCACCGAGGAGCATCTGCGTCCCTACCGCAAGGCCATCGACTCCATCCTGCGCGACCATAACAATGTGTTGCTGGCGCAGAGCCAGCCAATCACGCAGATAGCCATCGACGGCGCTCCCGTCGACACGCTGCAGAGTGCCGTGGTGAAGGCTTATTTCAAGAACGACTATATGAAGAACGGCGTGGTGCACGCACGCTTCGCCGCCCCAGTGGAATGCTACTATGCCTGCGGCGACGATGCCTACCGCAACCTCGTGGCGCAGAGCCTCGCCGATGCCGATGCCGACCAGATAGTGGCTTACACCTGCGACGACGTGTTGCAGATGTTTGACTTCATCGAGCACAACTGGCAGTCGCTGCTCCCCGACATCCCTTGCTCGGAGGCGCGCCGCAAGGACCTTGAGGCAGTGTTTAGCGACGGCTTCGACCAGCCTGTGGCATCAAAAATATGGAAAAAACTCACCAAAATCATCGCTTTCGGCTCGGGCGAGCACTATCAGGCATACCGCGACATGAAGAGGTTTACGGGCGATGTGACCCACAGCCACGGCTTCTACTTCACCGAAGAGGCTATCCTCGGCAAGGCGACAGCCGACGACTCCGAACTCTTTGAGTGCATCCGCGGCAACAGTTTCTACGAGTTGATGCCCGTGGCGGGCGACTCCACCACGGTGTGCTGGTCGCAGGTGGAGAAGGGCGCTCCCTACCAGTTGGTGGTAACAAACAAGGCAGGTCTTTACCGCTACGTCACCGACCACTTCATCTGCCCGCAGGAAATTTCACAGGATTCAATAAAGTTTACAATCTATTAATCAGGTTTCTACAATGGAAAAACAATATATCGACATACCTCTCTCGGCGAGCGAACAGAAGTTCTGCCAAGATTTTGACGCATCCCACGGAATGATGGGCAACCACGTGCAGATGTTCCGCTTCCCCGAGGCGGTTGACCTTCAACGTTTGGGCAAGGCGTTTGAGGACGCACTCAACAACCACGGCGCGGCGGCGCTCCGCGTCTACAAAAACGACAAAGGCGAGACGCTTCAGCGCATCGAGCCTGGCTACCGCGCAAAGATGGAAATCCAGGAGATGACCGATGAGGAGTTCGACACCCTGCGTGCCACCATCCTGCGTCCGCAGCCACTCTACAATGTGCCGCTCACTCATTTCCGCCTCATCCACACCCCCTCGGGCGTGTATCTGGTGATTGAAATCCACCATATCATCGTCGATGCCATCGCTGTGATGGCTCTGTTTGACGACGTGACCAAAGCCTACAACGGCGAGCCGATGCCACCCGAAGGCTGGTCGGCGTGCGACGTAGGGCTCTATGAGCAGCAGTATCTGCAGAGCGACGAGGGCAAAGAGGCTGTGGAGCGCCTAAAGGCTATGTGGGCAAACGCCGAAGGCATCTTCCCGAAGGGCGACCTCGACGGCAACAACTACGACCTTGCTTTGCAGTATGTCGACATCGATGCCGACCTCTCTCATATATGCAAAGCCACCGAATGTGCGCGTAGCGTGGTCACTGCCGCCGCCTGCAACCTGTTGCTGGCGTGGTACACTGGCAACCGCAACGCTGCCACCGTCAACACCTTCATCAGCCGTCCGCTCAAGGAGATGGAGCGCACCCTCGGCATGCTTTCGCGCTATCTGGTCTTCGCCGTGCCGTTTGACGACGACACCACCGTGGCGGACTACATCGCCAGAGCCAAGGAGGCAACATCCGTGCCGCGCAAGTGCACCTATGCCAACCTTGAGGCAATGCGCCAGATGGGCAAGGATTTTATTGATTATATGGAATTTATCTTCCAAGGCAGCCTCACCACATGGTCGTGTGTAGGTCAGGCGCTCGAACCTGTGCGTTTCTCCTTCGCCAGCCACTACGAGCCGAAGCCGTTCAACATGCACTTTGTGGTGCGCGACGGCAAGTCGAAACTGATGTTCCTGTGGCAGCGTAGCCGCTATTCCGACGAGTTTATCGCCACCTTCGCCCGCCGCTACGAGGCAGTGCTCAACAGCCTCGCCACCGCCACCACCATCCGTGAAGTGCTCTCTGCTGTGGAATAGGCATTTTGCAGTGTTGGGTGATTTCAGTAATTTTGCAGTGTAAGAAAAATAATTGTCATGATTCGTAAATATGACTATCTCGTAATAGGGTCCGGCATCGCAGGCATGAGTTTTGCGTTGAAGGTTGCAGAAACAGGTCGTGTGGCTCTAATCTGCAAGTCGGACATTGAAGAAGCCAACACATACTATGCGCAAGGCGGTGTGGCTTCAGTGACCAACCTCAGAGTCGACAACTTCGACAAGCATATCGAAGACACAATGATTGCCGGCGACTGGCTCAGCGACCGCGCTGCCGTGGAGAAGGTTGTGAAAGGCGCACCCGAACAAATCAATCAGTTGCTGCAGTGGGGAGTGGACTTCGACCGCAAGGACGACGGCGAGTTTGACCTTCACCGCGAAGGCGGACACTCAGAGTTCCGCATCCTCCACCACGCCGACAACACTGGCGCAGAAATCCAGCAGAGCCTTGTGCGTGCGCTGAAGAGCCATCCCAACATCGATGTCTACGAAGGGTTTTTCGCCGTGGAAATCATCACGCAGCACCATCTCGGCAAGATAGTCACTCGCCGCACGCCCGACATCACTTGCTACGGTGCATATATCCTCAATCCTGAGACTGGCAAGGTTGACACCTTCCTCTCCAAGGTGACCGTTATGGCCACCGGCGGCATCGGACAGGTGTACACCACCACTACCAACCCTATGGTTGCCACAGGCGACGGCATCGCTATGGTGTACCGCGCCAAAGGCACCGTGCAGGACATGGAGTTCATCCAGTTCCACCCCACGGCACTCTACCATCCCGGCGACCGCCCCTCGTTTCTCATCACTGAGGCGATGCGCGGCTACGGGGCAGTGCTCCGCACCCTCGACGGCAAGGAGTTTATGCAGAAATACGACCCGCGCCTGTCGCTCGCTCCGCGCGACATCGTGGCACGCGCCATCGACAACGAGATGAAGATGCGTGGCGACGACCATGTGTGGCTCGACGTCACCCACAAGGATGCCGAAGAAACGAAACATCACTTCCCAAATATCTATGCCAAGTGCCTCAGCCTCGGCATAGACATCACCAAAGACTATATCCCCGTTGCGCCGGCAGCCCACTATCTCTGTGGCGGCATCAAGGTTGACCTCGACGGACGCTCATCGATCGACCGCCTCTACGCCGTGGGCGAATGCTCATGCACTGGCTTGCACGGCGGCAACCGTCTGGCTTCCAACTCGCTCATTGAGGCTGTGGTCTATGCCGATGCGGCAGCCCGCCACGCCATGGCAAACATCGGGCACTACACCTACCGCGAGGATGTGCCAGAATGGAACGACGAGGGCACTACCCACAACGAGGAGATGGTGCTTATCACGCAGAGCATGAAGGAAGTGAACCAGATTATGAGTACCTATGTGGGCATTGTGCGCTCCAACCTGCGCCTCGACCGCGCATGGAACCGCCTCGACATCCTCTACGAGGAGACCGAGCGGTTGTTCAAGCAGAGCAAGGCGTCGCGCGCCATCTGCGAGTTGCGCAACCTCATCAACGTGGGCTACCTCATAATGCGTCAGGCTAAAGAGCGCCACGAATCGCGCGGACTGCACTACAGCATCGACTATCCGCCCGAAAAGCGCCGCCTGTAAGCACCTAAATCCAAAAAAGTATTGCTTTTTTTGGATTTAATTCCAAAAAAGTATCGTTTTTTATGGAATAGCGTCGAAAAATACTTAATTTTGCCTCCAGTTATAAACCAACAGGGCAAGTTATGATAAAGCGTATTTTAGAGGACACAGTACAGCAGAGGCTATGGCAAGGAAAAGCCATCATACTCTTTGGAGCGAGACAAGTAGGCAAGACAACGTTGCTGAAAAGCCTGTTCCAAGGGCGTGACGACGTGTTGTGGCTCAACGGCGACGAGCAGGACGTGAGAAGCATGTTTGAGAACGCATCGTCGACGATGCTCAAAACGGTTATCGGAAAGAAGAAGATAGTCGTGATTGACGAGGCGCAGCGCATTGCCGACATCGGGTTGGGTATCAAGTTGATAACCGACAATATTGACGATGTGCAGGTGATGGCTACTGGTAGTTCGTCGTTCGACTTGTCCAATAAAATCAACGAACCCCTGACGGGCAGAAAACTCGAATACTGGATGTATCCACTTTCGTTTGCTGAACTGGTGGAGCACCACGGGTTGCTCGAAGAGAAGAGGCTTTTGGCACATCGGTTGGTGTATGGAAGTTATCCCGACGTGGTAAACAACGAGGGCGACGAGAGAACCGTGCTGACCGAGTTGGCAGACAGTTATCTCTATAAGGACATCTTGATGTTTGACCGGATAAAGAAGAGCGACAAGTTGGTGAAACTGCTTCAGGCACTGGCTTTCCAGATCGGGTCGGAGGTGTCGTACAACGAGTTGGCGCAGACCTGCGGACTTGACCCTAAGACTGTGGAGAGTTACATTACGCTCCTCGAACAGTCGTATATCCTGTTCCGCCTTGGCTCGTTCAGCCGAAATCTGCGCAACGAACTGAAGTTCTCCCGCAAGATTTATTTCTGGGATTGCGGCATCCGCAACGCCGTGATAGGCAACTATCAGATGGTGGAAAGCAGAATGGACACTGGAGCATTGTTTGAAAACTATATAGTGTCGGAACGGCTGAAAAAACTGCGTTATGCGAAGTCCTACGCCAAGAGTTATTTCTGGCGGTCGAAGACCAAGCAGGAGATTGACTACATCGAAGAGGTCGACGGACAGTTGACGGCAGTGGAGATGAAGTGGAATCCCAACCGCAAGGCGGCGTTGCCGCTGTCGTTCGCAAGGTCGTACGGCGATGTGGATTTTCAGGTGGTGACACGCGAGAATTATGAACATTTTTTATTGTGAATTGTTTGATTGTAAATTCAATAGAGTATGATTAGAAGATTGGCATTGGTAATGATGTTGGCTGTGGCGGCGACGGTGGCGCACGCCGGCGACAACGTTTATGTGGTGAAGAAGTCGGGTGCGGTCGAGGAATTCGGCGGCATGGGCAGTGGTAGACTGACATTTAGTGAACCAACCGGCGGACTGTTTGCCTTCACGCTCAACAGTACTGAAGGTCCTGACTCAACGATAATTAAAGGCAAGTTCGGCGTGAAAATCAACGACGAGGCCGTAAAGGCGTTCTCGCCAAGCAAGATGGAAGTGGGCGTGGTCTACAGCCCGTTTGGCAACCCTACTTACGAGCGCGACGGCAAGATGCGTCTGGGCAAGGAGATGAACACCTACGACTTTACCATTCACGGACTGGAGAAAGGCGTTACCTACACTTGGCGACCGTATGTGAAGGTGTTTGGCAAGGTCTACTACGGCGACAGTCTGAGAGTGGCAACTGTGGGCGATGCGCGCACACTGAGTCGCAAGGTGACACTGCTCTATACTGACTGGGGTGGCGACGATCCGTACATTCCAGGGCCAACCACATACTACACTCTGACCATCGACCGCTACAACCTCGGTTCGAGTAGCGAAGGTGACCCTGGCGACTACTACGCATGGGGAGAGATCACTCCGAAGGACGAGTACACTTGGGACAACTACAAGTGGAGCGATGGCACCACGGCAACAAAATACCGTGCCGTGGCTAATTCAGAACACCTCGAAGATGCCGACGATGCCGTGTTGGTCGTTACCCATGGCGAATGCTACATGATGCGGGAAACTCCAAGAGGTGTCCCCACCAAGGAAGAAAGGCAGATTGAATACTATTACACGAAGACGTGGACAACTCGTATAGCCCCTGACGGCTCGACAATACATGGCTTAGAGATAAAGGGTACTTTAGAAGATAAGGTATTCTTCCCTGCTGGCGGCTACTATGACGGAACCACACTGGTGGACTATGACAAGGAAGTAACACTGTGGGAAAAACAGACCTGGGGCTATCGCCATCAGGGTGACGATGAGTCGAGTTATGCCTATGCCCAAAGCGTCAGGAGTACGGCAGACAATATTTACATAACAGACGACAAGAAGCACTATCGCTATCTCGGTCTTCCTCTCCGTGGCCTCTATGGTGCGACGGAGCGGGATGCCGATTAATTAGGATGATGTCTCATAGAAAATAGCAAATGGCAGGATTGAAATCATTGGTGAAGGACACCGCAATCTATGGCGTCAGTTCGATAGTAGGGCGCTTCTTGAACTATCTGCTGGTGCCCATCTACGTGACGGCGATGTCGGCACAGTCGGGTGGCTATGGCGTAGTCACAGAGGTGTATGCTTGGGTCGCCTTGCTGATGGTGATACTCACCTACGGCATGGAAACCACCTTCTTTCGCTATGTCAACAAGGCGGACGAAAACCCTGGGCGTGTCTATTCCACAACCCTTATCATGGTGGGCTCCACGTCGCTCCTCTTCGTGGCGCTCTGCCTCGCCTTCCTGCCGCAGATTGCTGGTGCAATGGGCTATGCCGACCATCCGTGGTACATCGGCATGATGATGTGCGTGGTGGCGATGGATGCCTTCCAGTGCATACCGTTTGCCTATCTGCGCTACCGCAAGCGTCCTTACCACTTCGTGGCGCTGAAGTTGCTCTTCATCGTGCTCAACATTGCGCTTAACATCGTCTACTACGTGTTTCTCCATGGCAGCGATGTGGGCTATGCCTTCCTCTTCAACCTCGTCTGCACGGGTGCCATTATGGTGCTGATGCTGCCGCTGGTGAAACTGGGCGGCGGCTTCGACTGGGCATTGGCGCGGCGTATGCTCAACTACAGTTACCCCATCCTCATCCTCGGCATTGCTGGTATCCTTAATCAGGTGGCGGATAAGATTATCTTCAGCCACGTCTATAAGGGCAGCGATGCCAAGATGCAACTCGGCATCTACGGCGCAGCGAGCAAGATTGCCATGATTATGGCGCTGCTCACTCAGGCTTTCCGCTATGCCTACGAGCCTATTGTGTTTAGCAAGAGCCGTGACCGCGACAGCAAGGAGTTCTACGCCAAGGCAATGAAATACTTCATCGTGTTCACCCTGTTGGCGTTCCTCTGCGTGGTGTTCTACATCGACGTGCTCAAACACCTCATCGCCCCCAACCCCGACTACTGGGCTGGCTTGCGCGTGGTGCCTATCGTGATGGGTGCCGAAATCCTCATGGGCATCTACTTCAACCTCTCGTTCTGGTACAAACTCATCGACCAGACACTCTGGGGCGCACTCTTCTCCTTTGTGGGATGCGCCGTGCTGATTGCCATCAACATCCTTCTCGTGCCGCGCTTCGGCTATATGGCGTGTGCTTGGGCTGGTGTGGCTGGCTACGGCGTGGCAATGGTGTTCTCCTACGTCGTAGGACAGAAAAAGAATCCTATCGACTACGACCTCAAGTCAATTTCCGTATATGTCATTGCCGCCGCCGCGCTCTATTGCGTGGCTGAATACCTCAAGGTGGGCAACACCGTGCTGCAACTGGCAGTCAACACCGTGCTACTCATAGGCTTTGTGGCTCTGATACTGAAAAAGGAGCATATCAACCTCGGCGCAATGCTTAAAAGAGTGAAGCGATGAAAGTGGTGATGCTCAACACTGCCGACGCCCTTGGCGGCGCGGCTATAGCCAGTTGGCGACTGGTGCATGCGCTCGCCGATGCGGGCGTGGATGCGCGTATGCTGGTGGTGGACCGCACGGGTAGCGACCCATTGGTCGACGTGTGCGGCACTCCCGAGCAGCGCCGGTGGGCGTTTCTGCGCGAGCGCCTCGGCATCTTCCTCACCAACGGTCTCAACCGCCGCGACCTGTTTAAGGTGTCGACGGCGCGCTATGGTGTTGACGCTCTTTCGCATCCGTGGGTCAAGGAGGCCGACGTGGTGCTGCTCGGATGGATAAATCAGGGCATGCTTTCGCTCACCGACGTGCAGCGCCTTGGCGCAATGGGCAAGCGCTTGGTGTGGACGATGCACGACATGTGGTGCATCACGGGCATCTGCCACCACGCCTACGACTGTCGCCGCTATGAACAGCAATGCGGCAACTGCCCCTTTATGCGTTTCCCTCGCCGCGGCGACCTCTCGCGGAGGGTGTGGAAAAGGAAAAAGGCGGTCTACGACCGCACCGATATACATTTTGTGGCTGTGAGCGGCTGGCTTGCCGACTGCTGCCGCCGCAGTGCGCTCACCGCTGGCAAGGCGGTGACAGTGGTCAGCAATCCGATGCCTGTGGAGCGTTACCAGTGGCAGCGCACGGGCGACACCACAAAGACCATTGTGACGATGGGGGCTGCGCGCCTCGACGACCCCGTGAAGGGCTTCGACCTGCTCACGGAGGCGGTCAACAGGATTGCCGACACTGATGCTACTGGCAAAATCGAACTGCAACTCTTTGGCGACATCCGCGACCACTCGCTTCTCGACCGTCTGCGCCTGCCTTACCGTTGGCTCGGTGCCGTCGATCCGTCGAGAGTGCCTGAGATAATGGCTGCAAGTGATGTGGTGGTGTCGTCGTCGCATTTCGAGACCTTCGGCATGACCCTCGCCGAGGGGCAGGCTGCCGGCTGCCTCGCCGTGGCGTTTAACCATGGTGGACAGGCAGACATCATCAGCCATCTCGACAATGGCTATCTCGCCACCTATCCCGATGCCTCCGACCTTGCCGCCGGCATCCTCTGGGCAGCAGGGCAGAAAGTGGACCGCGAGAGCCTTCACCGCAGTGTGGAAGAGCGCTTCTCTTATTCGGCGGTGGCGAATAAATATATAGAACTGATTAACGGATTAATGGAAAAGAAATAATGGTAACGATACTGTTTCACGACACAATATTCGGTCCGATACATAGCCGTCGGCTGGGCACGTCGCTGGGTGTGAACCTTATGCCCAACGACGGCAAAATCTGCTCGTTCGACTGCCTCTACTGCGAGGCAGGCTTCAACGCGCAGGGCACTGGCAAGGCTGGCATCAGCACTCGCGAGGAGGTGCGCACGGCTCTTGAGGCGAAACTCAAGGCTATGCACTTCGCTGGCGATAGGCTCGACGTGATAACCTTCTCGGGCAACGGCGAACCGACGCTCCATCCCGACTTCCTTGGTGTGGTCGACGATGTGATTGCGTTGCGCGACAAATACTACCCAGAGGTGAAAATCAGTGTACTGTCCAACTCCACGATGATTGGTCGCGAGGGCGTGGCTGAAGCGTTGCTGAAGGTGGACAACAACATCCTCAAACTCGACTCTGCCGTTGAGGCAACGATGCGTGCCATCGACCGCCCTGCCAGCAAGGAGTTTACCGTAGAATGGGTTGTGGAGCATCTGAAGAAGTTCCGCCACCAGTGCATCATCCAAACAATGATGGTGCGCGGCGAGCACAACGGCGAGCATTTCGACAACACCACCGACGCCGAGGTTGAGGCATTGCTCCGTGCCTATCTTGCCATCGAGCCGGCTGAGGTGATGCTCTATTCGCTCGACCGCCCCACGCCAGAGCAGAACCTGCAGAAGGTGGAGCGCAACGAGTTGGAGCGCATCGCCGAGGTGTTTCGCGAAAAAGGAATTAAAGTACAAGTAAACTAACCATCCTCATGATATATCCAAGACCACTGAAGCCAGGCGACGCCGTAGCCATCCTGTCGCCGGCAAGCGCAATAAAGAACGAACTCGTGGACAGTGCCTGCGCCACCCTCGAAAGTTGGGGTTTCCGCCCCGTGGTGATGCCCCACTGCAAAGGCACTTGCGGCTCGTATAGCGGCACCGCCGAAGAGCGTCTTGCCGACATCCGCCAGGCACTTGCCGACCCGTCGGTGCGCGCCATCCTCTGCAGCCGTGGTGGCTATGGCGTGGTGCATCTGCTTGAGCATTTCGAGCCGGGGATGTGGCAGCGCGACCCCAAATGGGTGATGGGCTTCAGCGACATCTCCGCCTTCCACGCAGCGCTGGCGCGCGACGGCGTGGCGAGCATCCATTCGCCGATGTGCAAGCACCTCACCAACCATCCAGACGACGAGAGCAGTCGTGCGCTCCGTGCCGTGCTTACTGGCACTATGCCCGACTACACCGTCGCTCCCGACCACCGCAACCGCCTTGGCGAGGCTGAAGGACAGATTTACGGTGGCAACATTGCCGTGCTCAGCGGACTGCTGTCGACCGACTTCAACCTCCTGCGCAAAGACCATATCCTCTTCATCGAGGACATCGACGAGGCTATATATAGCATTGAGCGTATGCTCTACCATCTGCGTCTTAACGGCACACTCGCCTCCACGCGCGCACTCATCGTGGGGCAGTTCACCGAGTACAAGCCGTCGAAGGACTTCGACAACATGTACGACATGGTGCAGCGCATCGTTGCCGACTACGATTTCCCTGTGGCTTACAACTTCCCCGTTGGGCACGTGGACCACAACCTGCCAATCGTGGAAGGCTCCCACGCCCGCCTCACCGTAGCCTCCGACGCCGTCCGCCTCACACTAACACAGAAGTAACCGATAAAAGTTGAATTAGCACAAACAGATTATACCAATGATGACAAAAGATGCTTTTAAAGATATGTGTCTTTGTGGTGAAACGACAAAGGTGCAGTTTAAGGAAAAATTCACTTCGCAAAAAGAAATTGCCAAGGAGATGATAGCCTTTGCCAACACAGAGGGCGGTATAATTTTGTTTGGAGTAGAGGACAAAACAGGAGAACTTGTCGGTTTGTCATACGAACAGATACAGTCTACTAGTCGTGAACTTGCTAATGTTGCCAATGAGCAAGTTCGCCCAACCATCTATATCAAAACGGAGGTTGAACATGTTGACAACAAGCATTTTCTTATATGCGTTGTTGATGAAGGTAAAAACAAGCCATACAAGAACTTGAATGGCGAAATATGGGTGAAACAGGGTGCTGACAAACGACGAATTACGGAAAATTCCGAAATACTTGCTCTCTTTCAGGATTCGGGCAGTTTCACGCCAGATGCGTCGGAAGTGGAAGGAACTTCGTTTTCCGACCTCGATACCTATGCTATCGATGATTATTTCCGAAAGGTTTATGCCTCAAGTCTTGAAAGTTTTGGCGGCAACGCGGAGCAAATGCTGAAAAATATACATGTGTTAGGCGAAAATGGGGTGCCGACCCTTGCTGGATACCTATTTTTTGGCAAGCATCCCGAATATCGGTGTCCGACCTTTATGGTTAAGGCCGTTTCGTTTTTCGGGAATGACATTGCTGGTGTGCAATATCGCGACACAAAAGAAATTCTCGGCAATATGCCGCAACTTTACGATAAAAGTATGGCATTCCTCAAAGCCAATCTGCATAACGTGCAAGAAGCGGATGCCTCTTTCAACACGTTGGGCAAACTTGAAATAACGGAAACCGTACTGGAGGAAATATTACAGAATGCTTTGGTTCACAGAGATTTGCTGCGCCATGCTCCAATCCGCATATTCATTTTTGACAATAGGGTGGAGATTATAAGTCCAGGATGTTTGGCTGGAGGCTTGACAGAGGATGATATTTGCAAAGGCAAAACTTATCAGCGTAATCCGTTTATGGCTACATTTGCAACCAATGCGTTGCACTATAGAGGCATCGGTTCTGGAATTGTGCGCATTCTTGCCGAATGTCCGAATATAGAATTGGACAATGACGATAATGCAAAAGAATTCAAAGTAATCATTTGGAGAACTACCCAAAAGAGCGATTCTACTACCCAAAAGGATAAAATCACTACCCAAAAGGATAAAATCACTACCCAAAAGAGCGATTCTACTACCCAAAAGGATAAAATCACTACCCAAAAGAACGATTTTACTACCCAAAAGGAGTTGTCTACTACCCAAAAGAAAGTATTGGACTACTTACGGGAAAATCCAAAAGGGACAAGGGTGGATGTTGCGAATGCGATAGGTGACATCACTGAAGATGGCGTGAAATTTGTTATCAGCAAACTTCAGCAAGAAGGTTTGCTTAGACGTCTGGGCGGAAGAAAACACGGAGAATGGGAGGTGCTGATATAGAAACATAAAAATGAGCAAACATCGCGACAACTACACTTTCCTCACTAAGGCGCCGGTGCAT